>JAHQWE010000121.1 GCA_019633985.1 Acidiferrobacterales bacterium | reverse complement strand
TGTTTAGTTAAAAATTGTTGAAAAAATTTGTTCGATTACGTTTTTACTTACGTGCTTCAAGTAACGAGGCCAGTGTAAAAAAGTTTTGTGTCAACGAATGTGACGTGGGTCACAGTTCGATTGTGATCTAGGTCACTAGGGCTTGCTTTTACCGATCGGGGCGGGCTCGTATTTATATATTTCATTATTTTTCAATAACTTATAAAATTTTCACGGAATATCCCTCGATAAACTACTTAGATCCGTCGTTAGATGTTGAAATTTCGAGGAGATCGGTTGTTGGTGAATAAATCACATCAACATCGTTAGACGATTTTGATACTATTATGTCCACCAGTTGTTGAGTATGGCAGCCAATGTACAAATACATAAATAAGAGGAGCGAGAAATGCGAATAAGAATAATCCGCAGGTCATTATTGCTGTTGTCTGCGGCAGTGCTGCTGACGGCTTGCAGCAATGACAGTGGCGTCCAAGAGGGTTCAGGTAGTAGCAGCGCAGCCAGTTTCGACGCCATGCTGATGCCCACCTTTCAGAGCCCACGCTGTCAGAACTGCCATGGATTTGACGCTGAAAATGCAACGGCGCAAAGGCATGCTGAATTAGGACGATCCGAAGACTGTACTTCCTGTCATACCACTCCAGGATGGAAAGCGCCGTTCAAGAGCTTTAGTTTTACCGGATTGAGTGGGAACGCTATTTGTATCGCAATCAAAAATAAATTTGGCGGTGATTTGAATGCGCTAAGAAGTAGTTTAATTGACAGCGAGCTGGCGAAGTGGGCAATTGCGGACGGCAGCTTACCCTTGGGCACCCCGTCAGCACCAACAGCTTTTCCAAGTAATCTTGCGGTATGGACATCAACGGTAGACAGCTGGCTAGAGATGGGGGCGAATTGTGAATAAATTAATGATGAAAAACCTACTCGCCAACTCTTCAACACTGGTTGCCCTTCTCGCTATTGCACTGGCCTCACTGTTCTCGTCTAACGCACTTAGTCAAAGTGGCCCACTAAAACCTCAGGTTTTTCTCAATGTGGCAGCCACCAGTGATTACGTGTTTCGTGGATTGTCGCAGAGCGATGAAGAACCTGTTGTCCAGGGCAGTCTGGATCTCGTGCTACCTGGTGGTGTTTACGCAGGTATATGGGCCTCAGGTGTTGATAAGCCATTTGGTGCGGTATACAACCAGGTCGGTGGAGATGAGGATCTGGAATACGATGTGTATTTCGGTTGGAATAAGCGACTTCGCAACCAGCTCACTTTGGATGGTGGTTTGATTCGCTACGGCTTTTCCCCCGATGATGACGACCTGGCCTGGACCGAAGCTTACGCGAGCTTGGCGGCGAGGGGGTTGAGACTGAAAGCATCGATCAACGTAGAAGGCAATGAAATCTTTGGTGAGTATCTCGAAGCGAGTTATGTCAAGAGAGTCCGCGGCATTGATCTAAAGCTCCACGCCGGACATTTTTATCTCGATGAGGAAGTCCGCCTGATCGACGAATATAGTGATTATTCACTAGGTATCGCGAAAACTTTCCCTCAACTGAAACGTTTGAACGTACAGCTGACTTATCACTTTACCGATAAAGATGCGAGAGACCGTTACACAGTTGCGGGAGACCGTTTTGTATTGACATTGAGTCGCGGTTTCAAATTAACCAAATAATTGTAGAGCAATGAGAAATTCGAAAAAGCAAATCAGGACATCACTAATTGCCTTTGCTGCCCTGGCAAGCACTGGTTGCGTCTCCTCTTTGCCTTCATTTTCCCATGTACATGTGGGTCACGCATTTACGGGATGGGTGAATACACCGGGCCAAAAAGGGCTCTTTATTACTTCGGAATCTTTTGCCAGGCAAATTGCGCGAAATAGTAATGAAGCTCTAAGCATGGTTCGCAAGGGATCGCTAGAGCAGGCAAAATCCAAAGCCTCTTCCATTGTGGATCTCGTTGGAAATCTTGATGACACTGTCGAGGGTAAAAGTGACTATCGATTTCTCTCCGCTTTTCAGGAAGCGAGAAACCATATTGGTTACGCCATCCAGAGCGCGGACGCAACGGGAAATATGAAATCCGGTTTAGAGAGATTCCAGACCGATAGTGAAATCATCGTTGCCCGTGCGGATCTGATCAAAACCTTCGCACAAGAGATCGACACCGTTTCGGATTTATCAGAAGCTGAAGACTTGGCTCGAGAACTCCGCATACTGGCAGTTCAGAATTTGGAAGGTGAAGATGTGAACGGCAGCGGGGCTATAGGGGATTCACCGGATGAATTTGGCTTACGTCAATTAAGGGACGATGTTTCGAAAGTGCTCGCTGCGGAAAACCCAAAATATCGCCCTGTTGAACAGCGATATCTGTTTGGTTTGGTGCGGCTGCCCGATGGCACCTGGAGATTCCGGGATTCGGATTCTAGCTCAGGCTATTCTCGAGGCGGCTATTAAAGCTTAGTAAGAGCAATGATCATGTTCAAGCCCATTATTACCTACGCAAGCCTCGGCGCACTACTCCTTGTGAGCGCGTCAGCCAGCGGGGCTTCTAAATCAGACCTCAATCAATCCTTTAAGGAGTGTATCAATTTGCGTGCCAGTCAAGCTTTGGAAGCCTGTGAAAACTATGTAGGCTATGGCGGCACAGAGATGCGGGCATTCCTCAGACTCGGCAAGCTCTATCAGAGAAACAAGGAGTTTTCCAAAGCAGAACGAGTGTACGAACTAGCTCTCAAATTCAATCAGGAGAGCAGCTCACTCAAAACTAAATTGAAACAGTCTCGGTCAAACAGCGAAGAGCAGGCTTGGATGGCAGCGAATACCCAGGCAGCTATGCAAAGTGACAGTGCAACGATGAAAGCAGATCGATTGGTCTGTGTAAAGATGGCACGAGTCAGACCTCAAAAAGCGCTGGATGCCTGTAACAGATATCTCTCGGCAAACGGTGGTGATGCAGAAGCACAAAAGTCTTGGGAGCTCGCGAATACCAAGCTCGGGAAAAAGAATTCACCGCAAACCGCGATAGCGGGAACGACAGGAACGATTGGAGGGCAATCCATCGAGCTTGCTTCGACCTCTATTACTGCATCTACTTCTACTCGGTCTTCTTCAAATGGCGACCAGGTTCAAATACCCGCGAGCAAACCTGTGCAAAAACAAAAGCCTGTGCAACAGGTGGCTGTCGCAGAACCGGCGGTGGATGCGGGAACAATCGAAGAAATAAAAGCCGATTTGGCCCGCATATACTCTCTGGTACAAGAGCAAAAAACACAACCTGAAGTGACACAGGTTGCGAGTGCAAAACCAACATATCAGGAGTCTGGCAAGCGGCGTGCGTTAGTAATCGGCGTATCCGATTATCCAGCGTCATTGGGTGCTCTGAAAAACCCTGCCAACGACGCCAGGGATATTGCCCGAACACTGGAAGGACTCAATTTCGAAGTTGATCTGGCTGTGAATAGTGGGCTCCGCGAAATGGAAGAAATCGTGGCGAAATTCAGTAAGAAACTAGGCCCTGATGATACTGCCATGTTTTATTATGCGGGTCATGGTGTCCAAATAGATGGTGAAAACTATTTGATCCCCTCTGGAGTGGAAATCTCCGATGAAACAGATATCAAATACAAATCAGTCAATCTTTCTTACATACTCGAAAAAATTCAAAGTCGCGGAAAGGGTGTAAACCTGGTAGTGCTTGATGCCTGCAGAGACAATCCGTTTGGGAAGAGTCGTAGTGCAGGGGGGCAAAAAGGCTGGGCCACTATATCCGGCCCAGTCGGAACCCTCATTGCCTACGCCACTGCCCCCGGCCAGGTAGCCAGTGACGGAGCCGGTGATAATGGTGTTTATACCAAGCATCTGATTAGCCAAATGACCAAACCTAATATTAAAGTTGAAGATGTTTTTAAAGGAGTAAGAATCGCAGTAGATCAGGAGACCGGTGGAGAACAAATCCCTTGGGAAAACTCTTCCTTGATCGGTGATTTCTATTTTTCAATCTAGCTACCGAGCAAATTAGCGATTGCAATCACACAACGCTTTATAACCATACAATATTAACGATAACCCAATAAGGAACGGCGGAGAGAAGATGAACACAAAACGAACCAGTCCAGAACCGAAAAGAATAGTCCGAACCTTGATAGCGATGGGCACAGTGGGGGTATTCCTCCATGCTTGCTATGGAGGAGGCGCAGAAACGGAAACCGGTGGTGGAAACGAGGGACAACAAACTACGACCCCGACACCTTCTACAACACCTACTCCGACTGGCAGTGGAACACCAACGCCAACGCCAACACCAACGCCGACACCAACGCCGACACCAACGCCAACGCCGACACCAACGCCAACGCCGACACCAACGCCGACGCCAACACCAACGCCGACACCAACACCGACGCCGCCTGCGCCGACCCCAACGCCCACTCCGGTGCCTCCTGCGCCGATGTGCCCGGCAAATTCATCGTTTAACGGGTCTAGCTGTACATGCAGCTCCGGTTTCCGCGCATTAGGAAATTCCTGTGCTCCCTTTGTAAGCAATGCGAATCACACTGCCGCGGGAGTCACAGCGGCATCCAATTGCGCTGCTTGTCATGGAGTGACTGTACCCGCTTCGTAGACATTAGAAGGAACCGTCACTGTGCAGTGCCCCCTTTTGAGCTCTCAATGTCCAGAGGGGGCGCGGCATCCTGTTCAACGAACGTATGCCTTGAACTTCGCATTCTACAGCTGGGCGCATTGTATGTCGGTCTTACCAGCACCTCCGGAAGGCATTGCTTCCCCAGAATCTCAACACAGAGTCGGGTAACAGCTTCGGTAACATCGTTTGCATCCCTAACCCCTGAAGATCCTATAGCGGAATTCTCAATACCCTGACGAAACCTTGTTCTGACATTATCTCAATCGTCGGTTTTGTATCTGGCTAAGCATACTCTGTCGTCATATCGCACATCTCCGTGGTGTGGTGGGGGTGGGAGATAGTGTTCGAAACATACCAAATCTTCTGGTTTGCGCCGATCAAACCCTCCATAAAAATATACGATAGTAGATTGTTTGCAGTTGATCTTCCCTTAACTTTTTACAAATACTGTTTGGTTACGCCGTGTCAGTTTTGGAGTAGTGATAATTTCCCAGCCGAGTAATCACTAACAGCGTCGCATAAGCTTCGCCTCAAATTTCTAGGCAGTTTGCGATTTTCTCGCTCTCGACGTTTTGGGCATGAAATATCACCAAACTTGCAAAAGAGCCTAGAAACAGTAGTCAATCCATGCTCTTCAGGGACTCCATTGAAGTTTATAAAAGTTAAATCTAAACTAGTTGCGGCCTTCGTAATCGATGGTTGTCGTAGTATATTGTTGCTGGAAACGAGAGCTAACAGTTCAATCCAAAAGTCATTGCAGTGATTCGACGATATATTACGCTGTAGTATCCACTGTTAAAATAATAGAAAGGAGACTTCAAACTGCCCTGATAAGATCGGCTAGGCTGAGAACGGGCGACATTTACCCGACGTTAGCAAGTCGTGATGATCCCTCTTCTTTCGAGATAATCGCGACACTGCTAGGGGCAAAGAAGCTTTAACTTCTCATCCTCAGACCACTTGCGTCGTATGGTGCTCTTGTTAGCACTTCCGCATGACGCTGTTTCCCCAAAATCTCAACATTGAGTCGGGTTCCAGGTTCCGCATATTCCGTCGCGACATAACCCATGGCCATGGATTGCCCAACGTAGTGCGCATAGCCACCCGAAGAGACATAGCCCACCGCTTGACTGTTGCTAAGAATGGCTTCATCCAGCGTGACGTCAATAGGTGTATCAATAGACAGAGTAACTAGCTTTCGTTTGATTCCTTCTTTCTGAATCTTGAGCGTGGCTTCTTTACCTATGAAGTCTTTTTTCCAATTAATAAAGACATCCATTCCTGATTCAATCGCATTGAAATCAGGTCGAAACTCGAGCCCCCAAGCACCCCAGGATTTTTCAAGTCGCATACTCATCAGGGCTCTGCTACCGTACCACCTGTAACCCAAGTCTTCACCCGCTTCTTCTATCGCCTCGGACAACCGAATTAAATACTGCGGGCTACAGTAAATTTCAAAACCCAGCTCACCTGAAAAACTCAAACGATTAAGAATCACAGGCACCCCGCCGACCGATGTTTCTCTCGTATCCCGAAACTTGAGCGAACCTGCTGAAACATCCTCTCGAGTAATTCGCGACAAGAGATCTCTCGATTTAGGACCAGATAAAGCAACACCGTGCCAGTCTGCTGTCTGATTGTGATGCGAGACCCCTGCAGGTAATGTCCGTGAAAACCATCTTGAATGCGCATCCTGCATCGCTCCCGAGCCAAATAGCATAAACCGCTCTTCATCCAGACAAGCGACCGTGAGGTCACCATACAAACGTCCTTTCTCAGTGAGCATCGGCGTGAGTGCTATTCGACCGGGTTGAGGAATATGGCCCGCCATGGTCATGTTCAACCAGTCTCGCGCGCCGCTCCCTTGAATCAAGTGTTTAGCAAAATTCGCGATTTCTATCCCGCCTACGTTCTCTCGAACAGCTTTAACTTCTCGGGAGACGTAGTCATGGGAACGATTGCGCTCAAAAGTCGGGGCTTCCCAGGCGTCAGCAGGATCATCTGCAAACCAAAGAGCATGTTCCAATCCGAATGTCTGCCCCATGCGAGCGCCTTTGGCAACAAGGCGATCGTAAATCGCAGTAGTCTGTTGCTTACGCCCTTTCGGTAAAGTTTCATTCGGAAAGGTCATAACAAAGCGACGTTCGTAGTTTTCTGTCGACTTCACCGTTCCCCAATCGGGGGTCGCCCAGCTCCCGAATCTTGCGACATCCATCGCCCAGACATCGATGGAAGGCTCCCCATCAATCATCCATTCCGCCATCGTCAATCCAACGCCACCACCCTGACAAAACCCCGCCATTACGCCGACCGCGCACCAGTAATTGTGCATTCCCGGAACCGGTCCAATCATGGGGTTACCATCAGGACCAAAGGTAAACGGTCCGTTGATTGTCTGACGAATACCGGCATCGGCGAGCGCGGGAATACGCTCAAACCCGAGTTCTAAACGATCCGCAATTTTCTCTAGGTTGGGGTTGAGCAATTCGTGCCCGAAATCCCAGGGTGTGCCCTCTACCTTCCAGGGGGTTCCGATTGACTCGTAAGTACCGAGCAACAAACCATCTCTCTCCTGACGGAAATAGATATTCGCCTCATAGTCGATACCACAAGGTAACCGCGAGCCAAAATTTTTAATTTCGTCAATTGTTTCGGTCAGCAAGTAATGATGTTCCATCGGCTGAACGGGTAACTGCAGCCCAGCCATATGCCCGACCTCGCGTGCCCATAGTCCACCACAATTCACAACGTGTTCGGCATTGATGACTCCTTTTGATGTGGTGACATCCCAGGTGCCATCCGAACGTTGGGTGGTCGCAGTGACTGGGGTATGCGTAAAGTATCGAGCGCCATAATGCTTCGCCGCTTTGGCAAAGGCGTAAGTGGTTCCGGATGGATCAAGGTCACCATCCTGATCGTCCCATAGCGCAGCGATATAATTTTTCGGATCGATCAGCGGGTGGCGCTCCGCCACTTCTTTCGGTGAAATCCATTCCTGCTCCAGACCCATATATCGCGCTTTGGAACGTTCCCGTTTTAGATAGTCATACCAAGTCTTATTGGAGGCCAGATAGAACCCGCCGGTTAAATGCAGCCCGACAGACTGTCCTGATAACGCTTCAATTTCCTTATACAGGCCAATCGTATAGCTTTGCAGTCTGGAAATATTGGGATCAGAGCTAATAGTATGAATCTGCCCAGCAGCGTGCCAACTGGAACCAGATGTCAACTCATCACGCTCCAGTAACACTGTGTCTTTCCAGCCAAACTTGGCTAAATGAAACAAAATCGAACATCCCACAACACCGCCACCAATGATGACTACCTTGGCATGGCTGGGTGGTGTCGCCTTGTTTGCCCCCTCTTTCAGGATTTCAGGCATTCAGAATTCCTCGATATAATTGAATTATTTTCAAAGATGGAGATGACTTAGTACCAAGCATCTGGTAACTCAGATTTGCGCTTTGCAACGAAGTCGTCCAGTGCCTCCCTAATACCCGGATCCATAGGTGGCTCCTGATAATTTCTAAGCATGTCATTCCACTTTTTAAATGCGCGAACACGCATATCTTGTGCGCCATTTTCTTCCCAACTCTCTACATTTTCGCTGTCACTTAGTTCAGCGTTGTAAAACGCGGTTTGATAGTGGCGCATGGTGTGGGCAGATCCAAGGAAATGGCCACCTGGTTCGACCTCTTGATACGCATCCCGCGCAAATTGATCTTCACTCATATCCAGGCCGTTCATGAGCTTTTGATAGCTTCCCAAACGATCAGCGTCCATAACCAGTTTTTCAAACCCGGTCGCCAGTCCACCCTCGAGCCAACCTGCGGCATGCAAAGTAAAATTGGAGCCTGCCAATACCGTTGAATGCATAGAATCTGCGCTCTCATAAGCGGCTTGTGCGTCCTCAATTTTAGAAGCGGTAAGGGAACCGCCGCAACGTAGGGGCAACCCGAGCCTTCTTGCCATTTGGCCAATGACATAATTAGAAAGCACGGGTTCTGGCATACCAAAGGTCGGGGCACCTGATTTCAGACTCATGGAAGACAAAAAATTACCCATCACAAATGGCGCACCCGGACGCACCAGTTGACCGAATGCCACGGTGATCATCACCTCTGCCATTGCCTGCGCCACCGCGGCGGCTGTAGAGACAGGACCCATCGCCCCCGTCAAAATGAAGGGTGTGATCACCATCCCCTGCCCTCGCGAGGAATACACCTGAATCGCCTCGGTCACCACTTTATCAATCAGCAAAGGAGAGTTGGTGTTGACATTCGCCATGATCACCACGTGATTGTCCATCGTCTCCTTACCATGAAGAATCTCAGCCATATCCACACTGTCTTGGGCGCGGCTTTTTTCCGTGATCGCACCCAAATGTGGTTTATCATTCAGCGTCATATGCGCAAGTACCATATCGAGATGTCGCTTGGATACGGGTATATCGGTGGGTTCAGCAATCACTAAGCCGCTGTGATGCAGATTAGGGTGCATGTAGGTGAGCTTTAGTAATTTCTCAAAATCAGCGAAGGTAGCGTAGCGGCGACCGCCCTCTAAATCCCGAACAAACGGTGCACCATAAATTGGTGCGAACACTTGGTGTTTGCCGCCAATCGTGACGGTACGTTCGGGATTCCTCGCCAGCTGAGTAAACTCACTGGGAGCCAGAGCGCATTGCGCACGCACCCACTGCGCGTCTGCAAACACTTTGTCGCCATCCATCTTGACGCCCGCTTGTTTCCAAATTTGATGCGCTGCCGGATCACCACTAAAACCAAACCCGATGTTTTCGAGCATCCAGTCCACCTGGCGCTCAATTTTGCGCAATTGTTCCTCATCCATTAGATTGAAGAATGGCAACTGTCGCTTGATATAAGGAGATGCGAGGGTAGATGCACTCGATTCGGCATCAGCACGCGCTTGGCGATCTCGACGGGGCATAAGATTACTTTGATTAATGCGTAGTTCAATCATACCGACGGCAAAATAGCTTGTAACCCTTGTAAATTTTGATCATATGCATAGACTGAAACTATGCGAAATACGATCAAACTCATTGCCTCTCCGCGAAACTTGTTTGTCTTCGAAGCGTCAGCACGTCTTGGATCTTTTACTCATGCCGCCGCTGAATTGGGTATGCAACAACCCTCAGTGAGTGCGGCAATCAAACAGCTTGAATCGGCCCTTGGTGTTCGCTTGTTCGATCGCGGTCATCGTCGCATTTCCTTAACCAACGCAGGATTGCGCTTTTATGCTGATGTATCCCAGGCACTTCGTAGTATCGAGAGCGCTGCGGAAGCGGTCCACAATATGGGTCGTGCCGAATACGTCACGCTCAACTCGTCGTCTGCGTTTTCGTATTACTGGATGATGCCGAAGCTCCCTGCGCTGAGGAAACTGCATCCTGAGATTGATCTCCGGTTACAAAGTAGCGTGCACGAACCCGATCTGGATATTGAAAATATTAGTATCGCGGTCAGACTGGGAGATGGCACATGGACAGATTGTCATGCGGAAAAAATCGCCGACGAGGTGATCTTCCCTGTGGCAAGCCCAATTGTGGTTCGCTCGGCGCGTAACTTACGATCCATTCCAAATTTACTCCATGAAAGACTGATCCATCTCGAAGAACCAGTTCGAATGCGTCCAACCTGGAAACAATGGTTTGAGCACCATAATATCCACGATACTAAAATACCGGAAGGAATGCGACTGAATGACTATGCACTGGTATTGCAAGCGGCGCAAACTGGAGAAGGCTTCGCGTTTGGCTGGGAGCACATCGTGCGTGATCTGCTAGATCGAAATCTATTGGCCGCTCGCGAGGAGTGGCTTTGGCGAACCGGTAGAGGCATATATCTGGTCTGGTCTAAATCGCGACCACTTTCGGAAAACGCAGTGAAAGTTCGAGACTGGATATTATCTTACGTTTAATAACCTTTATCCTTCAGGCTGGTGAATAATGAACAAACAGATTCTCATACCTCCTACCCTTTAGTGGCAACGGTCTGCCGTGGGAGAGCTTAGCGCCCTCATAAAAAATCATCTCCCCTGGCTTGAGTAGAACTTTTGATTCACGATAAAAGTGATTATCGATATGTAAATACCAGTCTTCATCAACATCCTGATCAACATTAACAATCACGCTCACAATATGCGTCTCATTACGATCTCGATGCATGCGCAAAGAGGCCCCTTCCAAATAACGGCGAACTCCGTAGACCGCCTCTAACTTCAATTCGACACCACTCCATTTCTCTGCTAGCAGTTTTAGTCTCGCCCCAACCATTTGCTTGACTTCATCTGATGCTTCAATCAATTCACTGCCACCGACATCTTTGCCATCATGCCCTAGCAAGTACCCTCCCTCTACAAATTCGGGATCGATATTGTTAACCGAATTACCAACTACAGCTAGTAGCGCTTCATGTATCTCTGTAGGCGCGTTGAATTTTTCCCAGCCCAATTTAGTATACGCTGGTAATAGCTCCCCTGGTTCTTTAGTTACCGCTGGTTCAATCGTAAACTGGCGAAACCATTTTGTAATGATCACCTTTGTTCCCGCAAGCACTGGCATCCCACGGTGCATCGCGTTAGGGTTTCTCACACCGAATTCATCCAGATTATTCCAGAACACCGCCATCCCGGTTTTCGGTTTGACTTTGATATTCGCGTCTGGAAATACCGTTTCTCCGCCTTTTTCTGGTGTATTCAGATACAGCATAAAAGTCCAGGTTCTCTGCCCCTGATTCAAACAATGGTCCTCATAATCCAGATCATCAAAATAATCAGGATGCGTCTTGAACTGTTGTCCGACCTCGTAAAGCTGCCCCTGAATAAATTCGGAGTGAGATGCGGAGATACCCATATATCGGGCAATACGGTCATTCAGCTGGTGAACAAGTTGGTGCGGCGAGTTTCCCAATTCCGCACTTGAGCTGGTTCGAAACTCTTCGTCTCCATTTTCCCGGGTTACGGTAGACGGCACATTGTCCTGCTGAATAATGGCAGTCATCCCGGCGCTTTCCTCTTCAGAAAGAAAGTCATCTACCGTATAAATCACCATACCATCGCCCTGGATTTCACGGGCCCCGCCGAACGCGATCCAGTCTTTCCGGAGCCAGTAATGACGAAGCTCCATGGAACGGCCCAGAATCACCTGGTCTTTTAAAATCGAATCCATCTCACGGGGAATTTCGACCCCTGTTTCATTCAATATCAAGGAATGATCAAAGCCCTCTCTTAGCAAAATTTCCGCAATTTCCCGTTCACTGCAGCCACGTCCACGGTTTTCATCAATCCAAGATCGCCATTCCGCTGGAAAGTGTTTACTCATCTTCTGGTTCCGATTTGGTTAATCATAGATTAACGAATTAGCAGCACAAAAAAAACCTGGCCCTTTTGGGGCCAGGTTTCGATCAAGGCGGAGGATCACCCCGCCTGATTCGGTGTATTAATCAACAGAACCGATGCTGGTAGTGTTGGTGTTTGCAATACCGACGTTCTTCTGGAGAACTGCGCCAACCGCTGTGTTAGAAGTGAAATCTCCACCTACGATAGACTTGCTCACTGAACCGATGTTTGCTTCGTTCTTGTTCGCGATACCTACGTTCTTCTGAAGAACGGCACCGACTGCAGTGTTGGTGTTCACATCTCCACCTACGATGGACTTGCTCACTGAACCAATGTTGGTGCTGTTGGTGTTAGCGATACCCACGTTCTTCTGCAGAACTGCACCCACTGCGGTGTTCGTGTTCACATCTCCACCTACGATGGACTTGCTCACTGAACCAATGTTGGTTTCGTTGGTGTTCGCGATACCCACGTTCTTCTGCAGAACGGCACCCACTGCGGTGTTCGTGTTGACGTCTCCGCCTACAATCGACTTGTTCACTGCACCAACG
>JAHQWE010000120.1 GCA_019633985.1 Acidiferrobacterales bacterium | reverse complement strand
TGAGCCTCGTATACAGTCATAACTTCCGGATTCCTCCGCAGCTTTCCCACCGTAATCACTGCGGATATTGATGACGGCATTCGCACCAGTTTTCGCTGCATGAGCTTGCATTTTCGCAATCACCGACGAAAACACATAGTTGCACACACCTCTGATCTTGAGCTTACGCTCCAGCGCACTGTCGTCCTTGTCTTTTCTTGGCCGGGCGGAGGTCCGCAACTTAAACGATTGGGTTTCCAGTATCTCATCCACATCAAGCTCGAGATTAGTGCCCTCAAAATGGACTGGAATTTCATTTGAGTAATACTTACTGCTCTCGTAGTGCGATACACCCTTCGCAACTTCAATACTTTCGACTTTATCCGCCGCCTGAACCACAGGTGTGCATAGCGAAACGGTGCACGCCCAAAAACTCAATTTCCTCACGCCGTTCTGCCTTCTATCGATTCCAAAACCCTCAAAGGGTTAGTGTCCAATTAGCGACCCTCAAACCTGTTTCTTGAAGAACGCACCATAGATGCTTCCCAACAACGTCAGAAAACCTGCCACCAGTAACGCCGCTGCAATCGGACGACCGGCGAAACCGCTCCATTCAAAATGCAGCATTTGCATCGCTTGTGCAAAAGTTTGTTCACCGATGCGGCCAAGAATCAGTCCAAGCACAATACCCGCCACCGAATAGCCAGATCGGCGCAGGAAGAAACCAATAGCGCCAGCAACAAACATGACGATGACATCGATAGTTAACCCTCGAACCGCATAAGCGCCCACCGTCGCCAGACATAAAATCATGGGCGCCAAAAATTGGAATGGAATACGTAACAAATTAATGATGGTTTTGGTCTCAAGGTAGCCGACGAACAAGATGGATATGTTGGCAAAAAACATGGCTGCAAATACCACCCAGACCAGATCAGCGCTGTTTAAGAACACCAAGGGGCCAGGTTCCATATCATGCATTTGAAAAACGCCTACCATCATCGCCGTTAGCGCACCGCCGGGTAAACCAAGAGCAAGCAATGGGATCATTGCAGCGCCGGTTGCGGCATTGTTGGCTGTTTCAGAGGAAATGACACCTTCCAACTTCCCTTTACCAAATTCACTTTTGTCCTTAGACCATCGAACGGCCTCGTTATACCCCATAAAGGAAGCCAGCGTTGCGCCTATTCCAGGCAGGATGCCGCAAAAGAAACCAATCACGATTGATCGAAGTACCGCAAATTTATGCGCAATCAGTTCGGCAAAAGAAGGAAAATCAACGCTCAATTTAGGCGCTTGATAGGATCCCTTCGCCCTGTTTTCCGCCTGAACAAAAATCTCTGTCACAGCAAAGAAGCCAAGTATTGTAGGGATAAAGTGAATACCCGCCAGAAGATACGGCATATTGAAATCCCAACGCGGGATACCGCCTACCGGATCCAACCCGATCACGGCAATCAACAAACCTATAAGTATAGATAGCCACCCCTTCCAGAATGTTTTTGCGCCCACCGATGAAGCGACCGCTAATCCAAAAAAGACCAACGCAAAAATCTCAGGGGGGCCAAACGCAGAAATAGCCCAATTCGCAATTGGCGCTGTGGCGATCATCATAATGACCGCAGAAACAGTACCGCCAATAGCAGAACACATCACTGCGGCACCGACCGCTTTTCCTGCCTGACCATTCTTTGTCATCGGATATCCGTCAAATGCAGTCGGTGCGTTTTCGGGAGAACCCGGAATGTTAAACAATATCGCCGTAATCGCTCCGCCATATACCCCGGTGCAGTAGATAACCGAAAACAGCATGATTCCGTGCTCGGGAGACAGGTGAGCGGTAAAAGGCAACAGGATTGCGGCGAGCGTCAGCATGCTGACCCCGGGAATTGCACCAAACAACATGCCGCCGATGACACCACCAAAAAATATGACGATACCGAGCGGGTCGCTGAAAAGTGTCACTGCGCCGCCGAGAAAATTATTGAATGTTTCCATTTTATTATCTAGCGGCTATTGAAGAATATTGACCATGGTGGTTCCAAAATCGTAGAACCATCCGATATTGCCAGTGGGCAAGCCTACATAAAGCAGACTAACGAAAAAGATCATTAGGAGCGCGTACAGGCCAAGACCGATTACGACCATGCGCTTGTATCGGCGCTCTCCAAATAAATACATGACGCCAAGGATAAATATTGGCGCCATGGCATAAAAGCCAAAGTCTTGTAAAAACGCCCCGAACAAAATTGGCAAGGCCAAAATACCGCCAACATAATTGCCACGCATCGTGAGGATATAAACAAGAACCACAATGCCGGCAACGATGAGTTTCGCTGAGTGGAGACCGGGTTTTTCCAGCGACATCATTCCTGCAATCGCTTCCGGCAGGTTCATATAGATAAAAGGTAAAGCAAGTAGAAAGAATGTCCACAAGTACCATTTCAACGAATTGTGGTCACTGCCTTTCGAGCTGTCATCATGGGCCTGGGCGATCATGCTCGTGGCACCCCCATCTCCTTTCTTCCAGTTATAGAGCAGCTGACCAACAGCCGCCACTGCAATCAAGAGGAGTATGGCTCTCGGCCACGCCGAGGCGCCAAATTTATAAATTTCAATTTCCTTTTCAAACTGAAACGAATAGATGTAAAGGAAAAGACAGAGACCAAGCCAAAGCGCAGCCTCCACAATATGTCCTGTTCTCAGGTTACCCATCGAATTATCCAATAAGGTGTTTTGTTGTGAGGTGTCACTGATCTTAATGTCAGCATACTACCGTTCAGAGGAATGTAAAAAGCCCCGATCAATCAGGATCGGGGCTTAAACTTGCATCAAATCAAATCTGGATTACTTCACTTCCAGACCCATTTGCTTATAGACATCACGATATTGACTAATCGTATTAGTGATGAGTTCTTGTGAACCTGCAGTATCTCGGAAGCTTTCAATCAGCGTCATAAATTTCGACTCGTTGTACTTTTGATAGCTGTCCTCACAATAGGCTTTCTGGAAAGCCCACTGCAGCCACTCAACGCGGTCTGCTGGCGCATCTTTATGGACATAGAACCCACGGAAACGGAACAATGGATCGAAGTCGAGGCCGGCATCAGTCAGGCTTGGTACATCGGCGAATGCAGCCGGGGCTTCTTTCAACATGGTTAGAATTGGCTTGAACGTACCTGCATCCAAAAACTTTCGAACGTCACCGGGCTGCTCGAACAGAGCGTCTACCTGACCGCCCGCCAGAGCGCCATATCGAGGTGCCCCTTTGTCAAACGAGATTTGCTGAATTTCCATTCCGGTAGCGTCGGTAATGAACTTCATCATTACGCGTTCCATAGAACCTTCTTTCGATACGTTTGCAATGGTGGCTTTTCCGCCCTGTGCTTTTACCCATTCTACAAAGGAGGGCCAGTCAGTAAATCGATCTTCTTTCGCACGAATATAAATCTGAGAGAAAGTAATTTGCGAGGTAACCAAAGGAATCAGGTCGGTAGCCGGATTGGGTCGACTGGAATCCAGAGCATGTGCGCTGGAAGCATCATCAATATGCTCAAGAACGGTATAACCATCAGCAGGAGTGGCCATGAAAGCCGTCATGCCGACTGTTCCGGAACCACCAGGCTTGTGATCACGATTGATAGAAATTCCAGTGTGATCGGAAACTGCTTGCGCCATTGCCTGAGCAACCTGACCTGAACCACCAGCAGGACCGTAAGGAACGATCATCGTCAGCGCCCGCTCGGGGTAACCATCGGGGCCGTCCATACTTGCAGGTAAGCCGTCAGTAGCACACGCGGCAAAAGCGATATTGGAAGACAGTGCCATTGAAACGGCAACGGTGCCGATCGATGCAAGGTACTTTTTAAGTTTCATCTATTACTCCTCTAAATTTGGATGTTTTATTGATGTTAATGTTATTTATGGATTCACGACACAGACGATAGCGAAGGAAACCCAACCCGTAAAATACTATTATTAACCCGAAGTGTTGTCGAGCGTTGATTTATCATTATTGAATGCCGACTTTTCTTCTTTGCTAGTTCAAGCTGCATTTTCACTCCACATTGTTTGTATTTGCTCAGCTTTTTCTTTCAACAATGGGAGAAAAGTGAGCGCTGTTTCCTGATCCAGCCTTGAGGCCGGCCCGTGGATTGCCAATCCGGCGCTAATTTTTCCCGCGCTGTTGGTCAGGGGAACCGCAAGCGCTGTCAAACCGTCGACGTATTCCTGATTGTTATATGAATATCCCCTCGAGCGGATCCCAGCAAAGTCTTGCTCCAATGCATTCACACTGGTTTGAGTTTGTGCGGTAAATTGCGCCAGAGTGCTAACGCGCAGTAACCTCGTTCGGATGTTTTTGTGTTGATGTGCAACCAGCAGTTTGCCAATAGCAGTGCAATGAAACGGAACTCGACTCCCAACGTCGAGCTGTAGCCTCAAAGGAAATGACCCTTCAAGTCGCTCTATATAAACCACCTCACTCTGATCGAGAATGCCGACATTACATGTTTCACCAGTTCTGGAAACCAGATCAGCCAATACGCTCTTAAGCGGAATCCTGCTGTTATTGGCTCTTAACGCGCGTGCAGATAAGTCAGTGAGCGCGGGCCCAACCAAATATCTGTCTTTGGATATCGCCCGAATAATTAATTTCGAAGCTTCAAGCGACTGCAGCACTCGATGGATACTTTGCTTGGGCATATCAATCTTCTCGGTCAACTCTGCGAGACTGATTGATCGATCATTTTCTACTACGGCATCGAGAACGACCAGCGCTTTTTCGAGCGCCGAGCCGCGAGCTCTCGCGTCAGTTTGTAGCTTCGAATTTATCACTGCATTTTGCAAATGACCGATACCAAAGTGAAAAAATCTTCTGAATACACCAACCTAAAATTCAGTTGTTCATTCCTATTTTGCGTAATATACTAATTTAATCAGTACGTGTCGTCCCAATATTTTTAATATTTACGAAACGAGGAATTTCGTTATGTCACCCGCAGATGCCACACCCGTCGCTTCAGACGATGCCAATACCGCAATCGCCAAACTAATCGAGCGAGCGCGTGATGCGATGGAAGCCTACGAAAATCATGACCAGACTCGCATTGATGAAGCAGTGACGGCGTTGGCATGGGCAATTTACAAGCCTGAACGTGCAGAAGAACTGGCCAAACTCGCGGTGAAGGACACTGGACTCGGCAATGTCGAATCCAAAATCATCAAAAACACACGGAAGACGTTTGGCACCTTACGCGACTTGATGCGGGCGAAGACCACCGGGGTGATTGAACAGGATGCGGGCTCGGGCCTCGTGAAATATGCCAAACCAGTTGGAATCGTTGCCGCCGTGTGTCCCTCGACAAATCCAGCCGCAACACCAGTCAACAAAGCAATGATGGCGTTAAAAGGTGGAAATGCAGTCGTCATTGCCCCTTCACCGGCTGGATACAGTACCACACTGAAAACAGTGCAATATATGCGTGAAGCATTGCAACGTACTGGCCATCCGTCTGATCTAGTCCAAATCCTGCCAGCCCCTGTTTCGAAAGCATTAACGCAAGCGTTGATGGAGCAGTCTGACCTGGTGGTTTGTACAGGTTCACAAAACAACGTCAAACGTGCGTATTCCAGCGGCTCAGTAGCAATCGGCGTAGGCGCGGGAAATGTGCCCGTGGTGATTGACTCAACCGCCGATCTGGACGATGCAGCGGAAAAAATTTGTGCATCGAAAACATTTGACAATGCCACATCCTGCTCTTCAGAAAATGCATTGATTATTCTCGATGATGTCTACGAAGACGCCATCACTGCATTAGGTAGGGTGGGTGCATATCGAACCTCTGACACCGAACGGGAAAAAATTCGCGAACAGCTGTGGATAGACGGCAACTTGAGCCGTCACCTAATTGCCCGCGATGCCCATGTTTTTGCCGATGTCGTCGGACTTCCGGCGAATGCACAAAATGCCAGTATGTTTTTGGTTGAAGAAGAATTTGATCCGCAATCCGGTTTTGCAGATGAAAAACTGTCGTTAGTCCTCACAGTCTATCGGGCCAGAGACTTTGATCATGCCACCGAGCTGGTCAATGCCATTTTGAACGTTAAAGGCAAAGGTCACTCATGTGGTATTCACACCAACAATGCCGACCATCCGAAACGTCTCGCTGAGGAAATTGATACTGTCAGGGTGTTAGTTAACCAAGCTCATACTTTTGGGAACGGCGGCAGTTTCAAGAACGCCCTACCTTTTACTTTGTCGATGGGTTGCGGTACGTGGGCAGGCAACAGTATCTCCGAAAACTTGAACTATCGACATTTTATCAACATCACTCACCTGGTTACCGAAGTGGATGAAGACAAGCCAAAAGAAGAGGATTTGTTCGGCGAGTATCACGCTAAATACGGTACTGACTAATGAGTGAGATTCAAACTGTTCGTGGCTATGTTGAACATCATGCCATTCAATCACCTGACCAACCCTTTTTAATCGCGCCAGACACCGGC
>JAHQWE010000119.1 GCA_019633985.1 Acidiferrobacterales bacterium | reverse complement strand
GAATCCCCGAGGTTTTTGCGCAGGTGTTGATCGCGCGATTGAGATTGTAGAGAGAGCGTTGAGCAAATACGGTGCTCCCATTTATGTGCGGCATGAGGTGGTGCATAACAAGTTTGTAGTGAATGGATTGAGAGAAAAAGGCGCCGTTTTTGTGGATGAGTTGGACGAAGTTCCAGCAAACTCGACGGTGATCTTTAGCGCTCATGGTGTTCCTCAAAGTGTGCGTAAAGAGGCGGATAAGCGCGGTCTGAATGTTTTTGATGCAACCTGTCCGTTGGTTACTAAAGTACATGTTGAAGTCACACAGTATCGTAAGCGTGAGTTAGAAATTATTCTGATCGGACATGCAGGTCATCCTGAAGTCGAGGGAACTATGGGGCAACTAGATGGGGGAATAATACTGGTGGAGACGCTGGCAGACGTGGAAAGTCTGGAGGTTAAAAATCCAAAGAAGCTTGCTTATGTCAGTCAGACCACCTTATCGATGGATGATACAGCACAGATTGTAGACGCGCTTAGGAAACGGTTCCCGGAGATCAAAGGGCCACGGAAAGACGATATCTGTTATGCCACACAGAACCGCCAGGACGCGGTCAAAAAAATTATAGAGGGCACCGATCTTGTTCTAGTCGTTGGTTCGCCTAATAGCTCAAATTCTAATCGCTTGAGAGAAATCGCTTCTAACAAGGGAATCGGTGCATTTTTAATTGATGGACCAGATGAGATCGATCCACTCTGGTTGAAAAATGCTAAAAAAATTGGGGTCACTGCTGGTGCTTCTGCACCTGAAGAGCTAGTCCAACAGGTGATTGACAAACTGATCGAAGCCGGTGCGGTTGTCAGTGAGTTTGATGGCCCGGAGGAAAATATATCATTTTCATTGCCGGTTCAGTTGCGCTGAGAGTCTAAACCTTCGTAAGGGTGACGGGGTGGAGAAGTCTTAAAATGTGCTACTGCCAGACAAACAACGGCTTTTCTGCTGCCTTGACTTTAGCAGGTCAAGCTTTAGTTGATGTTATCCCAACCTGTTGAGGCCTCCCAGCTGGAATCAGTTTTGTCTTTCCATTCTTCAACACCTGCTTGATTAATTTGCAAATCAATATCATCTCTAGAGTCACCAACGGTAGCGGTTATGTCGAACGAGTTCGCCGCTAACGTGGCGCTATAAACGTATCTAGTTGTATTGTTGTTGTAAGGAGCTAGAATAGCGTCTCGGTCAGCATTGGAAAGCGCGTAGCTTCTGTTTTCTGTAAAGTTTCTTTCCATAATTTGTGCTATCTCGTACAAATCAGATTGTCCTTGCGCACGATCCGCTGATGCAGTATATCCAGTGAACGCCGAATAAGCCATGCTCGAGATAATTCCAACCATGGTCACCACTATCATGAGCTCGATTAAAGTATATCCATTTTGTTGCAAATGGTGATGTTTCATTGTTGCCCCCGCGCTTTAGTTGTTCTCATAGATTCTGATTAAGGTATTTCAATTAATAAATTCTAATCACCCAGTACTTTTACCCAGGACAGAATAGGATAGGGTTCATCGTCTCTAGCTTTAAACTCCAGATACGTACCCTCACCTAATTTCGCGATAGTTTGTCCCTTCATTACTGAACCATCCTCTCCAAGAACCCGGGTTGTACTTCTGAACTTGTACTTGACTTTACCAATTGCCACTGTTCCTCCAGAAATCTTTGTTATCGAGCCTGTGCCGTTTAGTGGACTATCGGCGCTTGATACAGATAATGTGGTGGCCAGCAAGAACAGAACAGTAACTGCAGAGCCGAGTATTTTTGAAAAACTCATTTTGAATATCCTGGAAAAATTTAGTCTAGACGACGCCAGGAGGTGCGAACAATAGGCGCCTCATGGGTTAGTTTGTAAAGGTTGCCAGCAGAATCAACACCGGTACCCTGAATGGAAGCGTTTTGACCACTACCTGGACCTGGTTCAACGCGAATTAACGCGGGCGGTAACGGTGCACCAGCGCTGGGTTGAATACCTGCTACTTCACGGCTACTGCCTGAGATCGTTACCACGTCACTACTGTCGAAGTTATTGTCACCATTGGCGTCAAACACAGTTGAATCAGGGCTGCCACCATCAAACGCTCCCACTTCCATTAACCACCCGGTTACGTTTGGCACACAGGGGTCAGGTGTTCCGCGTTGAGCTGGAATAATAGTAGACAATAAGATGCGATCTCGAATCGCTACCGGTTCGAACACCACTCGTTCACCATCACCTGGTAAGTCAAAATACCAACCAGATACCGTGTTGAAATCCACCGGGTCATTGGTTAGAGCGCGAACATCATTGCCTGAAATTGTCCCAGTGCTAACTGATTGAGGAGTGAGGTTAGACTTGATCAATGTGGTCCAGTTGGTTTGGCCGCCTTGACCTCTGTCTATTACTCCATAAAAACTCCTTGTTGGTTCTGCAGCAACAGTAGCAGCGAGCTCTGCATCTTCAACATCGTAGTATTTACCCGTGCCAAAATACACCATCAATGCGCCTGCGACACCAGGCACTCTCAGTACCTCTGGAGCTACAGTAATGGGCTGTGTCGCACCAGTTCCAGTTTCGGTTGCGGTAAACATTGGCGTAGCATCACCGCTATCGGTATATTCGGATTCGAACAATAAAGTAGAGGTGTTCGCATCTAAACGCCAAACATTGCCCTTAATATCGCTGAGATAAACGCGATCTACGAAGCTATCACCATCCAGATCGACTGCTGTATTAGAGACGATTCCGTTATTTCCAGTATTGTCTAAAACCAGCTCTTGTACTTTTTCACCAGTCGAAAGATCTATTGCATAGAAAACTGCGTTACCACTATCACTGTGAACTCCATTACCTGTTAAGGCATACCACGCGTTGTTACTAGCGTCTCCAACTCGAACCACTGAACTCCGATCGATAATATGACCCATGTCAGGATAGGCGGGATTTGATATAGCATTAACCTGAACTTCAGCAAGACTCAAGAAATTTTCACCAGACAGTTGGACCCTGACATAACGGCCAGAGATCTCGTCGGTATCGATATTAATCTGGCTGCCCGCTGCACCAGGGAAATAAAATTCAGTTACACCGGGCTGGCTTTTTGTGTCTTCATAGCCGGTAGTAACGAACGGTTCTTCTGATACGAATACAGAAAAATCACTTAACCGATCCGAACAACAATCAGTACGATTATTGATAACAATATCACTAATCGCATAGGTGGCATCCAGCTCCACCTCCCACCACGCTTCGTCGTCAAACGTTGTATGGGTAACGCTGTTGTTGCCATAGACGCCGTTGGCGGATCCATCGATTGCACGACCGGGATTACCAGAAAAATCTACGCTCGATTGTGTTGCGGTTCCATTCAATGCAACATTATCAACGAGGGCGCCACTTGATTCAGCTGGTAAGGTGTTACTGATTTCCCAGAGGTAGACATCACTGGCACTGGTCGAAATACTACTGAAGTCATTAGGATTGGTGATGTCCAGTGCAAACATCCCACGCGCACCTGCTCCCATAGAAGATAGTAAGATTGTTCCCCAATCTTCAGAGCCATTTTTGGTGAGCTTTGCGTCGATTGCTACATTTTTTCCGTCCACGAAGTACCTGTGACTATAGTTTTCGACGTCATATTCCTTCATATATGAGGGCGCGCTTCGAGGCATAAATGCCAATTCCTCCCGGCCAGCTGTAGAGCCGGTTCCGGCATTAAATCCGTGCATCATGCCGTCATTTCCACCGACGTAGACCATGGGAATTCGGTTTGTGACGGTGTTGGATTGAAGAAACGTCTGATAGTCGGCATCCGAGTAACCGTAATCCAGATCTTTTACGTATACGGGTTGAGAATGTACGACATCACCTAGTAGTTTACTTCTGGATCTTTTGGTGCCGCCATTAGTTGCTTCAAGACTTTGGTCACCAAGCACGTAATCCAATAACGTCTGATCCTCTCGAAACTGTGCTTGCTGTGTGTCTGATAAATTCGCCCAGGTTAGTTCTTGAGGATTGTTGGTGTCCGTATTCAGAATCATCGCGTTTCTGGCCGGCGGGGTGCCCGGAGTGTACACAAGTGATGTATCTGTACTCCACAGTGCTGGTGTTTTAATCTCACCAAAATCAGCTGCACTTGGATCTGATTCTATTTCGAATGAATTGAGAGACCCTGACCAATCACTAGTGTCATACTTGACCTGGAAGAGCTGGTTGCCACTGGCAAGAAACGAGGCTGTAGCAGATGAGGATGCAGAAGAACCAACCCGATTGGTTACCCCATTAGTAATCTCATTCAGCGCCAATGCCAGCTCGGTGCGGTTGCCAACCGAAAACGTTCGTCCATTCCCATTAGCGCCGGCTTCATCAAGCATGGTGTTCTGGATACCCATACCAATAATATATGTTTCAACATTTTGATGGGCGAACGGATTTCGTTGACCAGGAGGAAGCGCTGCGTCTGCAACTGCATCGTCCCAGGGTTGGCCGGCCGCGTCGTTTCCGGTTCGAAACATATCCACTTCATTAGCGAATAGAGCGAAATCGTCTAGGTAGAGTGTCGCACCTTCACTACTATCCCCCGGAAAGCCGTCAGAACCCGCCGGAATTTGGTTAGCTCTCACTTGCGCTACGGTTGTCGCGGTGGCTGTATTGTCCCAATTAGGCAAACTACCGGTGCCAGACAGTCCATAGGTAGATCGTGTGATACCAGATACTGTGGCACGTTCCGCATCGGAGGCGAAATCTCCATTCGGCAAGCCATCCGTGATCACAACCGCGTAGTTTTGCTGACACCGAAATTGTACCGGGCTGACATTTCCCCCGTCATAACCTGTCTGGAAATAACGAAACACCTTGTAAAAGGATTCGGCTACTGGGGTTCCCCCACCATAGGGCAAGCCATCAATCTCAGCGCGAATATTAGCGATGTGTGCAGGGGTAGGATCCTGGCAGGTTTCCAGCATGAATCCATTGCCGTCTGAACCTGTGTGATCCAGTTCGGAAGCACACCACCTAATTCCGTTTCTGCTGCCAACTAGTGCTTTTGCTGCCTCTTGGAGAGCCTGGAGGCGGGTATCGGTAGGTATCGGTGGTCGCACAGAACCGTCTGGATTTGTACCGGCAACAGTAAGGTCAACGTTCACCCCCGCCTCGCTATAATTCGCGAAAAGATAGCGTAGGTATTCTCGACTATAATAGGCGAAGTTTCGCCATCCATTGACGCCAATCAATGCGCCGTTGTCGGTTGGCGCTGGCACCTTCATGCAACGCGCGGTCCCACCATTCAGTGAGGCGGAAATCCATCGAAATTCATTGGTTTGGGATACAGGATTGTTTGCAGGGCATCCCGGACCACTAATTTCAGGAATCGGTATGTTAGTAGGAAAACCACCGTTGTCTCTCGCTCTCTGCGAAATAGTAAATTCCCATTCTGGATAAGCAATGTCACTGATAAATGCCGCTTCAGTGGTTAGATTCTGCATACTGCCCGAGTCATCCAGATTCAACATAATGTTGGGCTTGGCGAAAACGGAAGCTTCAAGAGGTGATTGAGACAAGGTTTGCGCAAAAGAACCGATGGATACGGACATCCCCAGCAACACTGCGGCGCTAAAGGAAAGCGACTGTTTAAGATGACTTTTCATGATTCTTCCTGGTCCTAAAGTATTTTCTTGAGGTAAGTTTTGTCGTTGTTTCATTGTTTCACTCTTGCACAATGACCCCTTGCAGGGTAGTTCTGGCTGTGTCAGTTTCACCATTTGCATGGGTTGTAACGCGATAAAATCTTTTAGCCAGTTCTTCATTGGCCTTTTCTTTGCCAACTTTTAGAGAGTCCGTGTTTTCGAGTTCTTCAATAACTGCTCTAGGATCTCTATAAAGTTTATTATCTGTACTATCGACTACGGCAGTCACAACCCAACCAACAGGGTTACTAGAGTTGTACCAATCTGCTTGAGACAAATCCCGGGCGGCGGAGGGGTTGTCGGACAGGGACACGAAGTCGGCACTCGCGGCGATATTTTCGTAGCTTGTACGCAAACTCGCCCGCTGTATCACTCTCAGAGCACTTTCCGCTGCCTGAAAAGATTTTTCTTTGTCTAGATAATTGCTCGCCATGCGCTCCTGCATATTGCTGTCACGCATAGCCGAAATACCAATCACTGTCATTACGGCAAGCATGATCATCCCGACGGGTAGTACAAAACCCCTTTGGTTTGTGGGGTGTTTAATATGACGCCGTGCCATAGTTATATTATTCATAGTACCTGGTTACGAAGATTGAATACTCGGCTAACAACCCGGCGATACCGTTGCCGTAGATTGACGCCATCCACAGTGGATCGCAAATAGCTTGGGCATGCACTTGTGAACGTCGTGCCTGAAGAGACAATGCCACAGTTCTGCAAAACACCAGCTGAATTTGGGAACACTAATTCTTGCGCAGTTGATTGGCTTCGTTCGCCCTTATCCGACGTAGAGCCGAGCATCAAGCTCACTTCTACTGAAACAACATTGTCAAATGTTTCATCCTGATCAGCAGGACTATCCAACTCAACACCCGCATCGCCATTGAAATTGTTTCCAGCTCTGTAAACGGTGTTGCCGGCGCTGGTCTGAATACCGTAACGTGCTCTGAAGTTGTCTACTCCAGCGATAAGCTCAACCGGCCCGCTGTAACCGCCCAATGAATCCATTTGAACGACATACAATGAGTTGTTTATTGCTGAATTTGAACCATCTCGCTCTTTGCTTGGAGCGACGTAGTATGAGCGAGCCAGCATTATCGTGGCATTGCCGCCCTGACGAAAAGTATATTCCGCGTAACGGTTATTGTTTGTGCAAGATGGCTCACCACTGCCATTCGCCCCTAACAAAACTCTAGCCGGGCTAGCGGCCTCACAGTTGTTTGTGTCCGCTGAAGCATAGCTAAATGTAGTGGTTGCTGTGCCGGAATCATAAACCCCAGCAGCAACCTCAAACATTGCGCTACTAGAGCAATCATTAATCAGTATTACCTGGTTGTTCAGTCTGTTCACCAGGTTATTTCTAAAAGTGATCGTCTGTGCAACGGGATCATGGCCTTCGATAATAAAAGCACTAGTGCTGCTCGTAATCATGGTTAAAACATCCCCAACGACCTCGCCCGAATCAGTTTTTCTATCAGCAACAGCTGCAGACCCTATAGAGTTTGTGACCGTCGCGCCGGGAGAAAATATTCTAATGGGGGCTCCTAGGTCACTCACCCAGTTAGCTTGCGTAGGCATATTGGTGACGTTAACCAGGGTGTCAGGGCTGGTCGAATCACAACCAATGTAGCCAGCTTGATCTATCGAACTAGACAAGGTTTTAATTGCGAATCTCTCGTTTTCCTGAATCTGTCCAAGAGCATCATTATTTCGATAGGTTCGCAAGCTAGGCACGAATAGTGCAGAAACCGTACCAAGCACCATTAGACCTACTACCATGCCGACCATCAGCTCGATAAGAGTGAAACCTTTGTTTCGTTGCTTCCTGATCAATAGAAGGTTCATTTTCCGCATTTGAATATCCAAGTCGCTTTGTTGTTGCTTATAATGTTGAGCACTGATCAACACACTCTTAAAGGTTTACATCAAAGGTATAAGTTATTCTCTCCACCGCGTTTTCATCCTTAGAGAATCCCTGTGCTGTTCTGGAATCGAACCATCTGATTTGCACAGTGCAGTTAAAAACCACGCAAGAAATTCTGCCTTCGGGTTGAGAGCCTTCCATCGAGATGTTTTGCAAGTCATTAATCCACAATGCAACATCGCGTTCGCCAACTGAGGTCGCGCTCGGGTTAACTGCGTCACCAAAGTCTATTGTGTAGTCTCCGGCGGCAACCCCGGCAAGATTGATGCGCATTTTGTCAATAATCTGGGCACTGCTGACCGCTGATTCAGTTTTTAACAATGAACTAAATGCGCTTCGAGTGGCGTTGAGTTGTAGCCCGGATAATGAAAGGAGAGCGATCGAAAAAATGGCCAGAGCAATCATACTTTCAATCAGTATTAGTCCGTCCTGAGTAGAACGTTTCCTTGATAAACGTTTTTTAATCATTGGTGTATTCGATTGCTGGATGTGCAAAATGCTTTAAGTGATGGTTAACTGAAAAATAGACGTAATCAATTTCTGGAAACAATTTGTCCGGAAACGAGAGAAGCGAACCCATTGGTGTACTCAGATGAGTCGGAGCAATCCAAGTTATTTGTTTTTTTGTCGCAAATATTGAATGCAACACCTGCGCCAAAGGCTAACGCACCAGATCCATCAAATGTGATTGCGTTTTGATCCGGCGGCACGCTGACAATTGAGACATTCGCAACTGGTGCTTGAGATCGCAAAATGTTGGCCGCTCCGTCGACGGCTCGATTGTTATTCTCATCAATAAACACGTGCCAGCCCTGTGTCCACGTTTCGGCAGCAACAGTGGAACAGGTGTTGGCACTGCTGGCATGTGCAACACACGCTGATACTGTGCTATTTTGCTTAATTGCCTCTGATTGGGCATATTTAATCGCTCCGATGAGGGATCGCTGTTTTGCATCGACACCAAAAACATCTGACATGTTAACGAAAGCCGGTACCGCTAAACTGGTAATAATACCCAGAAGCACTATAGCAATAAGAAATTCAATGATAGTAAATCCGCTGTTGTTTTTCAGATGACTGGTCAATGCAAAGCCTATGATCGGAATGAAATGAGGGAAACAGAACTACTCTTAAAAATATGAACAACCAAGAGCTAGTCAAAATCACTAGAAAACCTCTGATCGTTCGGTTGACCCGATGGTACAAGATTACTCTGAGGGAGAAAGTTTCAGTTTGTAACACTTAGGGATCATCCAACAAAAATTCTCTGATTGAAGTGGTAGGCGGTATGTTTTGAAGTGTGAATGGCAAATTTTATCGTAGACCGGGGAACAGATCGCGCCCTATAATCCTCCTCTGCCAATCGCGCCGGAATAGCTCAGTCGGTAGAGCAACTGATTCGTAATCAGTAGGTCGGAGGTTCGATTCCTCTTTCCGGCACCATAACTTGAGGGTTTATTTCCTTAAGAGTAAGTATTTCAATCAGATAGGCATGGAGTGTTAGAAAATTTTGGTTAGCAGCGAGTCTTTCTCGCGCACTGTTTTAGGAATTTTGGGAAAATTGGCTCTAGAGAGCGTCACATGCCAACTTTCGACAATAATTCAGTAAAATTCTAGGCCAACATCCCCTAAGGACACCCTAAATTGTGCAACGGCACCTGATTCCAAACTGGATTTTTTCTTCGGCTAGCTGGCTTCTATTATTTGTTGGAGTGGCAGCGCTTGGAGTAGTCGCCAAGCATGCTTACCAGAGTAATTTTTCCCCGAAGTCGGTGCAAAGGTTCGCATTCGGTAGCGCTTTCTTGAATAAAAGCGAAGTACGGGCCGACCTGTCTGAGGTAACGCAACAGCATATTTTCGGAGTGGTACCGCCCGTTAAAAAACCGGTGGTTGAAAAACCCAAGGTCGTAGAAGCTCCTAAAACTCGCTTGAAATTGAGTTTAACCGGGGTGATTACTTCCGATCCAGTCTCGCAAAGTTTGGCGATGGTTGAGATCAAGCGAGGACAAACCAGTGTGGTGAGGATTGGTGATCCAATTGGAAAAACGGGAGCAAAGCTCAATGAAGTGCATTCAGATCACATTATTATTGAATATAGGGGTAAGCCTGAACGATTAGAGCTGGTTCGCCCAAAAATGTCTCTTTCTGATCTGCGTTCTCAAAACAATCAAACTATTGATGCGCTAAATATAAATGTTGCGGAGTTTGAAGCCTTAGCAAAAGTAAATCCTACTGATCTGGATATTACAAAGCTTTTACCGCCTCCTGCACCGGTTCCTTCGAATACATCGGAAGTAGATCAGGAAGCAACCGCCTCAGAGAGCGGGCAGGCGGTAACCGACTCCGAAATACAGCAATTGACCTTGAGGCAAATGCAAGAATTAGAGGATCTCGATCGGTTGGAGGAAATCAGAGAACTTCAGCGTATTCTCGATGAAGGGGGGTTGGATCAGTCTGAAATGGATGAGCTGCGCAACGAGCTTCTGCTGCTGCAGTCCGAGCAACAGTAAGTTTAGGAAGGTAGTTTCTTGGGTGAGATTGATCCAGTTTCCCCCAAGAAACTACCATCTAACATCAAGCAGGAAATTCGAAATTACGAATTGTTCACCAAGGAAATTGATTCACCAAAGTTGTCTTCATACCGGCGACAAATTTCCTCCCTCGATGGGCTATGGTTTTGGGTACCATGAGATTCAATTTTGATCCCGCCCATCAAAGAGGCCAGTTGTCCGGTGGTTTTCCAGTCAAGCTTGTTTTCGATCCCGTAGATCAGGCCTGAACGAAAAGCGTCACCGCATCCGGTTGGGTCAATCACCTCTGAAACTTGAATAGTTGATATCGAAATTGTTTCTCCATTGTGAAGAATTTCCGCACCCGCGCCACCACGTGTGACAATCATCGCCTCGACCTTTGCGGCGATTTCTTCGATGGTTTGCCCAGTTTTGTCGATCAACATCTGGGATTCATAATCATTTACACATAGATATGTAGCTTGATCGATAAATGCCATGAGTTCATCTCCGTCGAACATGGGCAGCCCTTGACCTGGATCAAAAATAAAAGGAATTTCCGCTTCGGCAAATTGTGCGGAGTGCTCGATCATCGCATCACGTCCGTCGGGTGCGACAATGCCCAGCGAAATACCCTCAGCATCAGTAACGCGGTTCTTATGCGCGTAGTTCATCGCACCCGGATGAAAAGCAATAATTTGGTTGTTGTCCGTGTCGGTGGTGAGGAAAGCCTGGGCGGTATAGGAATTTTCTACCTCTGTGACGTGCGTGATATTCATACCCAGCTTTTTCAACCACTTTCGGTAGGGTTTGAAATCTTCCCCGACGGTACCCATGGGCACTGCATCTCCACCTAACAGGTTCAGGTTATAGGCAATATTGCCTGCGCAGCCACCAAACTCCTTACGCATTTCTGGCACGAAAAAGCATACATTCAAGATATGAACTTGATCGGGAAGAATATGATTTTTAAATTGATCCTGGAACACCATAATGGTGTCGTAGGCAAATGAACCGGTAATCAAAGTGGCCAAGGTTTTTCTCCTGCTGTTTTGTCACCTTCTCGGTAAATTAACATCACCGAAAGGAAGACAGATTAAAAGTCGTTAGTTTGAATTATGTCTGGTAGCTTTTTCTGTTTATTCTCTCTACTGGCAGTGGGTGCAAACTCCATAGAGCGTGAGTGCATGATCCTGAATATTGAAGCGATGTGAACGGGCGACCTTTTCTTGCAATTCCTCAATACGGGGATCAATAAATTCTGTAACGCTACCGCACTCCACACAAACCATATGATCGTGATGATCCTCATCATTTAACTCAAAGACCGCTCGCTCTCCTTCAAAATTATGTCGAATCACCAGCCCGGCATCCTCAAATTGTGTGAGTACTCGGTAGACTGTGGCGAGACCAATCGATTCGTCCTCTTCCAGCAAGACTTTATACACGTCCTCTGCGGAAAGGTGTCTTACTTGGCTGGATTCCATTATCGATAGCACCTTTAGCCGAGGCAAAGTGGTTTTTAGTCCAGCTTGTTTTAAATCTTCACTTTTAGCCACTGACGTATCAGAATCAGGTCGGGGAAATTTGCGGGGCGAGTATAGCAAAGCCAGACTCTTTCTTACCCTTCCTTTTTTTCAGAGTTCCATAACCTATGGGGTTGCCCGGCAAATTTTAGGTAAATCTCCGGTGATGCCCATCGCATACCCCGCGAGCTGGTTCTTGAGTGGTTCGATTTCGTCGGCGGCACGAAATCCACTTTCCCGTATCTGTTTGATCACCGGGTGAGATTGTCCGAATACCGACTTGAACGCTTTCATTGCCAGTAATATTCCTGCATTTTCTCCTCGGCGCCAGCGCTCGTAACGGCGCAACAAGCTGTGTCCTGAGATAGGTTTGCCTGTAGCGTGCGCTCTTTCAATCAGCTCGCATAACGATGCCGCGTCCAGCAGGCCGATATTTGCGCCCAGACCGGCAAGTGGGTGAGTAATATGTGCTGCATCGCCAACCAGCGCTGAGCGGTCGGCAAAGTAGCTGTTCGCATGTTGATTGGCGAGGCTAAAAGCACGTGGGGTAGAGAGAATTTCAATGTTTCCGAGTTGCTGGCCAAAGATGGACTCGAGAAACGAAGTCAATGCCGCTGCACCTTCAGAAATCAAAACTTCAGCCTCGGGTTTGTCACAAGAATAGACCAGGGAGCATTGATTGTTCGACAAAGGGAGTAGCGCGACAGGCCCAGAAGGGGTGAAGCATTGCCAGGCCGTTTCCTGATGCGATTGACTGCATTCAACGGTGGCAACGATTGCATCCTGATCGAAGCTTTCCCGAGATATCGGGATATGCACAAGCGTTCTCAATGTTGAGTCAGCGCCATCCGCCCCAATGACTAGGTCGATATCGATATCGATATCTCTGTTAGGTGTCTGTATCTTTGCACAAACCGCTTCAGAGCGTGTTTCTACAGCGCTCAATGTGCTTTCGAAAAGCAGCGTGACATTGTAGTTTTGCTCCAGCTTTGCGCGCATCGCCTCAATCACCATATCGTTCTCAACGATATGTCCAAGAGCGGATGCACCACAGCTTGCTGCATCAAACTGAATATGGGCATCACTATGACTATCCCATACTTTCATAAGCCGATACGGAGAAATACGCTGATTAGAAATCGTTTGCCAAACGCCTGCGGCTTCCAAGATGCGTTCACTAGCGAGATTCAAGGCACTGACTCGGCCAGGTATTCGAGTGGGGTCCCAATACCGTGGTGCGCCCGCGTCGACTAAGGTGATTTCCAGGCCCGCTTTGGCAAGAAGACACGCTGCGGTCATTCCGACGATACCGCCACCAACAATGAGCACACGATGATTCTTCACTGCTTTTCCCCCAAAATTTCTGATTGATTTGAGAAATGTAAGGGTAAGCCCATAGCGAGCCGAGAGCTTTTGGTCTTTAACCCCATGGTTCTTCTCAGCAGAAAGCGCTTGGCCATGGGGAGACACTCTATACTATGCAGGATCGCGCTCCTCACGACTCTGATCGGCAGCGAGCTGTTTGCAAACAGCTCGATCAGACCATGCGTGAACCCTTGTACCATCCGTGTGTCGTGTTTTCTGGACTGTGCGTAATCATTGAGAGAGTCACTACTCCCGGGGTCTTTACCGGATGAAGCGCAGGAAGCGATGGTCTCTGCGAGTGCGGCGACATCTCGAAGGCCGAGGTTAAAACCTTGTCCTGCTACTGGATGAACGGTATGCGCAGCATTTCCGATCACCACACATCGGCCGTTGACTGGATCATCAAGTTGCAATCGATTCAATGGGTAGTGATGTCGTGGAGCAGGTCGGCTAAACGAGCCTGCGCGATCGCCAAAAGTGTCCTGCAATGCAGAAAGGAATTCCGTGTCACTCATTTCCAATCGCCTCTGGAGATTCTCAGGCTCGCATGTCCAGACTACTGCGTATCGCTGATCTGTATGGGGCAGCAGCGCGAGGGGGCCCTCCGAGGTGAACCGCTCATATGCTCTGCCATTGTGAGGCTGATCAACTGTGACAAAAGTGAGCAACGCAGATTGTGTATAGGGTTCCTGTTCTGATTTAAATTGTGCACCCAAAGCTGAACGCCCCCCATCGGCGAGGACAACGAGCGGTGATCTTACGCGGTGGCTGTTGTTTTTCAGTGTAATACTAACCTCACAAAACTCTTCACTGTTGACGATGTCTTCAGCGTTGGCGCCACTGAGTAGAGTAATGTTGTGCGCTTTTGTAATGGTCTCGTGTAAAACCTTTCCAAGATGCCGTGTGGGTACAACGTATCCCAGTGCCTCCGTGCCCACATCTTCGGCTGACATATGGGTCATGCCAGACTGACCACGGGTGGAAACATGGATATCAACAATCGGTTCCACTTGGGAATTTTGAATTTGCGACCAGATTCCCATGCCGCTGTAGATTTGACGTGCGCTCCAGGTGAGTGCAACCGTTCGTTCGTTATAACTTGGTTGCGCTTCGTGATCGGGAGGAAAAGGCTCGACGATAGCTACATTAAGCGGAGAATCCCGCAACGCGACTGCAAGGCTAGCGCCTACCAGGCCTCCGCCTATGATGACTAAATCAGCTTCGGTCAAAGAGTGCGTTGTATTCAACTTATTGTGTACTTAAATACTTATCGATTCTTTCTCACCGAAGGTTTTAGGCCGCCTTTTCATGTCGCATAAGATGCTCGATGTCAGCAACCTCTTTAGGTGCCTTATCCGTTAGGTTTTCGTTTCCGGTTCTTGTTACGAGAACATCATCTTCTATGCGAATACCGATGTTGTGCCATTTCGAATCAACACCTTCACGTGGTGAGATGTATAGCCCCGGTTCCACAGTTAACACCATGCCAGGCTCCAACAATCTCCACTCATCTTCAATCTTGTAGTCGCCAACGTCATGTACATCCATTCCAAGCCAATGCCCAGTTCGATGCATATAAAAAGGTTGGTAAGCGTGGGTTTCTATAAGTTCGTTTCTTTCCCCACTCAACAAACCGAGATCGATCAGACCATCGGTTAAAACACCGACTGCAGCATCATGATAGTCGATTAACGGTCGATCCGGCGCTACCGCATCTATGGCAGCTTTTTGCGATGCCAGCACCACTTCATAAAGGGCTTTCTGAGGCCCGGAGAACTGGCCATTTACGGGAAATGTTCGAGTAATATCCGCCGCATAGCAATCGTATTCGGCACCAGCGTCGATCAGCAATAGATCTCCATCATTTAATACACAGTTGTTTTCTGTGTAATGCAGGATACAGGCATTTTCTCCACCGGCGACAATGGACGGATAGGCAGGCCATTCACTGCCGCCCAATCGAAACTCGCATTCCAGTTCAGCCTGTACCTGGTATTCGTATCGTCCTGGACGTGTTTGTTCCATCGCTCGAATATGTGCAGCGGCTGAAATCGACGCTGCTTGCCGCATTAATTTGATTTCGTCTTTTTTCTTGATCAAACGCATTTCATGAAGAACATGACCTAAGTCGACAATTTCACCCGGTGCAGTAGCGCCGGAACGCTGCTTGTTTCTTACCTGGGTCACTGCATGAATAATTTCACTGTCGAATTCTGGGTAGCGGCCCATGATGGTGTAAACCTTGTCCCGGTTTTCCATCAATTTCGGCAGGATGGTTTCTATTTCGTCGATCGGGAATGCCTGATCGGCACCGTAGCTATTCACAGCACCTTCGATACCTGCACGTCGTCCGTCCCAAATTTCCTTGAGCTGGTCCTTTTCTCGACAAAATAAAATGTACTCCCCCTCTGGCCGACCCGGGGCGAGAACCATGGTCGACTCTGGTTCCGGGAAATGGGTCAGGTAGTAGAAATCGCTGTCAGGCCGATACTGAAATAATACATCGCCATTTCTCGATTGATGGGGAGCGGTGGGAAGAATTGCGATTCCTTCACCCATCAGGTGCATGAGTTCTTGTCGCCGGCGTTGAAAGTTTAGCGGGTCCATATCAGTATGTAATCAGGTTAGATTAGGTGTCGAGGGTTGGCGTGTCGAGTGAGAGCACTATTGTCTTTATCGCCCTCCCAAGATATCAGATTCTAATTTATTGTAGTCGAAGGGAGTTCAGCCGTCGCGGGCTGTAGCGTATCGAAAATCAATTGTACGGCGACGCGCAGAAACTCTTGCAATTCCAAAAGCTGGCCATCAGCGGCAGCGGCATCGATATCCGGGTCCAACTCGAGGTGGCCAATTTCCAGAATATCATTGAATGCTTCTTCCACTTCACTCCCTGCATTTTGCAAGAGTGAAGCGTTCTCGTGGAGGGCACCTTGCAGGAATCCCTGACACCAGTCAGAAATACCATCTAGACGCTCCGCGAGCGACTGAGAATCATCAGGAAGCATCAGGTTAAATCCAAACCCAGAATCTCCCAATTCGCGCAGTGTCAGGCTAAACATCCCCTCCAGCATTTCAACATGGGTTGCATCAGATAGTTGAAGAAGGTAGGCACGAGTGCGAACGGTTTCCGCGGTGATACCGGCGCAGGCGAGTCCAGCGAGTAAACCATGTGCCTCGGATGCCCCGCTGCCCCAGGGTGACGCGCGTAATTTGGTGTCGAGTTCGTTGAAAATTTTCTGCTGAAAAGCTGCGCTGCCGATGCTGCTGTCATTCATATCTAAAGCCGAATAATGGTAAGTGCGCAACCCCGAACCGCAAAAAAACTCAAATTGGCCGTGTTGTCATCGGAGAAAATGGGGGAAAAAAGGAATAGATCAAGACCTTCTGGTTGTAATCCTTTCCCGCCTTTTGATCCCCAATAAGGAGAGATTTTTGTGCTGTTTTCTCGAATCAGAGTTGATTGAGGCCAAGGTCATCCAACAGCTTTATCAACATCGTGCCGCTTTTCTCTCTATGATCTCTGTGGATGGCGAATGCTGCTTTGCCGTCCCGACGTGCGATGGCGTCAATTACCGCTTGATGATCCACATTGGATTGCGCTGGCTTCGGGCGCAGCTTCAGTGTAATCATCCGTGCTCGATGTGCCTGATCCAGCAACATTTCCACCATGCCAGTAAGACGCTCATTCTGCGCAAGCTCAACGAGTTGCTTGTGAAAACGGGCGTCAGCTTCTGCCCAGGCGAGCAGGTTATTCTGATGCAATGCACTCTCCATTGAATCCACCGAATCCTGCAATTGTGCAAGCTGTTCAGAACTGAGTCCTTGGTTCGCTACTTGCTCGGCGGCTGTCGATTCCAGGCTGGTCAAAATGGTATAAATTTCTGCCATGTCCTTACTGGATAAAGGTAAAACCCTCACCCCTCTACGAGGGATGACTTCAATCAATCCATCTTTCTCAAGACTGTTTAGGGCTTCCCGAACCGGTGTTCGACTCATATTCAATCTTTCCGCCAGCTCTTGCTCTAGGTGTTGTGAATTGGCGGGTATTTCGTTGTCCAGTATGAGCTTTTTCAACTGGACATAGGCGGTCTGGGTGTGGGGGAGTTTTTTAACGGAGGGCAATAACTTAGGGGCGCGGAGCTAGGATCGCCGTATCGTACACCAAGTGTTCTGGTTGGACTTGCCATTTTCTGCCAGACGTTTTCAATAGTGCGCCATTCATAAATTTATCCCTCCTCTTCTTCATGTGTGATCATATTAACTCGGATCGAAATATCCTGATTAGCTGGCCTGAGCTGGAGTCTGGAGTGCGTACTTTTGATAGGGTGGTGCATAGCCCGCAACTTCGCTCCGAAAGGTGAAGATACTGTCTCCATTCAGATTGCCGAGATAAACTGTCTTTCGATCTGGCCCGCCAAATGCCAGACTCGAAATATTTTTTAGGTAAGTCTCTGATGACCCCATGAGGTGACTCGCATTGAGCTCTCCCGCATGAAATGCTTCCTCAGCGGTCTCTACAAATCCCCTGTCGGCGTCTTCAATCAAAATGAGCTGTCGCCCATCTTCGGTACAACAAATAACTCGATTGCTGATAATGCTCGTAATCCAAAGATTGCAGTCTGAATCGAACACTAATCCATCAGGGTAGGTTCCGTGGCCATATTCCGCGATGGTTTTTCGGTTGGATAAATCTCCATTTTTGGAGATATCGTAACTGATAGTTCTGCGTGCAAAGGTCTCGTTAACAAACAGGCGATTACCGTCAGGGTGGACACAACATTCATTGGTGTAACCAATACCATCTGCAACCACCCTCGCACCTTGTTCTGTGATTAATACGATAAACCCGTCTGAGACATCTGCCCGATATGCCAGCTGCCTCGGCACACGGCAGGTGCTTACAGTTAACCAGATGCGACCATAATGATCCACGTGCGGATAATTGCTAGGGGGTAGTTGCTCGCCGTCTAAATGGGTCAATACCTCTTCACAGTTTCCGTCGGGTAACAGTCGATAAAGCCCTCCAGCAGTTTCACCCAGATGGGCGATCAGAAAAGTACCGTCTGACAGTAAACCAATACCATTGGGACGTAATTCTATATTCAGAGTTTGGTTCCTAACTAGCTGTTGTTCCCCAGAGGGCCAAATAATGGTGACACCGCCGCGCCAGTCCGAGCACAACACGCTACCGTCTTGCATCGCCAGAACACATTCCGGACGATGGAGGTCCTGACCGACTTTTCGAATACCGGTGAAATCGATTGCAGTCATAGAGTTTCGTGTATCAAACGACGGAAAAATCTGGAGTAAAAATAATGCATAAATCTCGACATAATGGGTTGCAAATGAGATCTTATGAGTATACATTAACGTATACGTAAAACACAGAAGAAAAAAACTCTGTGGTATTGCCTTTCTCAGTGAAGGTCGGTTTGGGGAAAAAGCTGTATGGCTTTGATGGTAGACCGAATGGGAAGGCATCGTATTCGGTGCAGATTTACTCTCCTTTAATTACTCTATTTGCCGGGTCGGACTTTCGGCTGTCTGATCCGGTTTTTTTTTCTTCTTTCACTTCCTGGTGTTCGGTGCAATGCGCATCAGAGCGAGGAATAGATTCATTCATATGAGCTTCATCTAATACCGAGTACTTTCTCGGGGTATTGTTCGAATCACAAAACTGACGTCTGGTGATGTAGGTTTGGATTGCAATTCGTTGGTTTCCAAGCGGATTGAAACGCGTCGAAGCGCTCTATCTCTATCACGCTAGCCCCACCGAGTTTGTTATATTCCGATATTCGCAGCGATATAATAATAAATGCGGGTTCGACGATTCACTGGAGAGGTGTTGGAAGCGCTCCCGGTCGCATTGTTTCAACCTTATTCCTCAAAACGAGTTAATTGAGCACAGTTTCCGACTAAATGGATTCTCTTTCGATCATCACATTTATCACTCATTCGGCCCATCTTATTGGTTTCATAGGATGTGTGATTTGTCTGCTATTTTTTTATGTGCAACTAATGTGTCTATTTATTCCCGGAATCGGCGTATGGAACGGTTTCCGGCTGTCTCGTTTATTGGGGTTGGCACAACGTTTTCTTTGGTTATTATGGCTTACGGGCATCTCGCTACTTATTTCCCAGCATACCTCCGGAGAAATTAGTTTTCGGAACCCCATTCTGGCCTCCAAGCTCCTGATTCTATTGACACTTTCTATTTCGACCATTGGTTTGGATGGGATTGTAAGACGTCTCTTTTATTCCGTCGAAGGTGCAAGAAAGTTGTTTGTAACACACAGAGAAGCGCACTTTTTGAAGTTTTCTCTTGCGATGTCGTTTGCTAGCTGGGGCGCAATGATTTTCGTGGCGTACTGTTATTTTGTTGGCGCTTATTCTCATGGAATGTTGGTGATCACTAGCATCACTCTATTTTCCCTCACTCTAGCATTGATGCTGCCCGTCAATGATCGCTGGATAAATAACATGACCAGTCGGGAAACTGTGAACGAGATGAAGAAGTGAGTAGCCGAGGACAACGTCATAACAATAACCTGATCGATTGGCGTATGTTGCCACTGGGGATTCTCAGTTTGGCGATCGGGGCGGTGGTATCTTATTCAGTCGGTTCAAACTTTGGTGTTGGCTACATAAAAATTGATCAACTTCCCATTACCGCCGCAGAACTCGCGATTTCGCATCGAATGCAGCCTGAACAGGTCGCGGTGGAGGTGGTACAACCAATCACTGAGACGGTGATCAAAGCAGCGGAGCCGCAGCAGGCGCCGCAAAACGTTATGCCGGCAACAGTACAGTCTCAACCTGAAACTGAAAAACCATCAACTCCTAAGGTTTTACCAGAATCTTCTGAATCATTACCTACCGCTGAGAATCTGCCGACTGAAGCGGTTGCCGATGCAGAGAAAGAGAAAGAGGCTGAAGTGCCCGCAATACCCGTGGACGAGTCGGTCAGTACATCGTCGATCAAACCTATTGCGAAGGCGAAGACATCAGTCCTCCAGTCCGTCTCTGTTGACGAACAGGGCAATGAAATTGTTAAGCTATCGCTGGACCAGATTGTGGTGCCGCAGACACCTGAAGTCGATTTGCCAGATACTGCGGATATTGTCGCACGGGCTAATCTTGCGGCTGGAGTAGAGCCTAGAGAAGAAGAGACGGAAGAGAATATTGTCGAGGACATCATAGGGGAACTGGAAAATGACCAAGCAGCCCGATTTAGCACTGATCCTGAGGACTTGCCCATATTGCGAGTCATTATCCCCGATAAAGACACCGCAGATGTCGTAGTACAAAAACCCGAGTCGAAAGACATCCCAGAAGAGTTCACAGAAGCAACCCTGTCTAGAGAAATCACCGATGCGGTAGATTCTGGTGTGGTGAGCCGAGTTTTAAAGCTAATCGAAAAAGGTGAACCGCTGGATGGAAAAGACCGTGCTGGGCAGACAATGCTAATCAAAGCGGCCTGGAATGGCGATGAGGAAATGCTGGACGCGTTGCTAAACCTTGGTGCGAACGTCAATCTCTCCAGCAATGATGGTAGAACCCCGCTATTCAGTGCGACGGTCAGCGGTAATATTCAGTTAGTCATTAAGCTCGTCGAGCTTGGTGCATCGGTAAATACCAAAACGAAGCAGGGAAAAACACCTCTCATGGTGAGTGCCTGGAGCAATTATCCAGAAATCGCTTTATATTTACTCGAGCAGGGGGCGCAGCCCGACTTGATTGACGCAAATGGGAGAAATGCGCTTTTTTACGCGCTATGGGACCGCAATATTGATGTAGTAAGAACACTCATTCAGTATGGCGCTCGGCTTGATCAGGTTGATACAGAAGGGCATTCTGCAGTCGATATAGCCCGTTTGAGACGAATAGAGCTCCCTGGTATGGATTTAGAAGCGGAGTCGGAGTCGGAGTCTATTAACTAAGAGGCCACTTAACCCCTTTCCCTCATTGACGCAATGATTCTATACATAGATGTTTTTTAAGGGGTGTTTCGGAGACGCGCAGATTATGAAGATGCAGCGATCTGGGGTTGCATTGAAAACCACTTCTTCTTTGGTTTGTATCGTCTGTTACCGGCATTTCAAAGCCACGATCAAGTTTTGTCTTCAGAAGATTGTGAAATCTGTCTCGAATAAACATTCAGAATGTATGATTTGATGCAGAAATCCACTAAATATATTGATATTCTCTAAACCAAATCGGATTCACTTAAGTTACCAGGTCATTTTTGACCGCATTTGAAAGCTGTGGCCCAATCAGAAAGACAAAAAAGGCCGTCCTCTTCGCGAGGGCGACCGTCATCGAGCGGAAAAACCAGATCTTCCAGTCGCTCGCGCGTTGGGGTTAAAGCACCGACGAACACGGCGAGAAACAAGGTTTTTCCCGTTGTAGTGCGTATACGAGAGGAAATCGATTTCTGCTTTAGCTCGTTTTATGGTGATTTGGAGTATGACAAAAGGGTATGCGACCGTGCGTTCAACAAATGGGTTGAACGTGGATATCGTGGCCCCGGTGAGCTCACAATATACATTGAAATGCTTGCAGACCATCTGTCGGTACCTACGCAACAGAGTATATTTAGAAACCTGGCTAACGATTGCATTACGTTGGTCAAGAAGAATCGTAAGCCACAGACAGAAGAGGGGTTTGTTGCAAGACACAAATTTCAACTGGCGTTGAATATGGGAATACTGCTCTTATTGATCGCTGTTTTTTACCTGGGAAAGATTTCCAGTGGGTAAGGCGCTTTCAATGAAGCTTCTAGCCGTCGTTTCGATTCTGACGTGCTCACTCTATTTTAGCGGTGCGCTGGAGCAAGTCCTCGGCTGGATGGGCATTCTTGGTTTGGATATCGCCTTCCGTATTCTCGCGATTTATCTGTTTCTCTACTGGGTAGTGATCGAGGTGAAAAACAGCTATCTCGAATGGAAGTATCGCGAGGAAAATTGATTTGTGAGTGATTCTTCCTCACAATCATTTTTGTCGAGAGAATCCCTGGTGGTGCAATCGCTGGGTAAGGAAGATGCCGAGACAGGGGCGATCGTAAAACCGATCCACCTTTCCACTACCTACGCCCGTCGACCAGATTATTCACTCATCGCGGAGAAAACCTATATTCGCGACCACGGGCCGACTCAGGAGGACGCTGAATCGGTCGTCTGTGCATTGGAAGGCGGCGTTGATGCAATCAGTTTTGCATCTGGTCTCGCTGCTTGCACTGCGCCTTTTCATGCCCTTTCGGCTGGTGATCACATTGTGATATCTGGGACGGTTTATCATGGCACATTAGCCTGGTTGGAGCAGTTCGCAGAGTCGAGAGGGCTATCGTTCACCACATTTATTGCAGGTGATGTTGATGACTTCAAGAGGCAGATCATTCCGGGGAAGACGAAGCTGGCTTGGGTAGAGACACCCGCAAATCCTACTTGGGTTGTCACAGATATTGCCGTTATCAGTGAGATCGCTGGTGCAAATTCTATTGCTGTGGCAGTTGACTCAACCTGCGCAACCCCGGTGCTGACTCGCCCTCTGAGCCTGGGCGCGGACCTGGTTTGTCACTCCGCTACCAAATATTTGAATGGTCACTCTGATGTGCTTGCCGGGATGCTGGTGACTGCAGAGGATAATGAGCTTTGGCAGAGGATTCGACAACACCGACTGTTGGCTGGTGGCACACTGGGTTCTCTTGATGCTTACTTGCTCAGCCGTGGTATGCGCACTCTTTATGTGAGAGTCCGACAGCAATGTGAAAACGCATTGACAATTGCCCATGCCTTGGATTCGCACTCTTCGGTTGAGAGTGTCATGTATCCAGGTCTAGAGTCACACACCGGACATCGTGTTGCGACGAGTCAAATGTCTGGAGGGTATGGGGGAATGTTGTCGTTTACCGTTCCTGGGGGAAAAGAAGAAGCCATTGAGATGATCTCCCGTGCACGGGTTTTTAAACGGGCGACATCTCTGGGTGGCGTGGAAAGCGTTCTTGAGCATCGAAAATCTGTCGAGCCTCCTTCCAGCAAGACTCCGGACAATCTTATTCGTGTTTCCGTAGGCATTGAGAATGTGGATGACCTGTTGGCTGACTTCAATCGTATGCTTGGCTAGTTATTGGTCATCTGCGCGATACGTCGCAGCTTCTCTTAATATCCAGGATCTAAAAACCTCAAACGCCTCGGACTTTAACTTGCTCGGACTATGAATTAAAAAATAGCCAAATTCTTCGAGGCAGACGCTCGAGATTGGGATTAATTTTTTCGCGGTCAATTCGGCGGATACAAGCGCATCGTTCAGTGCAATACCCTGGTTATTTTTAACTGCCTCTACTCGAACGTTTGGATCAGGGATGACGAGTGAGTTGGATTTGATTGCGACGTCCATCGATGCGCGCTCCAACCATTTTTCCCAAGATGTACTTTGATCAAAATCATGGAGCAAAGCAAAGGTACCAAGAGATGCTTTCAAGCCCTTTTTTTT
>JAHQWE010000118.1 GCA_019633985.1 Acidiferrobacterales bacterium | reverse complement strand
TGGGAAGTTAGCGGCCTAGAGAGAAGCTTGAACGCCCAGAAACGATCTCAAGATATAGGAACGAGATAAACCGATGACAGCAGAAGAACAATTGAAGAGTAGAGGGGCTTGTGTCAAGTGGGTTTTTCTACAGTCTCGTTAGATGTCCGAACGAGAAACATTGGAAACTATTGAAGATATTGAAACGTCCATAGCAAAATCTTTGTTTCGATTATTGAAATGGTTTAACTTGATGGAGATAAATTTAGGTCTATCGATTTCACATCTCTTGAATGAAGGGGGTTCGACAGCATCGTACAATTCGGTAAGTAAGATGTCCCTAGATAGAAAGTTAACAAAGTTTCTAGATCTCATCAGTGAAGACGAAAGGTTAAATATTGGTAAAATCGATCTCGATGGGTGGCGTGCGCGAGTAAATACCGCGAGATTAGTTAGGAATGCTTTCGTGCATGGTTACTGGGAAATACTTCCGATTAACCCCGAATCTCCAATTAGTCTTCAATTGCCTCCTTGGGCTGTTAAATCAAAAGAAAACTATAGTGGAAGCAAATTTAGTGCGATAGACGTTGAGGCTGCGGCTGACGATATGGGGAGAGTATTCGGTGAGTTTATGCATTTTAGAAAGAAACTTGGTGTATGAGAAAACATCTAACAAGTACCTGTTTGTGCACGCCAGCAAGCTGGCGGCAAAAAGCTAGACGTTAGACGGCCAAAAGATCATGCCAAGCGACTTCGTCCTAACAGATCAGCTCAATGCGTATATGCAGGCGATTCCTGAAACCTGGGCATGGAGCGAGTTGGCAAGGCTATTTTCAGAAGGGGAGTCTCAGAAGGAATATAGAGGTCCTGAAACGAATCCAGTCCTAATTTTCACGCTTAATGTTTTAGAAGATGATGTTCAGAACGGAAGGCGCTATTTACATATCTTAGTAAGCGTTTCCGATACCAATCGAGAACACGGCCAACTTGGCAGCTCATACACTCCACTAGGGACAACATTTATTTGGAACGAAGACGGCGAAATTGACATGCCTAGACCAGAGGACATTTATCAGTGTTTCAGAGAATGAAAGCGTTAGGGAACTGCGAGAAAAAAATGCTTGCGCGTTTGCTATGTGCATCGCCGTCTAACAAGACGCAGAATCCAGGCTACGCCTGGAAAGGACGCCTTATCAGGCGCCTTTTTGCTGGGCGATTATACGCAATGAGCATTCTGAACTCATTTAGACCAAAGATAATTCGAGACTGTCCGAAGTGTGAAAACGAACTAAACCTTTTGGAGGTCGTACCTGGGTCAGAGAAGATAGAAAACCCAAAGTGGTATGGAGTCTCTGATCGACAGACACCGAGAATATGCCCCTTTTGTGATTCAAAATTAGGACTTGAACCTCTTAGTTTGTGGCCTCTGTTTTTCTTATTGGTCAGTTTGATGTTAATTGCTCTTAGTAGAGAGTCCTCTTTGTCACTTGCCATTATTGTGACGGTTTTTCTTGCCATTGGCGTGTTTGGCACAATTAAAACAGCAAAGTTGAAAATCAAAAGTGAAAAATATAAATAAGATGCGTATAACAAGTAAAGGCAGCAAGGGCCTACGACCCGGACTCGCTATCGCTCGCCGCCCCTTAAGGCGTTAGATTTACAAATAATGAAATCCCGGGACTAAGCTAAAATGGATAAGATCAAATTGCCGGTTCACATATTAGTGTTAGACACTGTAGGTGCTATTCTTGCGGGTGTGGGTCTATATGAGTGGTTTTCAGGTTCATCATTAGTCCCAGAACGATATCATTTCGCAAACTATTACGTAATTATGGTTGTGGTCGGGTTATTACTTATGGGTCCTGCCTTAATGTTCATAATAAACAAAGCCCGGAGAGGCGATAAGAAAAGTGGGCCAAGAGAAATCTAACAAGTTGCCGAAGTCTGCTCCGCCAGCAGAGCTGGCTCCGCGGGACGTTTTCTTCGCAGCTTCGCCGCTACGAATCCGCCCCTTGGCAAGGCGTTATGAGCCCACCCTCTGTCAATAGACACAGATACTCTCTAGGTACGCTTTGTTCCTCAGTGATTTCCGATTGAGATTATTTTGCTTCGTGTATCATTAAATTAGTTGTTGCTACTTTAGGCTTTGTCATTGACGTGATTATAATTCTCTCTGCCACTTTCCCTTGAATTTCGTGTAACAATTGGCTGCACCAGAAACGTGTCTACATTAAAATGGGTATAGTTCCGTGATTTCTTATTTGTACGAACCAAGGGAGTTAAGAGTAAACATTGGGGTATGGGAATCGAGCTCGCACAAGTTTAAGGTCTACGGTATCGTTGCTAAGAACCGGGATATTACCGATACAACGCTTCTTTTGGCTCGTTCTTTTCTTCTTGACGTTATTTCAGAAGACATAGCGCCTTGCGAACAAGACAATAGTCTCGGTTTTGTCATCATCCATCCTGGGGAGCTTGGTGTTTCTGTCCTTGTGCATTGGTGAGTTCAAGGTTCTGTTCTTTGTCAACGTGTCCAACGGTGGGTGACAGGCTCATCCGAGCCCATAAATATGTCCAGAAAAAACGTAGTGGCTTGTGTTTGGGAGCTCGGTCTTATTCACGCTGAGCAAATGATATGGCGAAGTACGATGATGGGAGAAGCAGTAAGTGCGAATGCGTATCTGTCTACACGACCTGACATTGACTCGGTCTAGCGAACGGCGGCTACTAACTAAGCACGCAATACCCGTTTGCGTGAGATTTGCATCGCCATTCTGCCTCAAAAACTGCCTCTTAGTGGGCGACGTTAAAGCCGGTCGCAATCTTCTTTATGATCGACCAAAATGAAACCTCCCAACATCATTCGTTATTTCATAAGCAAGAACATATTGCTCTTAGTGGCGCTTCTTCTTGGCGCGTGTTCTCAAGAAAGCGAATCCCTAAATCCTCACGAAGAGATTTTTGTTCATGAAGAGTTTGAATTGTATAAATCGTATCTCTCGGAGAAACACAACCTACCAATCACGGCTCTTTCGGGGAATGGAAATAGTCTTGTAGAAAGCATAAATTCTAATTCCGTTGGTATTTATTATTGGTCGAATACGATTGATGTAATACCGTCTCCAGACCCACACCTTTTAGTGATCACAGAAGAACAAGCTTACTACTACAAATTTTTGTTCTCTGAAAAATTTGAGATAGTCCGCTGGAAGGTTAGTAGCGCTAGAGCCAAAAGCGCGGGTATCATCATATTTTTGTCAAATGATGGTGAGGAGATAGTTGTCGATACGAATTCCTACGGTGCGTAGTACAATAATGGATACAACTATTTAACTCGCTCTCACCCTTAGCCAACTAATGCAAGCGTAACAAGAGATACCGAAAAACGTAACTCGCTTAGTAGCCATAAACTAAAAGCATGAGCCAGCTTACCAAAGGAAAAGAAAGACGGTTGATGTTCCTCGAAAATAAAAAAGGGGACATAGACGGTTACAAGGCGCGTATTGGCTGGGTATCATTCTCTAAGTCTGGAAACACAGTCTATTATCGCGATAAGAAATTATCTCGAATTAAAGGTGGCGGTGTACGCGGCAACTATTGCTGCAATCAAACTGGTCACGAATATTGGATTTCTGGTGTAAGAAAACAGGGCGACAATCTTCACCACGCTGGGGCCACCACGTTTCACGTAGATGCCGATGCGTTAGATGAATACAACGCTTTAAAAGGTTCTACCAAGTGATACGATTTACCAATCCAAGCTCTAAGAAATAGCGCATGCGTGTTATTCCACCTTTTGTATTAGTCAGCTTCAGCGGTTTATCTGCTGATGCTCACCGCTTTACCGCAGGAGTTTGTTAATGAAAGGTAGCTGTTTATGTGGCGCGGTACAATTTGAGATCTCAGGGCCGTTGAGAGACGTCATCCATTGTCATTGTGAAATGTGTCAAAAACTTCATGGCAATTTTGGTTCACATAGCAAGGCGAAAAGAATCAATTTACAGATCACCAAAGATGAAGGGTTGGGTTGGTATAAGACATCCAGCGTGGCGCGACGAGGTTTTTGTAGAAATTGTGGCTCTAGTCTGTTTTGGGACCCCTATGAACAAGACTCGGTAGGGATATTAGCAGGGTCTTTGAGTCAACCTACCGGGTTGAAAACTATGGGACATATCTTTGTCGGCGAAAAACCTGATTTTTATGAGATTACAGACGATAACCCGCAGTTCAAAAACTCTTCGGATGGCGATCTGATAGGCGACTATAAGTAAAATTTGAAACAAAATAATCAACTTTATAGGAGGTATTAATGATGACCGCTGGTGGCCGGCGTTTGGCGACACTTTTTCACGTAGCGTCTTTAGAGGAACCTTCCGATTTAAAACCAACTTATCACGTTAAATATGTGAGTAAGCTGCCCTGGCTACAGATGCACAACATTCTGACTCTGTAGGTTTCGTCGATTATCCGCTGTTAATTGGGCAGTTTTCATGACAACTCGGGTTACTAGTTGAATCGGTGGAGAATGTTCAGGAAAATGTGTTATTACTCTCGGTTAGTCATTAATTAATCCAGCGTTGCTTTATGCCCAGAATCTACGACTTTAGCCGCAACCCGGCTGAGCGAAACTACACGATTAAAGATCTGCAATCACTGAAAGGCAGCGGCCGTAAATTATCGATGTCTAACCCTGCGGACAATCAACAGATCAAAGCATGCGTCGAAGCAGGTATTGATTTGTTTGTGGTGGGAACCGAGCAAATTCGTGACGTTCGCCAAATTACGCCAAAACACTTCACCGGCGCTGGGTCTACCTGGGCGCAATTTGGTTCTAATGAAGAAATTCTCGCCCATGCATTTGAAGCGATGAGAGAGGGTGCCGATATGTACTATACACTCCGTTCATTCGAAACAATGGAGATGTTGTCTAAAGAGGGCATTCCTGTGCAAAGCCATATTGGATTGATACCCACATTCAGTCACTACTGTGGCGGGCTTCGTGGGTGGGGCAGGAAAGCCGAGGAAGCGCTTCAAATTTGGGAGACACTCAAACGTATGGAAGATGTTGGTGTTTTTGCGGTGGAGGCAGAATGTATTGCCGAAGAAGTACTAGAAGCAATTAATGAAAAAACTTCTATCGTCACATTCTCATTAGGTTCTGGTCACGCTGGTGATGCCATCTTTTCATTTGTCGCTGATATTTGTGGCGAGCCCAGCGAAGAAGATAAACCACCACTGCATGCCCACGCTTTTGGTAAAGTAGGCCGTTTGCACAAGCAGATTCACGAGGAAAGGGTTGCGGCATTGGGTGAATTTCATAATGAAGTTACTGCAGGTAACTTTCCTTACCGGTCCACCAATATCAAGATGCGCGAGGGCGAAAAAGAAAAATTTCTGGAAGCGCTCGACAAATGGAAGCCCATACACCAGTAAAGCCCTCGATGAAACTATGCGGGAAACCGTGTATCGTGTTCCACTAAACATCGAATTCACGATACCCAACTCGACTTTAAAACGATGAATCCGGAATTAAAAAAAGCACTTGATAAAGAGCTCAACAAGGACAGGGCCAGAAGAAGCAAAGTTTGGATATTGCTGATTCTCGGGGTGGTAGTGGTTCTGGCGATCTATACCCCCGTATTTTCTGAGAGTGTCGTGGGAGAAACTACCGCTGTTTCAGCAAAGGACCGAGGGGGTATCATCCAAATACAGCTTAAAGTGCGGTTAGATAGTGGAGATGAGATTTTCGTCCTGGTCGACAATAACCCGGATCATTCCCCAGGACAAAAAGTAGAGGTTTCGAAATTGACTACCGTAGTAGGCATGGCCTCCTATCAGTTTATTCGATTTGTGGACGAGGACACATGACCCTGATCGGTTATGCGGTTGATTCGTTCAAGAGAACAATTAGACGGAGCTTTGGCTTCGTTATAAACTCAGATTGACTGCTTAAATGGATTCAGCACGATGGCGAAAAACGTTGTGGTTCACAAAGACCCAGAAGTCAAAAGTTTAATTCAACTGTTCGACGGTTTAATTTCCGCTTCACACTATCATCTACCAATTCAAACTCATCTTAATCTGCTTTCCCAAAGGCTCGTAGAAGGGCACCAAAATGAACATCACGGTATCGGTTTTTTAGTTCACAGAAAGTTTGGTAAGAAAACGCTCGCTGACATATTTTCTAGTGCGTTTTCATTGGATGATGCGAGAGACTGCGTTGCACAAGAGTTTGGATACAAACGCTGGTTCGAAGTCACCCAGCTCGAACAGTCCAGACCTGATGCCGGGTTTGAACAACTGGTTGATCGCTTACTGGCCGGGGATTTAAAAGAAATCAGGAACGCGATCGCTTTTGATTCTAGCGTCGTCCATCAACACTCTTGCTATCCTCACCAATGTACGCTGCTGCACTACTCTGGCTCAAACGGTGTAGAGGGATATCGTCAGGTGGTTCCGGAAAACCTGGTGGATATTGTGGACACTCTCCTCGCTGCGGGAGCGGACACCACACTCAAAGCCCAGGTATACGGTGGATGCACTGCGAAGGAATTAATGAAAACGAGCAAGCACCCCTACGATGCGGGACTGTCGGCTGAACTGGAAAAAGTTTTCAACCATTACGAAGATCATTGACGATCTGTCTTTATCGAATACGCTAAGTAGGGAAATTAGCAGATGTAGTTGCCGCATAAAAATTCGCGTACTGATCTGCACAGTAAGTCTTATCGCAAAATCGCAAGCGCGGCCATTTCACTGAAAACCTAGGTACCACTCTTGGTTTAAATCGAATCAAGTTCCGAGGGTAGCCGGTCTGATCTAAGGGTGTAACTTATTGAGGAAAACGGAGAGAACGGATTTCTACTTCGTATCATGTTCAGTCAACTACCAACCCCCACTATTGTTGACCTGGAAGCCCACGAAGCGTTTCCTGTTTTCTATTCATTTATCGTTAATCCATTTTTCAAACCGCTTCTCAATAAGCTCTTGCGTATGGGAATACCACTCTTGATCTGCCGTTAATCCTTTCTCATAATTTGGTGGAAATGTCGGCAGATACGATCGCATATCGGTCCCTGTCTGCTGATGTTTACCCACAGCTGCATTCGCGGATTTTCTTGCTGGCCCATAAGAAATATATTTGGTTATCTCCGCAAGCCTTGTACTTCCGGTAGCAAAACGGATAAATAACCTGGCATCGTCACTGTGTGGCGCTCCTTTTGGGATACCCCATGTCGAAATATCCATGATTTGACCATCCCAAATAGTCTGGATGGGTGCCCCCTGGTTAATCCTAGCGTCAAAAAAACGCCCATTGAACCCAGAGGTCATTGATACCACAGAAGACGAGAGCATCGTTATCGGCTCCTCCGGTTCGCTCCACCAAACAATGTGCTTCTTGATTTGATCCAATCTCTTGAAAGCCAGGTCCAACCCTCGCGGTGTACTGAGCAAACCATAAATATCTTTCTTCGGTACACCATATGACATGAGCGCCCATTCCAATACGGCGACAGGTTTTCTCTGAAGGCCACGCTTTCCTGGAAAAGTCTCTAGGTCGAAAAAATGTTCAATCTGATTGGGCTTTTCTCCAGTAAACTGGCGTGTGTCGAATGCGACCACAGTCGAAAAAATGACTTGGCCAATACCACAATCCGTGATCGCACGTTCATGGAAATCATTTTCGACATCCCCCGTCAGTAGGGAGACGGAATTCAATGGCTGCAACAGCCCTTCCCGACAGGCCGCGAGATTATCTGAGGAAACCAGGTCGATAAGATCCCAGTTTACGCGACCACTTAGAATCTGTTCTCGTAACTCCTTTAGACCACCCGAGTATTGTCGAGTTTCTATATCTATCCCTGTCGTCTGGGTAAATGGCTGAAAGAATGCCTTTCTTTGGCTCTCTTCGTAGGCGCCACCCCAGGTGACAATTGTGAGCGCGTCCTGGGCCAGGGGCATCTTTGTCCAAACACCTAAGACCACAATAGTGAAAACGACTATCACGTTGAGTAGCCTAGCCCGCTGCATTTTCTTCTTCTCGTATGTTGTGAATGGTATTTAGATACGCGCTCACTATCGTCGCCTCAAAAACCACTCCCTTTAAATAACCGTTTTCCACCACAGGGATGCTTTCACCTACAAAGGCTTCCATTTTAATCATTGCATCCCAAATTGATTCCTCTGGTGCGAGCTGAAGTGCTTTTTGCATCGCTAGGTCTTGTATACGTACTTCTGACTGGTCTTGGTCAGACATCAATATCAAGGTTTGGCGAATACTCAATTTTCCAAAATAGATGTCATTCTCACCGACGATATACGCTTCGGACTTTTCTACTTCCAACATTTGCTGTTGCGCTTCGCTAACCGAAAGGTCTTTAGGTAATGACAGGAAATTTGTTGATACGTAGTCTTCTACCTTTCTTTGTTCTACGATTACTTTGTCTCTCCCAAGACTCAAGTCAAAGCCGCGAATAACAAGTTGAATGTCAAACAATGACCGGCCGACAACACGGTAAGAAATGAGGTTGGCAAAAGCCACGCTCACCATCGCCGCTGTAGCGATATCATAGTTTCTTGTCAATTCGAAAACGATCAAGATAGTCGTAAGTGGTGCGCCAATTACCGGGCCGGCGACGGCAACCATTCCACAAATTGCGTAGATCACAATATGAGATCGCTCATACCATGCCAGCGTATCCAGACTTCCGGCAACCAATGCTCCAAACAAAACCCCTATTAGAAGCGCGGGGGAAAATACGCCACCGGCAAATCCAAAGCCTAGACATATGGCCGTGAGGAAGATTTTTGCGAACAGGATGGAAGCCAATTCGTAATTAGTAAATGCATCCTCGATAATGGAAAAGCGAAGCAACTCCTTGCCAATACCGAGTATCTCCGGAATTTGCAGCGCGAAAATACCCACGAGCATCCCGGCCAGACCGGTTTTGATCGGGGCGGGTAACATCACCTTTTTGTTGGTGGCAGCTGAAAAGAGTATTCCTTTTATCAGTAGCGTCGCAACAAATGCACCAGCGACCCCGATCAGTATAAAGCCAAAAAACTCGTAAGGTGTTTCCAACTGGAAATGCTCTATCCGAAATAGAGGGGGCCTTGCCATCACATGATTGGCGATCAGATATCCAATCGTTGCTGCAACCGTGATGGGTGCGAATGAACGCAACGAATAGTGGCGGAGTATCACTTCATGAGCAAATATTAGTCCAGCTATGGGTGCGTTGAAAGCGGTAGAAATCGCAGCTGCAGCGCCACAGCCTATGCCGATTGTCCCCAAATAGTAATTTCCGCCAAACAACCTACTAATCCAGGATCCAATAAAACTGCCCATATACGCAAGAGGCCCGTACTGTCCGACCGAAGCACCGCTACCCAAAGAAATTATTGCAGCCGTCGAGGACAAGACACCCGTTTTTAACGGCATCTTTTTTGACAAGCTTTGACTCGCTAAAATAGCATCTGGCACATTGTGCGGCCGCTTTTCCGGTATCTTTTGAAGTATGAGCGCCGTGATCACGCCAGCGACGGTAGGAATCAACACGGTCAGAAAGGATAACAAGTAGCCATTTCCAAACAACATGCGGCTACGAGGTGACACCAACAAAATATCGTTCAGCCACAATACCAGTTCGACGAATGAAATTGCCAAAAACGCTACGACAATACCCACCACTATCCCTAGCAATGTCACAATAGTTAGTCGAATTAGCATAGTTAAAGCCAGAATGAGTTTAGTCTGGTACCTTTAGTGTACACCGTACCCGATTAGACCGATGTGATGGGGTATCGGTAGCACATTAGATCGAAAGCCTTTAGGTTTAACGGCTTGTCACCGACTATCCAATCAGGAGGATCACCATGCCAATCAACATATTACTCAAATGTTCGGATATGGAATCGACAAAGTGTTTTTATCAACAGAACCTCGAGTTTGATGTTTCAGAAACCGAGCATGAAACTTTTTCCGCGGCGAAGGAAGATTGTACTATCCTGTTTACACCAACAGATTTGTGGCCAGGTATCCCGAACTGTACCGGCACAATCTATCTGTTAATAGAAAACGTGGCGTCATACTATGACAAGGTAAAAGAACGAGTACCGATTGTGTGGCCGCTTCAAGAAATGCCATATGGTATGAAAGAGTTTGGTATTAAAGACTGTAATCATTATCTTCTTGCATTCGCCCAGCGTGATGATTCCAGTAAACAGCCAGATATTTAATTGAGGACCATTATATGAAAGCACTAGCCAAAACCATCAAATACTTGATCATACTCATTGTAATTCTTGGCGCTATTTCTCTGCTGCTACCTCAAGAGTCCAACGTCTCCAGGAGCACTGTCATTACGGCACCTCCTGAAAAAGTTTTTTCCTACGTAAATAGTATGAAGCAATTTAACAAGTGGTCTCCATGGGCTGAACTCGACCCGAATACCGTGATGAAATTCTCGGGGCCAGAAAGTGGTCTCGGTTCCGCGATGGAATGGAGTAGCGAAGACCCCTCAGTGGGAAAAGGAAAACAGGTAATTGTTGCTGTTGTAGATAACAAGCTTGTAGAAACCAGTCTGGAATTCGACGGTCAGGACGGTGCGGTAGCCCGCTGGCTACTTGAACCCGATTCAGGTGGCACCAAAATTGAGTGGCACTTCAACACTCAGTGGGGGTACAACCCTATTGGTCGCTACATGGGCTTGATGATGGATAAATGGGTTGGCTCTGCCTACGAAGACGGTCTGGTAAATTTGAAAAACCTTGTTGAATCGGAGTAGTTTTTGAAACCCCGCTTTCAATAGTGATGACTTGCTGCTAAATGAAAAGGAATGTGACCATTTTCATTCTTTTGCTGTTGAACGGTTACGCCGCTATCACGGCTTTTATGTTTTTTAAGCAGCGCTCATTTCTCTATTTTCCTACCCCTGAATTAACACACCCGTATGAAAGATTCTCCCTGTCAAATCAGGGTGAATCTCTCGAGGTGATTGTTATTAACCCGGGTAACCGCAGGGCCTTACTTTACTTTGGTGGCAATGGAGAGTCTGTCGCCTTGAATGCGGACATATTCTCTGCCGCTTACACAAACACCACTCTGTATCTCCTTAACTATCGCGGTTACGGCGGTAGTAGTGGTTCCCCCTCCGAAGACGCCATATATTCCGACGCCATCGCTTTATATGACCACATCGCTGGTCAGTATGACGACATCTTTCTCATGGGCAGGAGTCTAGGTTCCGGGGTCGCCACTTATCTCGCTGCCAATCGCCTTATTACGGGAATAGTGCTCGTCACGCCGTATGATAGTATCCTCAATATCGCCAAACAAAACTATCCTCTACTTCCCGTTGGTCTTCTACTAAAAGACCGTTATGAATCGGCGCTAAGGGCGAAAAATCTGGACACCGATATATTAGTTTTAATAGCGGAGTTTGATGAAATTATTCCGCGGCAAAATACAGATCGGTTAATTGATAGTTTCACTCAGAGACGTGTTACCACCAGAGTGTTTTCCAACACGAGCCACAACACGGTTTCTAACCATCCTGAATATCACCAGACGATACAGAGTTTTCTGGATCCGCATCATAAGCTGTAGAACATTAACTTTCTGACACTGTTAGTTGGCGACCCTATCTACTAAGATGTCGTTACTGGGTTGGTCGCGCCCACAATAAATCTAACAGGAGTGAGAACCATGAATAAAACCTCTATTACGACCGGCTTTACTCTGTCGGTATTTTTACTAAACCCCGTTGTGCAAGCCCAAACACTGCCGGAGGCGGTCACAACGAAAAAGGAGATGGTGGTTACGGCGAATCCGTTAGCCACCGCAGCTGGAGAAAAGATTTTACGCCGCGGTGGTACTGCTGTAGATGCCATGATCGCTGTGCAATCCGTCTTAGGTTTGGTTGAACCTCAGTCCAGCGGCATCGGCGGCGGTGCCTTTGTGGTTTATTACGATGCAAAAAAACAAAAGACTACTACTATTGATGCAAGAGAAAAGGCTCCCGCCGCTGCGACCGAAGACAGGTTTAGTGGGCTTACATTTTTCCCCGCGTGGCAAAGTGGTCTTTCTGTAGGTGTCCCTGGTGTTCCCAAAATGATGGAACATATGCATAATAAATACGGTCGATTACCTATTCGTTCGCTTTACCGACCCGCCATTCGGCTTGCTCGTAATGGGTTTGAACTTACAGCCAGAACCAGTGACCAGGTAGCCCGACTACTCACTTTCAACCCGTCTTGTGATGAACGATTGTTGTTCAGAGATCCTACCGCGTTTGCCTATTTTGCGAATCCTGATTGCACCGCAAAACCTGCTGGTACTGTCGTCACTAATCCGGAATATGCTAGCACTCTTAAAACACTAGCTAGGCGTGGAGCAAAGGGTTTTTATGATGGCGAAATCGCCGCAGATATCGTTTCAGCAGTTCAAAATGATTTAAATATTGGCGGAGACATGGCTCTCACAGATTTGGAAAATTACGATATTGTTGAGAGAGAGCCCGTTTGCATCGAATACCGAACTTACAACGTTTGCGGTATGGGCCCACCATCTTCTGGGGCGCTGGCAGTAGGTCAAATACTCGGTATTCTCGAAAACTTCGACATATCTAGCGGCGCTCCCCTCGATGTCGAAACGGTACACTTATTTACCCAGGCAGGACGGTTAGCTTTCGCGGACAGGGGGCGATACGTTGGTGACCCTGATTTTATTACTGTTCCCACTGAAGGCATGCTAGACAAAGAATATCTCGCCAGCCGTGCCGCGTTAATTACCGATACGGACATAGGGTCAGCAGACGCTGGAGTCCCGCCCGGTGAGTTTGATCCGCTCGGTCCAGATAATTCAACGAAAAATTCTGGGACAAGTCATGTCTCTATCATCGACAGATACGGCAACGCTTTGTCAATGACGACTACAATTGAAAGTTCCTTCGGTAATGGTGTGATGGTTAGGGGGTTCCTACTTAACAATGAGCTAACGGATTTCGCATTCAATCCGATCGCCTCAGACGGTTCACCCGTCGCAAATCGCGTGCAAGGCAACAAGCGACCTCGAAGTTCTATGTCTCCCACAATCGTATTCGACAAACGTGGTCGCGTGTTTTTAGTAACAGGTTCTCCTGGCGGTTCCCGAATTATCGGTTATACCGCGCAATCAATCATGAACGTGATAGATTTTGGTATGGATCCGCAAGAAGCGATTAATGTACCGCATTATATGAATCGCAATGGTCGAACCGATATTGAAGAACCCATAGCTGGTATTACCCTAGACTATGATGCAGAAGCACTGGCGACAGCGTTAAAACAGCGCGGTCATAGTGACCCTGATGTGCCGATCGAAGATAGATCTGTCGGGATTATTGCACAGACAAGCGGCTTATCTATGATTCACGTAGAACGTAAACGCAAACGGCACTATGGTTACGGTTATGGCCATCGATTTTTTCCATTTTTCTCTCGCTATCACTATCGTACAAGCTTTATCGGTGGTGCAGATCAAAGAAGAGATGGCGCAATTGGTGGCAGGTAAATTGGAAAATTTGTGATTATCTTTTTTGGATAGCGACCCTGTTGCAGGTGGGCTTTACTCACAACAGCTTATGTTCATCGCAAAAAAAGGGAGGGTGATTTCTCCCCTCCCTTTCATTGTTGAGTTAACTCTTAAGTTAGCTAGACGTCAAGGTTGCTCACAGCGAATGCGTTCTTTTCGATAAATTCACGCCTGGGTTCGACTTGATCACCCATTAGAGTGGTAAAGGTCTCATCGGCCGCTATAGCGTCTTCAATATTAACCTTGAGTAAGCGACGTACTTCTGGGTCCATCGTTGTTTCCCAAAGTTGATCTGGATTCATCTCTCCCAACCCTTTATATCGCTGAATACTTACCCCCTTTCTTGCCCGGCTCAATATCCAGTCTGCAATGTCAGCTAATCGATTGGTGACAAACTCTGTCTCACCCCAGTTAACTCGCAGAGATCCTTTTTCAAGTTCTTTGAGCCGCGTGGACATTCCTATCATGCTGCGATACTCGGCGCTTTGCAGAAATCCTCGGCCAACTGTGAAGGACTCTGTTAAACCATATTGATGTTTAGTGATTTGTATTTCGCTAGTCTCAACTAAGAATTCGCTGGTGTATCGAATCACTTCGGAATGATCTACATTCAATTCTCTCGTTAAGCTTTCGCAAATTCTAGAAGCTCTTTCTAGGGTTAAGTCTTCATCAACAACAGGCTCGATTCGCAGTAATGCCTGCATGAACGGCGCACTATATCGGCGAGAAAGTCTCTCCATAGTCGCTTGTACCGTCTGCAAATCGAGTATTAGAGATTTCAGAGCAGTGCCTGTTAAGGTCTCGCCGTTGTCCAGCGTGATAATTGCTTTGTCTGTCGCAACACCAAGAAGGTGTGCACTCATTTCATTATCGTCTAACAAATAGGTCTCTTTTTTCTTACTTGCCATTTTGTACAGCGGTGGTTGTGCAATATAAATATGGCCACGCTCAAGTAATTCAGGCATTTGGCGGAAGAAGAACGTCAATAATAGAGTTCGAATATGCGAACCATCGACGTCTGCGTCAGTCATCACAATGATTCGATGGTAACGCAGTTTATTAACATCGAAGTCATCTTTCCCTATTCCAGTACCTAATGCTGTGATCAATGTAGTCACTTCATCAGAAGTCAACATTTTATCAAAACGGGCTTTCTCTACATTTAAAATTTTACCCTTCAGCGGCAGTATTGCTTGAAACTTTCGGTCTCTTGCTTGCTTTGCACTACCACCTGCTGAGTCGCCCTCTACCAAATAAATCTCACACAGTGACGGATCCTTCTCTTGGCAGTCTGCTAACTTCCCCGGTAAACCACCGAGATCGAGCGCGCTTTTACGTCGAGTGAGCTCTCTGGCTTTTCGCGCTGCTTCTCTGGCTCTTGCAGACTCGATGATCCGCATCGCGATCACCTTGCCTTCCGTTGGGCTTTCTTGCAAAAAGTTACCCAAGTGTTCTGCAACTAAACTTTCTACTACCCCCTTGACTTCAGAAGAAACCAGTTTGTCTTTAGTTTGTGAGGAAAACTTCGGATCTGCAACTTTGACAGATAAAACAGCGGTTACTCCTTCTCGACTGTCGTCACCGCTTAAAGTCACTTTTTCTTTTTTTGCGAGTCCTAGTTGATTGATGTACCCATTCAATGTTCGGGTCATCGCTCCCCTCAAACCAGCCAGGTGGGTACCACCATCTGCCTGCGGAATATTGTTGGTATAGCAGTATGTGTTTTCTTGGTATGAATCGTTCCACTGCATTGCTAACTCTACATGCACTCCCTCCCGCTCTGCAGTCATGCTGAAGACTGTTGGGTGCAGCGGGGTTTTTTTACTGTTTAAGTGGCTCACAAATGCTGCTATTCCACCTTCATACTCAAAGACTTCTACTTTGTCTTCTCTTTCATCCTGGAGCTCAATGCGGATTCCCGAATTCAGAAACGAAAGTTCGCGTAATCGTTTCGCGAGGATTTCGTATTTATATTTAACATGGCTAAAAGTTTCGTGGCTCGCCATGAAAGTAATCGTCGTACCGGTACGATCAGTATCTCCAGTTACTGCCAACGGTGCCTGTGGTTCACCCATGACATACTCTTGCTCATGGCGCTTTCCATCCCGATGTATTTCCAGTGTGAGCTTCTCTGAAAGTGCATTGACTACAGAGACACCGACACCATGCAAACCGCCAGAGACTTTGTAAGAATTTTGATCAAATTTGCCACCAGCGTGTAACACCGTCATGATTACTTCTGCTGCGCTTTTGCCTCCTTCTTCCTCAAGGATACCTGTGGGTATACCTCGTCCATCATCACTAACCGAAATGGATTCGTCGGTATGAATAGTGACTTGGATTTTTTGGCAATAACCAGCCAGCGCTTCGTCGATTGCATTATCGACTACCTCAAACACCATGTGGTGTAACCCGGTACCGTCATCTGTATCGCCGATGTACATGCCGGGGCGCTTTCGTACCGCATCCAGTCCCTTTAGGACTTTGATACTACTGGCATCGTACTCTTCAGACATGAGTTTTACACTTGATAAATACCCATGTATTTTAACACAAGGTCGCGCTATTGAGCGCTAATCGAAGTCCCTATTTCACCATTTAAATCAATTAGTTAGCGTTTTTTTTAACGTCCCTGAGAAGGCTAAATTAGCCGTCACCAACAGTAATGGTGTTTACTTTAAGTTTTTACTATTTTTATCTTTATAAAACAAATACTTATTATTTATTATTCTGACTCTCTATTATCCCACCGCGATGTATTCTCGCAAAGTATTCCGATTTATATATAGCTCATCACTTTATACTCCAGCGCACATTGTCAGTTAGAAATCACCATCGTTTGTGTATAAATTAATTTGGTACCTGTGTTCGGAATGTTTCACGTGAAACATGGTTTTGACCTGCTATACCTATCCTTGAAAGGAGCTAAGCCTAGGAGTAAGTAATAGAATTAAACTATTCGAAGCCCGGACCTGCATTCGTATTCTTAGATCGTTTAAGCAGCTTTTTTGGAGCGATTGCAGAAACTGCGTCGTATTCCTTCAGCTAAATAGTGGGAATTCCGATTCTTTCAGAGACAATCGATATAACAGATTTCCAGTTTCCTTAATAAGAGAAGTTTTGACGTACTCAAACAAAAGTAACGGGTGTTTTTTATTGCTAACACTCAATTGTGTTGAGATTTCTCGAACGCGTGTGTGATGTTATGTAATCTCGGCACGGACAAACCTTGTCCGGAAAACCTGGTACTGCTATTCGTATAAACTGGCGATGTTTCACGTGAAACATCGCCAACGTGTTAGATTCGCATCGGCATCACCAACCATGTGGAAATTTCATCACCCGGTTGCCGGACAATACAAATTCCATCATTGCCTTGAAAATGCAGAGCAACCTGGTCGGTTGTAATCGCTCTACATGCGTCAATGAGATAGGTTACGTTATAACCTGTTTCTACGCTATCGCCTTTATAATCTATTTCCATTTCCTCGAGTGCTTCTTCCTGCTCTGGATTATTAGCAGTCACAGACATTTTGCCTTGATCCAGCTTTAGTTTTACCCCTTTGAAACGATCTGTAGTGAGAACGGCTGCCCGTGTCAGGGTTTCGATCAGTTCGCTTCTATCGGCTTGTATCACTACGTTGAGCTCGGTTTCCAAAACACCTTTAAACTCTGGAAACTTGCCATCTATGAGTTTGGTGATCAGCGTCGTATCGCCTCGCGTTAATCTAAGATGGTTTTTGCTTACTTCTATAGTAATTTCAGACTCTTCATCTCCATCTAGAAACCGGCTGATCTCGGTTATCGCTTTACGCGGCACAATGACCTGCCGAATTTCATTACTGGAGATTTCTATTTCTTCCTCGCTTTGAGCAAGACGGTGACCATCTGTCGCGATTGCACGCAATCGATTCTGCCCGATCTCAAATAAAACCCCATTTAAATAATACCGTACATCCTGTATCGCCATTGCAAACGCTGTCTTACTAAGAAGATTTTTCAAAGATAACTGTTTGATTTTAAATCTTTCTTCCCAGTTTCCCGATTCTATCCTAGGATACTCTTCAGAGGGCAGTGTTTTGAGGGTATATCGACTCCTACCGGATGACATAATGGCTTTCTCGCCATCGGTCTTTAAATTAATCGTAGAAGATTCAGGTAACATTTTACTGATATCCAACAGCTTCCGACTAGAGACGGTGAAGGAACCATCCTCTCCATCAACACTGTCGAGGGTTTCTGAAATCTCCACTTCTAAATCGGTACCCACCAGGGTAAGACGACCACTGTCTAAATGAAAAAATAAATTTGCCAATATGGGTAACGTTTGGCGACGTTCCACTACACTGCTTACTAATGACAAAGTGGGTAATAATTTAGAACGTTCTATTTTGATATTCATTTTAGATAATAGTAGTAACTGTAGTAGCCCCTGTGGAATTGTGAATAAGTTAGATTAAGACAATATTATCAATAACTTACGATACACCAACATGTGCATAAAGTACGTACAAAGTCTGTATGACTCAAGGACAAATTGTGTATAAAAACTGTCCACAGAATGTACTCTGAAAAAGCGCTGTTATCCACAGGATAATCAGAGAATCAGTGCAAGTTATCCCCACTTTTCGGAGTTGTTAAAATCTACTATAGAGTGAAGTTTCTGGGGAAAAGTAGCGTTGAGCGGCCGCAACAACAGGTTGTCTTGAAAAGATACGCGTGCAGAGTTACAGACAAGAGCAGTGAAAAATATCAGGCGCCCAATAGCCTTAAAACATTTCGATGATCTTCCTGAATTTTGACATCGGATTGCACTAACTCATCGATCTTACGACACGCATGCAGCACTGTTGTGTGGTCTCTACCGCCGAACCGATCGCCTATCTGGGGAAGACTCAGGCTAGTGTATTCTTTAGCTAAAGACATCGCCAACTGTCTGGGACGAGCGATATCGCGAGACCGCTTTTTAGACAATAAATCCGCAACACGGATTTTGTAATATTCCGCGACAACCTGTTGAATACTGTCAATATTAATCCGAGACTCTCGATATACCATCAGATCGCGTAACGCTTCTCTAGCTAAGTCAATGCTGATCGGTCTGCCTGTAAATCCGGCGCTGGCAATAATGCGGTGCAGAGCGCCTTCGAGTTCTCTGACATTTGACCTTACCGCGTTAGCAACGAAAAACGCGACCTCCTCCGGCAAATCAATTTTTTTCTCTACCGCCTTTCTGCCCAATATTGCGACCCGGGTTTCAAGTTCTGGCGGTTCAATAGAGACGGTCAGCCCAGAGCCAAATCTCGAAACCAGCCTTTCCTCTACATCTGTCATGGCTTTAGGGATACGATCGCTGGTAATGATAATTTGGCGTTGCCCTTCAAGAAGCGCATTAAAAGTATGAAAGAACTCTTCTTGCGATTGTGTCTTTCTGGCAAAAAACTGTATGTCATCAATCAATAGCGTATCAATCGACCGGTAGTAACGCTTGAACTCATTCATCGTGTTGTTCTTTAGCGCTTTAACCATATCGTTAACAAACAACTCTGATCGAATGTAAACAACATTTGCTCTCGGATTCTTATCGAGAATGAGATTGCCTGCCGCTTGCATCAAATGTGTTTTACCCAGACCTACACCGCCGTATATAAATAACGGATTGTATGATCGACCCGGATTCTCACCGACCTGTTGTGCTGCAGCTCTGGCCAATTGATTCGAAACTCCTTCTACGTGATTGTCGAAAGTGTAGTCTCTATTAATACGACCGCCTGCATACGGTGCAGTGATATCACCCTGGTCATTGCCAAACTCGCTGGTGAACGAGTGTACTTTTTGCGCAGCGGCGGGTGGCGAGTCTTTGGCGCTCTTTAAGAACAAATTTTCGTTAGCATGACCACCGATTTCACACTGAACTACTTTGACGCCGACGTCCATGGACAACACTGTGGACTCAATATGTTGAAATAGATTTTGCTTGACATGGTTGAGAACGTAACGATTGGGCGCAAGCAGCTTTAACGTTTCGTCGCTTAAAATCGTATGCATCGGCAGCAACCAGGTATCGATTTCATCGTCTGGTATTTCTGACCGTAACTGATCAATACAGTTGGACCAAAGTTCTGCGCTGCTCAATTTTTAATCACCACAAAATAGATTTATTTTCGTTAGCCCAAACGAATCCTCTGCGCGTGATAGCACATAGTATTCAAGTGGAAAACAATCTTTATATTCCCAAAACAGCGGTATTTATAGTGTTAAATACACGTTGTTGGTAGAGAACAAACAGCTTTTTACGAAGGTGGATGACTCTCGGGGGGAACTGAGTCTACTGCGAAAAAAATATTTTATCCACAGGTAGCGAGAAAAAAACGAAAGAAATTTACGTATTTAATCGACCTTTTTTTGATACAAAAAAAGAAACAGCAATAGGATTAATAACTTGTGTAAAAGAAGAGACAAAATTTAGAGATTCCAGCGGTAAACAGCCGGGGAGTGTTTTGCTTTTTCAAGAAACCGGCAACCACATTTTTACGATCAATCCCCGGTCTGAATTGTTCTCTGCAACTAGCTTTCCATGGTGCAAGGAGACAATAGTATGGGCAAGTGCGAGACCGATCCCGTGATGACCAGTATCGATATGTCGGGCAGAATCCACCTGATAAAACGGTTCAAACAACTGTGGTAAGTGGCTGGGGTCGACACCGGGGCCGCTGTCTTTAATGGTAATGAGAGCACCCGGAATAGTATTCACTTGCCGTTTTTCCAAGCCGACAACCACTGGCTGGTCAATCTCGTTAAAACGTAACGCGTTTCGAAGAATGTTTTCCAGTGCACTGGAAACCAGCTTCTGATCGCACTTTATCGTCACATCCTTGACTGTAGCGATAAAAGAGGCAGATTTACTTTCTTGGGCAAACTCATAATTCGCATCTTCAATCAACTGCGCGAGCAACGTACCGAGATTCACAGGAGATTTATCAAGTTGCTGCGTGTTTTGTAGCCGGGACAATGACAATAGGCGCTCGATTAAGTCGTCAAGGCGCTCGACTTCCATCTCTATTCGGGACAACTCTGTTTTGTCGCCGAGTTTTTGATTCAGCAACGAAGCCGCCACCTGAATTCTAGCCAGCGGGCTCCTAAGCTCGTGGGAGACATCCCGAAGTAACTGCTGCTGGCTTTTCAGTGAGCGAGAGAGGCGATCGGCCATCTGGTTAAATTCCCTACCAAGATTACCAAAGGCATCCTTGCGCCTAGTGATTGTGTGATCAATTCGGGCGTTCAGATGTTCACTAGAGAACTGTTGAGTGGTTTTTACGAAAACCTTAACAGGACGCAAAACCCAATAGCTCAGAAAAACACTGGCCAGAACAAGACTAAACAAGAGCAGCACAATGCGCCCGGTGAAAGGGATCGAAATCGGGCCGTGTCGAAAACCAGATCCGGGGAAGTCGAAGATCACGCGGTAAACCGTGTTATTTCTCTGGATCTCATTGCCAATGACAAATCGTTGTCGCTTACTGTCGCTACCCACTGGAGCAAAAGAAGGGTAACTGGTAACCGCTGAAGAAATCCGTTTGGGCAAAGGCTTGCCTAGTAAAAGCTGATTGTTTTCATCCAGTATCCAGGCCCGAGCGTGAAAGCGGCCCTTCAGTTTTCTCAATACTGGCCTGGGCTGACCTTCAAGATACGCATCCACTAAATGACCAGAGGTCACAATCGCCAGAGCCTGTATCGACTCCCGCTCAGTTTCTCTATCAGGACCTGTCCAACGAAAGAGAAAAAAGGCAACGATTAATACAGCGACGAACGAAGAGAGTAGTACCGCCAGGATGCGAAAAAATAGCGGCCGCATTACCCAATTGTTCCGTCTGGCGGACTGGTCTCAGGTAACACGTACATATAACCGGCACCGCGTAATGTGCGAATACGCGTATGGGTGTCATCAATGCCTGAGGAGAGCTTTCTGCGCAAATTACTCACATGCACATCGATACTACGGTCCCACTGGCTAAGGGGTTTACCTAATACCTCGCTGGATAGCGTTTGCTTGGTAATGACCTCGCCAGGAGAGCGAACCAGCAGGTGCAGCAGATCAAATTCGGTTTGGGTAAGCGGGACAAAATCGCCTCGCACAGTCACCTCTCTAGAGCGCGGGTCAAGTGTCGTGTCTCCAATAGCAATGGGTAAACCAGAATCGGGTCTATTTTGTGTTCTTCGAAGGACGGCTTTAATTCTTGCTAGTAACTCACGGGGGTTGCAGGGCTTGGCGAGGTAATCATCAGCCCCCAGTTCCAACCCAAGAATGCGATCCAAATCATCACCCCTGGCGGTTAGCATAATTACAGGCATGTCAGCGATCGCGCGTAACTGTTTTAGTGTTTCGATCCCATCCTGCTTTGGCATCATGATATCGAGCACGACCAGATCCGGCGAAAACTCGCTGACTACTTGCATCGCTTCCAATCCGTCCCCAGCGAGTCTGATCTCATAGCCCTCCGCTGACAAATACTCCGCCAGCATCTCGGTCAATACGGTGTCATCGTCGGCAATCAGTAGAGAAGAGTTCGTGTTCACCTTGTCGTTGTAGAAAACATAGTTCGATAGGCTGGATCATACCGGGATAAATTTAAAAATCGGCACTACCGTGAAATACGGTAGTGCCGCCGCTGGTTCAATAGGTGGATTACTGATGACTGGCAGCGCGACGAGCCATTCTCTCCATGCGCTTTTGAATCATCTCGCGAAGCTCCTGTCGCTGCTGTTCAGTTAGTACAGCTGAAGCTTGCTTATAGACCATGGCGAGAGAAAGGGTTCGCTGTCTGGCCATTTCGCTGACTTCCTGCGCTAGCTGAGAAACATCTGCATCGTACTCGTTGCTTGCAGGATCCAATGCCGTTAGTTTCATGCCGATAGACATATGCTCTTTTCGAGCGGTCTTTCTAGTCGCTTTTGTGTCCAGGGCGATTTGTTCAAGTTGTTCGACTTGTTGTTCAGATAAGTCCAGTTTGCGTTCGAGTTTGTCGATCATATGCATGATGCGATGTCCACCATGATCATGATGGCCACCCCACCCGCCATGATTGCGCTGCCCGGCGAACACAAGACCAGTTCCAAGAACAGTGACGATAATACCGCTAGCAATTAATGTGCGCTTCTTCATAAAAGTAGTTCCAGTAGTTGATTAAAAGAGAAACAGGATTATGAGAGTGGAAATGCAAATGGAGGGTAAGGAGCATGTAAAGAAAGTGTAAATGTGGAATTCGGCATCTAACGATAAGAGGTGAGTACGTAATGGCAATCAACACTGGGTCGATATCACACTGTATTTGCTACACTGACATCTCAAAATAGTTGATTTGTTATTGATTCAACATACTAAACACCCAAGTTAGGAGCCGACAATGCAACAAGAACGGTTTTGGCAGTCGTCTTACGAACCGGGAGTACCAGGCGAAATCGATCCCGCCAAGGTAGTACCCCTGGTCGATTATCTTACGCACACCGCCGAGAATTATCCTGAAGCTATTGCCTTTTCCAGCTTCGGACATCAGATCAATTATCGCGACTTCGAAAGACAGAGCAAAATATTTGCCGCAGGTCTTGTGACGCGATTTGGGCTTTCACCCGGCGATCGAGTCGCAATCATGTTGCCGAATGTGATTCAGTTCCCTATCGCGCTGTACGGTATTCTAAGAGCGGGAATGGTGGCGGTGAACGTTAACCCGTTATATACACCGAGAGAATTACGTCACCAGCTGGTTGATTCGCAATCCAAGGCGATCATTGTTCTGGAAAACTTTGCACATGTGCTGGAACAGGTGCTTGACGATACCCAGGTAGAGAACATCGTGGTGTCACGAGTGGGGGATTGCTTACCCACCGCGAAAGGGTTCGTTATCAACAGCGTGCTGAAGTATGTCAAAAAAATGGTGCCTAGTTGGCGTATTCCCCAAGCAGTACCGTATCGAAGATTCATCGAAGAACACCAGAACACACCGCAAACCGATCACAGCATTAACATTGATGAACTGGCCTTTTTACAATACACAGGGGGTACCACCGGCGTTTCCAAAGGAGTGGAGCTGACACATCGAAATGTAAGCGCTAACGTTCAACAAGGCTTGGGATGGTGCTTGGACCGCTTCCAACCGGGTGAAGATGTGGCAATTACTGCGCTGCCGCTTTACCACATCTTTGCGCTAACAGCGAATCTGCTGTTTATGGTTGCTGTAGCAGGAAATTGTGTGCTGATTACCAATCCACGAGATTTTAAAGGTTTTGTAAAAGAACTAAAAAACTGGCAGATGACGTACATCACTGGGGTAAACACGCTCTACGCAGCGTTGTTGAACACCGACGGTTTTGATCAGGTAGATTTCAGTAAGCTGAAACTGACGCTCGGAGCGGGCATGGCGGTAACCAGCCCTGTTGCAAGAGATTGGATTGCGTTGACGGGAAGACCATTGGTCGAAGTCTACGGACTGTCTGAAACTTCACCGGCAGTGTGTATGAATCGTCTTGATCTTGAAGAGTACAACGGCTTCATAGGGTTGCCCATTGCTTCAACCGATCTGATTATTGCGGATGATGATGGTAACCCTGTGCCTCTCGGCGAACAAGGAGAGCTTTGCGTACGAGGACCACAAGTGACAAAAGGCTATTGGCAACGACCGGAAGAAACAGCAAATTCCTTTACAGCAGACGGCTTCTTCAGAACCGGCGATTTCGCAACCATCAATGAACAAGGTTATGTGAAGATTCTGGATCGCAAAAAAGACATGATCCTGGTCTCTGGGTTTAACGTGTATCCGAATGAAATCGAAGACGTAGTGAGTGACCATCCTGGGGTTCTGGAAGTTGCAGCAGTTGGAATTGACGATGAAAAGTCAGGGGAGAGAGTAAAGCTTTATGTCTGTAAGAAAGATGACACGCTGACCGAAGAAGCCTTGATCAGCTGGTGTCGCGAAAATATGACGAGCTACAAAGTTCCTAAAGAAGTTGAATTTCGGGCGGAGCTTCCTAAATCTACCGTGGGTAAAATTTTACGCAGAGAATTACGAGACACAGGGTAGAGACTTTTGTTTAACCAGTAACTTGTGCTACTCCGAGGAAGTCTTGTCATCGATTGAGCCAGATAGCTCGCCAGATTCATCGAGCTCTTCAATGTCTTCAATAACCACTTCTGTGGCAATTTCTGCGGCAACTACCGCCGCTGTCGCAGAAATTGGTATGTAGTGGTTGGTGTCTTCCACAGACACGGCCACTCTACGCGTGGTTCTGTAAAGACTATATAAACAGATTAGCGCAGCGAGAGTGGCGATAAAGTAGAAAAAGCCGTTTGGGCCGATACGGTTGATCAGGTATCCAACAAGTATAGGGCCTCCCATCGCTCCACAACCGTTGATAAACACTAACCCTCCTGAAGCGGACGCCATTTGATCGGTCTCGAGGTGGTCGTTGGTATAGGCGATGAGCAGAGAATATAGTGGGTTTGCAGTTGCGCCAATTGCAAAAGAAATAGCCAACAGCAGGAAAATGGATTGCCCGATTAGCGCGCCAATTATCGCGGAACCAGAGAGCAAACCAGTAATAATAATGATTAAGGTTCGACGGTCCATTCGGTCAGAAATCCAGCCGATAGGATATTGCAATAACAAACCACCGACATATATTGCAGTGACAAACCAGGAGATTTCCTTCACCGACAATCCTCGTTCGGTGGCGAATACCGACGCCATACCAAACAATGCTGAAAAAATACCACCAAGCAAAAAAACCCCGACGCAGCCAAGGGGTGAGGCGATCATGAGCGCTCTTAGAGACATGGGGCGGCTGGTGTCAAAAACCGGTGTGGGTGTTACCGATAGCAAAATAGGGGCAAAAGAGATGGAAACCAGAACGGAAATCAGCACAAATAATTCATACCCTGAAGGATCCGCGACATTCAGCAGCACTTGTCCCGAAACAACGCCCAGCATTTGGACCAATATATATAGCGAAAGGGATTGCCCGCGCGTTTCGTTGGTTGCCTGGTCGTTGATCCAACTTTCCGCAACGACATAGAGGCCTGAAAAGCAAAACCCCACTACCAGCCGCATGAAAAACCAGAATACCGGATTGACAAATGCGGCATACAAAATAAATGCTGCGGACACTAAAGAACCCAGTGCAGCGAAGACCCGAACATGGCCCACTCTGCGTAGTAACACCGGGGTAACTCGAGAACCACCTAAAAAACCAACGAAATAAGCAGACATGATAAAACCCATCCAGGCTGGGTCGATTTGCTCAATCGATCCCCGAACCCCAAGGAGCGTACCCTGCAAGCCATTGCCCACCATCAAGAGCAGAATACCGAGCATCAATGCCCATGTGCGAACGAGTACGGCAAACATAACTGAGGCAGGTCCTTGGCGGTGTGAATAGGGTGTACAGAACAATCTCGCGGATTCTAGACCGGCGGTACTACAGGAACAATTAAAAAAGTTAAAATATCGTCAGAAAATCGCGATCCCTTCTGGAGTAATTCTGCTCCCATGACCTTTTAAGGAACCACCACTTTTGACTACCAACTACCCCTCCATTTTTTCCCCCTTACAACTGGGCGAGCACAGAATAGAGAACCGCATATTGATGGGTTCTATGCATACCGGTCTAGAGGACCGCTTCTGGAACTATGGAAAGCTGGCGGCTTATTTCG
>JAHQWE010000117.1 GCA_019633985.1 Acidiferrobacterales bacterium | reverse complement strand
CCGTGCTTGATTTCCCAGTCAATGCTCTGCAATGAAAAATGTTCGCCGAATTCAACAGTGAGCTGTTTAAATTGAATAGTGGGCATACTTAATGCTTCTTGAGAAATTAGTGGTTGGGATACGCTTCTGCGGCACATTGCCAGAGCGCGTCCAGCAGCGGGTCTTCGAGCCGTTCTGCTCGTGCGCACAAACCCAGCTGAAACGGGGATAAGTCATCAACCCAGGGAAGTACGCGAATCGTTTCTTTGATCGGACTATGCTGTATGACTAACTCGGGAACGACAGCAATCCCGAAACCCAGGCTGACCATCGACACCACTGCTTCATGCCCCGCGACCTGGGCGTAGATGTTGGCACAGAGCTGATGATGGTCGAACCATTCCAGCCACTGTTCCCGTGCAAGACCACTTTCCGCCAGTACAACAGGAATGTCTGACCATTCTGGCTGGTGGCCTCCTGAGAGTATGATATCGAGCTGCCGCGAGAGCGCACTGGGTGTTTTCGGCCCAATCAATTTAAGTGGAGTTTGCAACAGGGGGAGAAACGCCAGGTCGCTGGGCCATTCCACGGGGCGCGCGACAATGGCGCTATCTTCAGTTTTATTTTTCACTCTCGAGACACCGTCCGCCTGATCCCCGGTGCGGAGTTTGATTTCAACCCCTGGATAGGACTCTCGCATCACTGGAAGAATCTGGGTCAGTAGGCTATAGCTTGCAGTGACCGAGCCAAATACGCTGATATCTCCCGATAACTTACTTCCTGAGGCACTCAAGTCAGACTGTAGCTGCTGCCAGTCGCCCACAGCCTTGCGCGCATAGTCCAGAAAATGATGACCAGCCCGCGTTAAGCGTACGTGTCGATTGTCACGTTCGACTAGCATCTGTCCGACGGATTCCTCCAGCCGCTGTAACTGGCGGCTTACCGCAGATGGGCTGAGATTGCAGCGGCTGGCTGTCTGGCCAAAGTGCAGGGTATCGGCCAGATGTAAGAACACTTGGCATGCGCGGGTTTCCATATGGAATAGTTATCGTTGCATAAGTTGCAACGCAATATATCATTTATTTCATTTTACGCAACGAGAGTATTTGCTTTATCATCACGCCCCCATCGCAAACTCACTATACAAAGCATCATGCGACAAAATTACTTTAATACCTTGCCTTTGCGGCTGCAGCTGGAAGAACTCCAAAAATGCCGCTTTATGGAACCTGAGGAATTTTCCGAAGGCGTGGATTACATCCGTGACAAGAAGATTGTCATCATCGGCTGCGGCGCACAGGGCTTGAACCAGGGTCTAAATCTGCGCGATTCCGGCTTGAACGTGAGCTACACCCTGCGCGCGGAAGCGATTGCGGAAAAGCGACAGTCTTATATCAATGCCACCGAGAATGGTTTCAACGTCGGCACTTATGAAGAGTTGATTCCGGACGCTGATATCGTCATGAATCTGACTCCGGATAAACAGCATAGTGCAGTCGTCAGCGCGGTAATGCCGCTTATGAAATCGGGTGCGACACTGGATTATGCCCATGGGTTTAATCTTGTCGAAGAAGGTATGCAGATCAACAAAGATCTCACGGTGGTGATGATGTGCCCCAAATGCCCGGGCTCTGAAGTACGCGCGGAATACGTCAGAGGGTTTGGCGTACCTACTTTGATTGCGGTGCACCGGGAAAACGATCCTAATGGGGATGGAATGAAAATCGCCAAAGCGCTGGCTGTTGGTACCGGCGGTCACCGTGCGGGTGTGTTGGAATCATCTCCAGTGGCGGAAGTTAAATCTGACTTGATGGGTGAGCAAACGATTCTTTGTGGCGTTTTGCAGACCGGCTCGATTCTGTGCTTTGACAAAATGGTCGAACAAGGGGTGGATGCAGGCTATGCCGCGAAGTTGGTGCAGTACGGTTGGGAAACCGTTACTGAAGCGCTGAAGTATGGGGGCGTGACTAATATGATGGATCGCTTAAGTAACCCCGCAAAGATTCGTGCATTTGAATTGTCTGAGGAGTTGAAAGATTTACTGCGCCCTCTGTTTCAGAAGCATCAAGACGACATTATGACCGGTCACTTTTCTTCCACCATGATGGCTGACTGGGATAATGATGACGCTAATCTTTTGAAGTGGCGTGCGGCTACGGCGGAAACGGCTTTTGAGAAGCAGGAAATCAGCGATGCAGAGATATCCGAGCAAGAGTATTTCGATAAAGGCATCCTTATGGTGGCGTTCGTTCGTGCTGGGGTTGAGCTCGCGTATGAGACCATGGTTGAAGCGGGCATCATTGAAGACTCTGCTTACTACGAGTCACTGCACGAAACGCCATTGATCGCAAATCTCATCGCGCGTAAGAAATTGTATGAAATGAACGTGGTGATTTCTGACACTGCGGAATACGGTTGTTACCTGTTTGATCATAGCGCGCGACCGTTTCTCGCAGAAAAGTTTATGCCTTCGATTAACGTTGATGTAATTGGCAATGGCTTAGATATTGCTGATGCAAGTGTGGATAACAAGCAGCTGGTTGACGTCAATGCCGCGCTTCGTGATCACTCGGTGGAAGTTGTTGGACGTCGCTTGCGGGGTTATATGACTGGTATGAAGGCGATTGTTTAATCAGCGTCTATTGTCAGCTCGATAAATCTATTCGGCTAAATAAAAAACCCGGGTCTCGCTCGAGACCCGGGTCACACCAGACAAATCCGCTTTTCCTTTTCCGTGGCAACTTGTCGCTTCCCTGCGATTCCTTAAGAGTGTCCAGGTCCTTCCTTCTTCTCTCTATTTGCCTGCGGCTGGTTCAATCCGTCAAACCAGTTTGCTTGGGTAGGTGTATTGTGTTCGTTAGCTGCCAATACGCCTGTGCGTCAGCGCACACAAGGGTTTCAAATAAATGTGACTTATTACCATTTGACAAAGATTGAAATGCACTTTGAATACCGCTGGCGCGCCAGAGGACAGCAGCAGCGAGCTGGCTAAATTCCCTGTTCAAATCGACGAAGTTTGGACGCCGCGAGTTGTCCTATGCACTTTAACCATAAAACGTCATCTTAATTTTTTAAGTCTGGCCCATGCTCAAGCTATGAAAACTCAAATGCCATCGTCTGCTCGCAACCTCGGTTGGTTTTCTCTTCCTTTATTCATCCATTTTTTAAAGTACTTTTCCTGTTTCTTTCTAATGCTTGCTATGTTCTTCTCGGCCCAGCTATCTGATGTGGCTGATTTTGCAACCCAGTTGGTAGCAGTATTCCATTCGTTAAACTTACCGCTCCCGCGATCTTCGGAACTAACGGGTCTGAGAGAAAATCTCGCCTTCCACGCGCCGATACGCGGGGTGACCAGGGCGTGATAAGTTTTATCCGCGGCTATATTCGCGGACATAAAATCAGCACTTTCACCAATTACCATAAACAGGTGCTCGCCTGGATCAACTTGATAGGACACTTTTTTCTTTGCGGCAACAATACCAATCAGTTGCGGTTCATCGTTGATGATCTCAAAAACAGAGGACTGGATCGCAAATCCAAGATTGGAAGGCCGCATAAAAACAATTTGTGCCTGTCCCGGATTCGCACCTCGAGGAACTTCGCCCTCAGGGAGTTCTTGCATATTGACAACCGTACCGGCGCAACCAGTGAGCATGACGATGATGAACAGGGTGATGGCCCAGGTGATTCTTTTTGAAGATTTCATTTGGATTTATTCGTGATAATCGTAGGAATTCGGATTGGCGATAGCGACCTGATGTAAATCCGAACAAAGAGAGATGCCGCGCAAGTATAGCGTTATTCAAGCTATTGGATTTAGGCTAAAAAAATACGATGAACATTTCTTTGATAAAGTGATTGATAGCGATAATCTATTTTGTGAAGTATTCTAAAACTCGCCTCGTTATCCCTTGCTTACCTAGGAATTTCATTTCTTCTTCTCGCTTTTGAGATTTTTTCGACGTAAATGCCTATTTCGATTTGAGCTACGAGAACACAAAATTTCATACCGATGTGTTGCTCGAGTGAAGGATTTATCTGCTTTTATCGAGTGATTTCCTTTAAATGCAAAGAGAAGCTGTGATTTTATTGTTTGAATTCATAGTATCTTTACAAGAATGAAATTGAGCTCGATGATAGGTGTTTCTCTGGTCTGCGGTATGCTTGTCAGCTGCGAACCTGCTGACTATATTGGCTTTGTGCCGAGCGGTAAGTTGGAAGTGAAATGCCCTGGTGTCGAAGAAAAAATAAAACTCGATGAAGTCATGGTTGACACCGTCAGAAAATGGTTTCAAGACAATCAAGATGGGTGGCAGATTGCCCACGAGACCTTTGCTACTAGCTACGCTCTTTACGGCGCGGACTTTATATTGATTGTTTTAAAAGATGGAGCAGTACTGAAAAGAGGGGTGCGGCAACATGCTAAGCAAGTAAGCGGGGCAAGTTTGCTGTTTGAATTGTGTGCTTGAATCTGGCTAATTCGATTTAGCACACTTAAAAGTACCTAGACCAAGTTTGACCTCCATTGAATAGCAGAAAAAAAACCCGGGTTTCTTTCGAAACCCGGGCGACCGAGCAGTCCACTATCCCTTTCCTTGGCGTTTAGCGCACCCTGCGTTTCCATGAGATCGTCAGAATCCATTCTGTCTCTTCACTCGCCTGGTGGCTGGTTACATCCTTTGAACCAGTTTGCTTCGGTAGGTGTATTGTCATTGTGTTGACTTCGATCTCATGTGCTAGAGCGCACAACAATCGCCAGAAACCCTGTGACAAATTCACAACAATATTTGAGACGAGGGAGATTATGGAAAGGAGTTCAGATTAAAAACACAGAAACATAGTGGCAGACGCTTCCTGCAATCACAAATAGATGCCAAATCTCATGACACCAGGGAAGCCAATTATCCAGCACGTAGAAGACCACGCCTGACGTGTAGATTATGCCGCCCGCTACCAACCAGCCAAATGCGGCAGAGGAAAGCCCGGCTATCAGTTCGTCCATGGCGAATACACAACACCAGCCCATCACCAGATAAATCACAACGGGCGCCACTCTGGGGCCTTTAATCGGTAATACTTCGAGAATGATGCCGAGAACCGCCAACCCCCAAACTACGCCCAGAAGCCACCAGCCGGTCGTACCCTGAACCGCTAGCAGTGCAAACGGAGTATAGGTGCCCGCAATCAGCAGGTAGATCGCTTGATAGTCGAAGAGTTGAAAAATACGCTTCGCACGACCGGCGAAGCTGTGATAAAGCGTAGAGGAGAGATACAGCAGGAATAGTGTGGCGCTGTAAATACTGACGCTCACGATTTCCAGAACGCCGCCAGTAAAAGCGGAGACGGTAATCATTACCGAGGCGCCAGACAGGGCGAAAGCCGCGCCAACCAAGTGGCTAATACTGTTAAACCGTTCACCTGCGTACATGGCACTATAGTAACATTTCAACTGAAAACAAGGTGGAACAACGTTACAATCGGCGTATTACAGCTTTTGGGGGAAAGTTGAGTTTGCGTATTTTAGTTTTCATGACTGTGACAATGTGCTCATTGTTTAGGCTTGGGCCTGGGCTTAAGTGATGCCGTTAAAACGATCCGTTCCAATTCTCTGGACACCTGGGTTGTTACTCATCCTGCTGCTTGTAACCGCATCGGCAAATGCAGAAAACATTGTCTATATTTATGGTGATGTAGCGGCCGATGGCTCGGTACCCTCGGGGCCGGATAAAGAACCCTATGATCAAATGTTGCTGACTGATACAGGCAACACAGGATTGTCGCAATTTCGCGATATGGTGATTTCTCAAGGGCACACCATTAGTCAACGTTATGACCAAACGCTATCGATGACCGCCGGCTTTCTGGCAAATGTGGATGTCATCATTTTTGGCTTGCATCAGAAAATATGGTCCATTGCCGAGAAGGCGGCATTGGATACTTGGCTGCGAGGGGGTGGTGGAATTTTGATTTACAGCGATTCTGCCGCTGGCGGTCGGTTTTCCATCGTCGGTGCGCAAAATCCGGTTGGCCAAAATGTGGTGAGGAATTTAATGCTGAATTACGGTATCCAGGTGACCGTGGATCAAGCGAATGGAACCAAAGCGGTTCGTGCCAGTCCCAATAACGGTTTCAGTTTGATGACTGATCGACCAATTTTGGAGGGGGAGGGGGTTTCTCCCGTGGCTTATGTGCCCGGTAGCGGGGTGTCTGATTGGATTCCGTATCGGAATAATCCTGAAAATTCGGTTAGTGGTACTCCCGTAGTGAACCGACTACAGGGTTTAACTGATGTTGATAATCTCGAATTCTCCGCTCTGGCAACGAGGTCCGTCGGGCAGGGTCGAATCGTCGCAATGTTCGATCGACAGCCGATGTGGAATAACGGCCCGGGTTCAGATATTAATGAGAGAGATAACCGTGAAATACTGCGAAGAGTAGTGAACTATCTCGCTGAACCCTCGCCTGTGGTTGTTCCAACTCCAGCTTCCGGACCGCCTAAAGCAGTTGGAGAGGGAGGTGTTGGGATCACCGGTTCTTTGCGATTGCTACTAGATTAATCAAGAGTTCAGGCTGGAAGCGTTATATTTTGGGGTAAGAATAAGGTGGCCGTAGCAACTAGCCACGTTTGGGGAGTGAAGTGAGAAAAATACGAAAAATCCTAATCCAGGTTTTGATCACCGGCGCGTTATTACATGGAACGGCTGCGCGTGCTGCAGATTCGATGTGGCAGCTTGTTCACAGCCAACGCGATGGGTTGGCCTATAGATCTTCTACCGCGGTGGCAGATTTACCGCTGATGCCAGAGCAATATCAGATGTATCGCATCGATGAATCCACCATGCTGCGATACTTCGAGGACGGTGGGGAATCATTTACACTGGACGTGCCCTTGCCGGATGGAGCATTGATTAAGCTCAACCTGACCAGATCTTCCGTGCTCGAAGAGGCACTGGCGGAGCAGCGTCCCGATATTATGACTTTCGAAGCCGTTGCAGAAACTGATCGGCGAATTCGAGGCACGTTTGATTATTCCCCCAAAGGGTTTCACGGATTATTCACTACCGCAGAGGGGACGGTGTATATTGATCCGCGAGGACCTTTTCATGATCGCTATTATATTAGCTACTATCGAAAGGACTATCGGCCAGGTGAAAAGTCGGGCGCCGCCAGTTGCGGTGTCGACCCGATGATTCATTTTCAAGAAAAAGCCGCGCCATCGCTGACGACACGTTTCGCGAGAGAGCTGGCGGCGGCATTTACGACTGGTGACCGCCTTCGCGAATATCGAATCGCGGTTGCGGCGACTGCGGAATACACGGCTTTTCATGCTGATAGTGCAGGTACTGCCGTAGACGATACATTGAACGCAATTGTCACTACGATAAATCGGGTTAATTTCTTTTTGAGAAGAGATTTCTCAGCCAAGCTGAATGTTGTTGCGAACAATCGGGATATTATTTTTACCGATACAAACACTGATGGATTCACCCACAATAATCCAGGTCAACAGTTGAATGAAGTGACGCCTATTATTGATGGCGCAATTGGTCGAAACAATTACGATATCGGGCACGTGTTCGATACGCTGGACGCTGGCCCTTTTTCATTTGTCGCCTCTGGGATCGCCTATGTAGGCGTTGTTTGTGATCCACGTACGGGTATTAACAGGAAGGCACAAGGCGCCTCTGCATCCAGTAATCCGATAGGAGATAGTTTTGATGTAGAACTTGTAGCTCATGAAATCGGTCATCAATTTGGTGCCTCTCATACTTTTAATAGTACGCGGGGATCGTGCGGGGGAGGGGCAAGATCTGCGGGCAATGCTGTCGAACCCGGTAGCGGATCAACCATCATGTCCTATCCGGGTTCCTGTGGATCAGACAACCTGCAGTCAGGTCCTGACTATATGTTTTCATCGCGAAGCATGGAGCAGGTGGCTGATGAATTTAACAATGGGTGGGGCGATATTTGTGACGTCGCTACGAATGAAGGCAATAGCGAGCCCAGTGCCTTTGCCTCGGGTACGTATTCGATTCCCGCTCATACGCCTTTCGAGCTGACTGGCTCTGGCGTGGATACTGATGGTGATGCTTTGACCTATTCCTGGGAACAGGTTGATTCTGGTAATGTTTCTTCAGTAAACGTGGACACAGGGAATAACGCAATATTTCGCGCCTTTTTGCCAGTGTCTACACCGACACGCGTGTTTCCGAAACTGTCTTCGATTCTTTCGAATTCTTCTTCACTCGGCGAAGTGTTACCCACGACCACACGAGAGCTAAACTTCAGGTTGACCGTGAGAGACCAAAGAGGGGGGACGGATGATGCAAATGTTGTGGTCAATGTCACCGACACGTCAACCAATGGATTCAGGATTTCCTCGCAAAACTCTGCTCAGGAACTGGTGGCGGGTAGTGATATTGCTTTTACCTGGGATGTAGCGGGCACTAATGCTGCACCGATCAGCTGCAGCAGTGTAGATATCTTGTTTTCGTCTGACGGTGGGCAAACATTTCCTACGCCAGTGTTATCCGGAACCAGTAACGATGGGGCAGCCACTGTTACAGTCCCTGCCGTATTGACCACCCAGGGGCGTTTTAAGCTTAAGTGCGCGGGAAACATCTTCTTTGACATTAATGACGCGAATGTTTCAATCGGAAACGTTCCGGAAATACGTATTAATGGCAATGGTCAGGAAATTAACGATGGTTCGACCGGTGTTTCTTCCGCCAATGACACACTGTTCGGAACGATCTCTCCGGTGAGTAACGGTCAAGGGTTTATCGATAAAACTTTTCAGATCCAGAACCTGGGAACCGAGACTCTATTGATTAATGGTAGTCCGCGCGTCACTATTTCCGGTAGCAACAACTTCAGCGTGACGGATTTTCCAGCGAGTTCTATTGCCTCTTCAGGTTCAGATACTTTTACCATCCGTTTTTCCTCAGCGACCATTGGCACTAGCAACGCCACAGTGCAAATTTTAAGTAATGATGGAGATGAATCTCCTTACACTTTTGCTATTCGAGGTGTTGTTGCTGGTCCGGAAATGTCCATTCTTGGAAACAATCGACTGATTGCCGATGGGGACAGTTCACCAACGACTTTGGATGGTACTAATTTTGGTAATGTGAACGTCAATGATACCGACGACAATATATTTACGGTGCGTAATGCCGGGGCGGGTTTGCTGGAATTGACGAATACCCCGCGTATCGTTATCGGTGGCACGCACGCGGGAGATTTTTCGGTAGTGGAAAACGCGGATCAATTTACCGATCAGTCGAATACCACCAACCATTTTACGATTCGTTTTCGACCAACTGCTGCGGGAGTAAGAAATGCAACAGTTTCAATTTCTAATAACGATAGCGATAACGACCCTTATAACTTTAGTATTCGTGGAGCAGGCGTTGCCGCAGATTTAACGCCGATATTGTTAGATAACCCCGATTCGGTTAATCCTGGTGAATCACTTTCTTATACCATTACAGTCAACAATAACGGACCATATTCTGCGCAAAATGTCTTAGCGACATTGAGTGCCGGTAGTCAGGTGTCTATTGTATCCACTTCGGGTTGCACTGAATCGCCCGCGGCAACTTCCTCTTGCTCTCTCGGTTCTATACCGAGCAATGGTAGTGCGGTATTTACGGTGAACACAACTGTTGGGGTGGCCGCTCGGAACAGTGTAACAAGCAGTGTTTCAGTGACGTCACAAACTCCGGACTTAATCGCGGGAAACAATAGTGATAGTGAATCCACCACCGTTGCACTGGTTGCTCCACAACTCGCAATCTCAGCGCAGCCATCACCTGTGTTGCAAAACGATTCTTCGACCATTGTTCTTACCGTTAACAATACGGCGAGCAATGTGACAGCAACAGGTGTCGGAGTTACTGTCAATTTACCTTCAAGCTTGTTGGTTGCAGATGCGCCGAATAGCAGTAGTACCTGTGGCGGTTCTCTCGTTGCGAACCCCGGCACAACGCAAATCAACTTTTCTAACGGCGCGGTGAATGCCAGTCAAAATTGCACAATTCGGTTTGATGTCGCAGCTGAAGAGGTCGGCAGCTACGTGATACAAACTTCTTTGCTAACGAGTAGTTCTGGAAATGGTGGGGCAGTCAATCTGACCCATGATGTGGTTGAAAAACTCGAAGACGAACTCTGTGTGCCCATACAGTCGGAGTCGGGGCAGTTGGTGTTGATTTGTCTGTGATAATTGGCAAACAAACCGGCTAACACAGTTCACGGTTGTCGGAAAAACACGGTATTACACTTCGACAGGCTGTCTACCAAGGTCGTCGCCATGAAATAGCTTTTTATATCGACGGATTTCTGATTCAGGTCCTGTCGCCTTTTCCAGATTATCAGACAGCTTTACCGTGGGTCTGCCATTGGCTTCAGTCACCTTGCATACTAGAGAGATCGCCCGTAGCTGCTCATTCATTCTCGGGGCACAATCTCTGAAGTCATTGGTGAGGTGTGTTCCCCAACCGAAACTGATGCGTGTGCGGCCGTTGAATTGATGGTAGGTTTTTTCGATTGTGTCGACGTCAAGGCCGTCTGAAAAAATAACGAGCCTTGATGCTGGGTCGACGCCCTTCGACTGCCACCACTTTATTAGCTCTTCTCCACCCTCGATAGGATCTTTTGAGTCCACCCGGAAGCCACTCCAGTCAGCAACCCAATCTGGTGCATTGGCGAGAAACTGACTGGTGCCATAAGTATCTGGCAGCACAATCAGCAGGTTACCGTCATAAGTACGCTGCCAGCTTTTAAGTACTTCGTAGGGAGATGCCAATAATTCTTCGTCACTCGTTGCCAGGGTCGCTTGTACCATGGGGAGTTCGTGAGCATTAGTTCCTATCGCATCCAGATCAAGCTCCATTGCCATGGCGACGTTACTGGTACCCGCAAATGCATCGCCAAGTCCTTCTTTCATTGCCGCAATGCACCACCGTTGCCACAAAAAGCCGTGACGTCTGCGGGTACCGAAATCGGCAATTCTTAAATCTGGGAGTGCTTGTAGTCGAACCACTTTCTCCCATAGTTTCGCTTTCGCCCGCGCATAAAGTACGTCCAGCTCGAACCGTCGTATATTCGACATCGCATTACGCGAGCGTAATTCACTGACAATAGACAGCACAGGAATTTCCCACAAGGTAACATCAGCCCAGTTGCCCTCAAAGTCGATCAGATATTGACCATCTTCCTCGCGCAGCTGGTACTCCGGTAATGTGTAATCTCGAAACCAGCGTAGGAAATCTTCTGAGAACAAACGTTCTTTTCCGTAAAACGTATTACCTGCCAACCAGATATATTCTTTATGAGTGAGTCTGATGGTTCGTGCGTGATCCAGCTGTTCTCTCAACTCGCGAATATCGATCTCATCGGCAATCCGAACGGATTTGGTTCGGTTGATAACGGAAAATTTCACCGGCACATGCCGATGCTCCTTCCAGATTGTCTGCAACATCAGCAGCTTATAAATATCCGTATCCAACAGGCTGCGCACAATAGGGTCGAGCTTGAAGGTGTGGTTATAGACTCGCGTAGCGATGTCTGTCACGTGGGGCTGGATAATCAAAGTAAAGTACAGTTTGGTGCGGAGATGGGGATTATAACTTAGCGATTAATTTTGGTCGGGATCTCTGCAAAATGGTTCGGCGAGAAGGCAGAGTATTTCCCACATCATGGTGACACCGACCAGGGCAGTCATCCCGCTGGCATCAAAAGGAGGGGCGACTTCAACTACATCACCTCCAACTAAATTACGACCGCGCAGGCTGCGCAGGATTTTCTGGGCATCATAAGGAGTAAGGCCGCCAATTTCTGGCGTTCCCGTACCTGGGGTATATACCGGATCTAAACCGTCCACGTCAAAGCTGATATAGGTAGGTTGATCCCCAATGATTCCTGGGATTTCGGAAATCACAGCGTCGACGCCAATATCCATATATTCCTCGAAGGTCACCATGCGAATGCCCTGATCAATTGCCCATTGATTGTCTTCTTTGGTGTAGAGACCGCCTCGAATTCCAATCTGGATAGTACGTTTTGGATCGAGCAAACCTTCTTCGATGGCTCTACGAAAAGGGGTGCCATGCGTCAGTGTATGGTCGCCAAAGTAGCGGTCATTGGTGTCAGAGTGTGCATCGATATGTACCATCCCGATCGCTTTTTCCCTGGCGATAATACGCATGATCGGTAAGGTGATCAGATGATCGCCCCCAGCGGTGAGCGGTGTAATACCGTTGTCATGGATCCGTTGATAAAATTCCTCGATCCGGCTCATCGAATCATGTAAATCGATGGGATTCACAGAAGTATCTCCGAGATCTGCGCAATTTGCGGATCGATAAGGATTGATTCGCGTGACGGGGTGGATGGCTCGCATTAACGTTGACATATCGCGCATTTGTCGAGGCCCGTGTCTGGCGCCTGCACGCATCGTAGTACCTCCATCCCATGGAACGCCAATCAATCCAATATCGACGTCCTCCCAATCGTCTTCTGCGAGAATCGGCAAGCGCATAAAAGTAGCGACACCGGCAAATCTGGGTTGTTTGATGGATGAAACCGGTTGAAAAAACTTTTGATCGCGGGCCATGAATGGGTACCAACAGTGTGTTTACGTTTTTAATAAGAAGTGAAATCTTTTATCTGCTTCCAAACAATTTTTGATGTTGATTGTCTTAGAAGCACTAACTATACGAAGTATACTTGTCGATCCGGATGGTTACACCCCAGAGGCGGCGCAATCCCTGTGAAACTATTCATCAATCGTCAATAAATTAAACTCCATGAGTCCATTTACCAAGAAAACCGCTGAAGTGACAAGAGTAACTGCAACCATTGGTGAGGCACTAACCGATGTGTTTCATTATCTGATGTTGTTCGCGATCGGCAGTGCGGTTGTTTGGTCCGTGGGCGTGGAGTTTTTACATCTGTTTTCTAAGAAAGCTGCTTCGATTGAGGATATCTTACTGTTGTTTATCTATCTCGAACTCGGGGCGATGGTTGGTATTTATTTTAAAACCAAACGAATGCCGGTACGGTTTTTGATTTATGTGGCAATCACTGCATTGACGCGCATGCTGGTCGGGATTATTCAGGCAGATCATCATCTGATTGAGACAATGCCACTGGAGGAACTTCCGGTTACCCCGCTTTTATACATTACAGGTGCCATTTTAATACTGGCAGTGGCCGCCCTGATCATCCGTTTTGGATCACACCAGTATCCCTCCAAAGGTTTAACGGGGGATGTGGCGTAATGTCGAATCCTTAGGATTTGTACAGTGGTAATGCTCTCCATTTAAACTGTCCAGAGCTTTGCCGTATACGCTCTCTTTGCTCGATCAGTTTATGGCGCATTCCGACAGGGAGTTGATCCGGGTCGGGAAATGCTTCGGCAATTTCAAACTCGGATGCGGCTCCTTTTTCACCACCAATAAAGAGAGAGCCTGTTTGTTCGCAAATTTGTTTGAGAGAACGAAAAAACGCTTGGGTATGTGCGGCAATTTCCGCTTTGACTTGCTCGCACGCCTCTTGCGTATCCCCGGCCACAGTAATCCGATTATGTGGATCGACACCGTAAGGGTTTAGATGTCCGTAGACCAGAATCTCACCCTGAATTTCAGGGTGGTGTTTGAAGCACTGATCCACGGTTGATACGTAGTGTTCATTCGCTTCCCAGAGGGCAAACATCGATTCGTAAATGCATTCAGGGTTGAGTCTGATGTTGGCATCCGTGTGACCCTTGAAACTGTATTTTCCCTTGGGAGCTTGCCCCCGTGCGGCGGCGGGAACAGCTTCACGCACCGCGCGCATCTCGTCACCCACATTGAATACCTCCGTATGCTCCAACGCCATCCCCGAAATGGTTGGCGTGTCGGATTCCGGACTATCAATCAGATTCCATAGAAAGTGTTCGATATCCTGATTGGATCGGCCATTGATAAAAACCAATCCGTCAGCGTCGGCCAGCTCACATTTTTTCTGCAACTGTTTAGCGCGACGTTGAATCGGCGTATCGCCGCCATCGGCGAGCATTGGTCCCATGGCATTTGCGGTAATGTGCTCGATACCCAGAATGCAGTCAAAGCCGCCAGATCCGGTCAGCAATTTGCCATTGCTGACTCGCAGAAAACAATGACCCGAGAAGTGCGCAAGAAGACGTGCCAAAGATTCGGGATCATTACTTACCGGCATGGCAAAGGTGATTTCGTTTTTGGGGAGTTCACAGTATTCGCAACATACCGCGGTGACGATGCCGGTCCATCCATAGGTGCCTGCGTAACCAGCCAGTACGTGTTCATCTAGCTTCTCAATTTCGATGCCGTTGAACAGCGCGACTTGTTGAACGCTGTCGCTAAAGTATCGCCTTTGTGGCCCCATGCCACCTGTCATAAAAGTGGAACCAACCTGTGCATAGGTGTAGCTTGTCAGATCCGCACCCAGAACCTTGAACTTCTCACCAACGTATTCTGCCAATGCCTGATTGAGTTGTTCCAAAGTCACTCCACTCCCGGCGTAAATTTTCTGAGCATCGACATCAATTACAATTTGATCCAGAGCGACACTGGTAATGTCGATATTTGATGCCAGAAAACACTTTGGGGATGCCGAGGGTATAAATTGGATTCCTACAATATCTGCGCCATGATCGCTGGGTTGCTGAAATACGCCGCCTCCTGCTGATCCTGCTGAAATAGGTAACAAGTTGACGGCGCTTCCATGGTTTTTGTAAACCTCGTCGATAGAGGGTAAAAATTGCCCACCACCTACTCGATACACAACATTTGTATGAATATCATTACTTTCTCCATCCTGGATAAGTGCGGAGCTGGATTTTAACTGCATTTTCTTATAGCGGGTGGAGTGAAATTGTGGATGACCTTACTCGGTAACAATAGGGTTAACTATCGAGCTGTGCTTCGTATTTTTTGACTGAGGGCGTTATTTCTGAATCGGTTACCAAATAGTGAGCAACTGGTTTTTATCTCAAAGTACTATGGGAATAGGAATGCTGTGGAAGAAGCAACACAAAATCGTAGGCTGACTTTTATTCTTGTGCGATTTTTTCGCCGGTATGTGCGTTTATTTAGAAACAATATTTCAATCAAATCAGTGGGCGTTGGCGATGCGATCAAGCTGGCTTTGTGCTTCAGCAACCTTTTCGATATCTCCCATTTGCCGGCTGAACCGCAAATACTGTTGCCAGTTGATTGCGCTATTGGGGCGTTGTTCCAGTCTGGATAGTAAGAGCGTATTCGTGCTATCAATATCGTCTGCTTCTAAGGCACATTGAATTTCTAATAGGGTAAATAAATCGCGTTGTGCATGGCTTCCTCCGAGCTCGCTAAGTCTGTTCTGGAGATGTGACAGCGCGTCTCCTGATGTTTGATAATCTCCGCGATAATAGTCACGAATCGACTGGCACGCTGGCACAATCACCGGCTCAATGAGCGGACTGATTGAACGACTCGCTTGTTTCGAAAAAGCGGACAAAGATTTTAGCTGCTGGTCAATTTCGTCAAAAGCGGCACACCGCGCCAGGATCATGGTGTGATGAGGTTCAGAGAACGCCAGTACATGATCCCCCTGTCTTTCCTTGACCACCTCTCCCAGAGGCTGCCAACGATCTCCTACGTCAACCCCGCAAAACTCGAGCCGTGCCAGTATGGAGGCTGTGTTTTGAAGATCGAGATAAAAACTCGATTGATCGGCATAGATCGCTCTGTCGTAAAGATCAAGCACCCTGTCAAAATCACCTTTCTCCACTGCAAACATACCAAGATGCCACCATAAATGCCCTCGAAAAGGGTTGCGATCGTCAAACTGATCAAGAGGAAAGTTCAAGAGTTCAATGCCTTCTTCGATACGTCCCTGCATTTCAAAGGTATGCGCAAGCGCATGTAGAGACCAGAGATCATCGGCGTTGAGGTCGATAGCCTTTCGAGAGAATGATTCAGCGGCTTCATAGTTCCCCAACTCTTCGTGTGCAAACGCAATCATCCCCAAGTAGTTTGCATAGCCCGGCACATCCTCATTCCAGCTCGCACTGACCTGTTGACTGACTTTTAACATGCGAACGGGTTGTCCCACCCAAAATAATGCGAAGTGATGCAGCTTTAGTGCCAGCAAATCCAGGGGCGCAGAGATCACGATTTGTTCCCAGATATTTACCGCCTTTTCGGTATCACCGTGTGCCCAAGCAATCAGCGCCGCACGATGGTGCTCTTCCTGTTCTGTAAGGGGATTCGGCGAGTTGACCGCATCCTGCGCGCATTGCAGTGCAGCTTCCGTGGTGGATAAGGTGCCCATAGACAATAATAAATAACCTTTAAATAGGTGGACCATTGGAAAACCTGGCGCCTCTTTGCATAGCGCCTTAATATCTCTAAATAGCGAAGCGCGGTATTCCACATAATCCTGCAAAAGTAGGTTGTACCGCTTCGCATGGTCTGCGTTCGCGCCGGTTAATGGGTTATTTCTAATATCAGTAAGCATGTTCGGTGTTTTGTGCGTTGCCCCGTGGCTCAAAGATCGAGAAGAGGTGAAGGATTATGGAACATTCATTCTATGGTATTTTTGCAATGTAGGTTTGGTTAACATGATCTGCGTGTTTTTAATCTAGCAAGAGTTTCAGCGGGCCAGTGATTGCCCTGCCATCACTCGATTTTAACGAAAGTGCTGATTCGATCATGGCGTTTCCCAGAATTTCATGGGTCTTTGCAGTTGGATGGATGGAGTCGAAAAACACATACCTTTGAAAGTTGCATCCTGGATTTAGGCGAAATCTTTGAGGGTCGAAACAGGCTCGATTATTGACAGTAAAGCCGAAGTTAGTGAAATTATTGAGGACACGATTAAAGCTTTGGAATAGATCAAATAACGAAACCTTGCTGTTCAACTGTTGTGATAATTGCGTCACTCGCTGGGTAAGCAGAGTATTGAACAGGATGGTCGTATCTCGCGCTCGGCTGATAAGCCCCGGATCGGTTACTGCGGTGGACAGCGTTTCCGGAATACGAGAAATATCTGGCCCGTTTGCTACTAAGATGTATCGAGCGCCGAGTGCGCTGATTGTTTCAGCGGCATTGCCAATGGCATTGACGGACTGCTGAACCAATTGGCGACGCGTATTGATGTTTATGTTGTTCTTGGTATCCCTCAGATCATTGCCGCCGATAAGAATCACTATCAGGGTATTGCCCTCGACGCCTTGCGGATGGCGACTTTGAAAAGCGGATACCTGGGCAGCAAGATCTTGAGGCGCTCCGCCCGCGGCGTTACCGCCACTCACTGCAAAATTATCACCGTTGCCGCTGGACAGTTGTCCCGCAGTGTTGGCGCTCAATCCAAAATAACTGGTGAGAATGTCAACAGCCACCGGGCCATTGCTGATGCGATTGCCGAAATAGGGTGGGGGTAGATTGAATCCTAGATTGGCATTTCCTGTATCGGACAGACTATCCCCAAAAATGACGATTCGATCGAACCCATACGCAGGCACGGCCATGAAAAGGAGACTGCATATAAGCGCTAGAAAACGTTGTGGGAAGTGCATCAGATAGAAATGTGATAATCCGCGAAATTATAGAAGAAAGTGAGTGACTCCTGATGTTTGGTCAGTTAGTTTCGGTCAATGGTTTCTGTCAGAAATTGGACTGTGTCAAAAAAAGAGCCGGCAGCGCCGGCTCTTTTGTTTGCTCACCCACTAAGGTGATCGGTCATTTGTTGTAGCTGTTATTTAAACAGATAACGAACACCACCAGTAATCAAGTTATTGTTGTCGATATCGTCAAGCTCTTCGGCAAATACTCTACCCTCTCCATACAGTTGGAAGTTAGAGCTGCCAAGATTCACGCCACCGTGCACGAACAAAGAAATATCATCGTATTCGCTGTCCGCGAGGTTCCAGTAACCAACACCAGCTCCCACAAAACCAGGGCCAAAGTTTCGATCGATGCCGACATCAACAAAAATGGTGTCGTCTGAATACACGAGACGATCACTGACCCCGTCTCTATCCAGATAGCCTATCTGGCCAAACAACGACCATGCCTCGGAGAGCGGCTTGATCAGACCCGCTTTGACACCGACTACATCGGCATCATCTTCGTAGTACTTGTCCCAATCGGGCTCATATCGCATACGGGTTTCTGGACCAGCAAATGCAGCAACAAATGGAATCAGTCCAGGTGCCTCTGGCTCAGGGGTTTCTGCTACCGCCACTGCCGCCGGCGCGGGTGGTGATGCGACAACTAAGTGGGTCACGTCTGCGGCAGCGACACCACATTCATTCTCATTGACTACCGCCGCGCTCATGTTTCCGGGCGCGACCTTACCCGTCCAACATCCATCTGCATCGAGTGGGACTGTACGATTCGCACCGGTCGCATCGGTAATAACAACCTGGTTACCACTATCAGCACAGATTTTTACATCTTCATTATTCGATTGAATCTGTATCAGAGGTGCCGGTACCTCCACTTTCGTGGTGGAAGCGAGGCTGACGTTGCAACATGCGTGCGGAATAACGATTTGATGGATCTCACAGCCTGAGACAATGTTCGCTTCAAATGCCCGCATTGGCTCTTCACCAGCCCAGACCCGATAAGGCAGAGCCGCAGGACCGCTTTTCTTCCTGGAACTGGTCCATTGGAACTTGGTTCCTTTGTCATAAAACCGCTCACTGAAGTTGCCCGCCGCAATGGCTTCAAACAAAAGGTTTGCGTCGCCTTCCCAGTTCGCATCGGCGAGAATTGCTCTGACAGTTTCGCTATCATTTTCGAAAAATGCCTGCAGTTCTTCTCTAGTCTCGATTCCCGGTTTGCAGACTGCTTCGGAAGTCCCTAAAACAGAAAAGGCTTTGTACTCCTGCGCCATCGATGGAAAGCTCAAAAGTCCGGCAAGGAGTATTAAAAAACGTGAAAAGGCTTTTTTGTTCATAAAAAACAGTTTTGTTCGCGATGTCATAGTGTGGTCCGTTTGTTGTTTTTGAGCGTAGCTCCACGCCAAGTCAATATAGCAGAATCAGGATTGAGTAACCGCAGTTAGCACCACAAAATTGCTTCTGAAACGCAAATTGTCTCCCAAAACCAACACTTAATGTTGCGAATTGCCAACACTATTTGAGCGCTGAGGGCCTGAATTAGTCTCTGAGCGGTTGGTGTATGGTTTCAGCGACAATCTCTGGTAGTTGGTCATTGCTGTAAGTTGAACTCGTTGTTGTCGGTTCAAATTTCTTGTCGGTGGCACCCTAAGTGGATGCGAGCTGATGCGCTGAAGGTGGGGGCCACTCATTGATATCCGAGGCATGGAATTTCTCCAGACGATACGTAATTTATGTATTTTCGGTTCGAGATGGACTCTCGCTGATAGTCATGTCGATCATCGCCAGCAAAGGTGTTCCTCTAAAGTGCTGGTGTTTTTCCCCGAGACTCTTCCTGGACCAAGTGCTCAGATGGTGAGCAGTCAGTAAGTGATCGAAGTGATCAAGCAGTGCAGCGTTCGTTTGTAATCCATACCGCGCGACTGAAAACTCCAACGTGTAGGCCGGCGGAAGAAATAGGTTGCATTAAATAATTTATGTGAGCTTATAAAGTAGACAGGTATCGAAAACTCGTGGTCGTCTTTCACCGATTGCAGAAACGGCGAAGGAGCACGGAAAACTGATTTCTCTCACCCTAGTGTTGAGTGTCCAGGGTATTTCATCAGCATCAAAATTCTCCCGATCGTATTACCAATAAAATTGAGAAATAATCGCAATTAGACCGGTCGGGCATTCTCGCAGATGAAAGGATTGAGAGAATCGAGAGAGGGTTGCTACGGAAGAACTAATGGTTCGGTCATTGATGCCACAAGCTAACGATACCGCTATTCCACTTTTTGGTCGATGTAGTTATGCTTATGCTCACTAATCGTTATATAGAAACCATATGTTTTCCCGAGTTGTACTGCATATTTTTGTATTAGTGCTGACCGTGCATTCAGTTCCAGCCCAAGCCAAGGTGGTGATTGAGTGCGATCGACCGGATACCATTGTATTTGACGAATCCAAAGCCCCTGAATTGGAAGCAGTGATTGCGTCAAATGAATTGCTTAAAAGCTACAGTGTGGAGGCCAAAGCGTATATTGAGTGCCTGCAAAAAGTGATCATTTCTGAGAGGGATGAAATCCTGGCAACGATTAAGAGCTATCGGAAAAAAAATGCAGATTTTCGAGATGCTTACATCAACAAATAAATCTATTAGCTAGGGAACCTCTGCAAAAGTCATGACCGGACAGCTTGAGCGAAAAATAATCAATATCTGCGTTGCAAAACTTCGCAATAGCCCTGCTATTACGCGCGTTTTGCGCCTTGTTCTTGATCATTTTTCATCTCAATCTGTCTCGCCCAGACTTATGCAGAGGCTCCCTAGTATGTTTTCTGAAATAGATAAAAAAATGTAAGGAGTTTTGATAGTGCGATTTGGCAATTCCAATCAGGTTCTCGAACCAAACCAAATTGACTTCTTTCACCAGCATGGTTACGTGATGCTGGAAAATGCCATCCCCACTCGCTACCTGGGGCAACTGAATCATGACTTAGACGAGTGGGTAAGACAAAGCGCTGACTACGTGGGTGCGTATGGTGAGCAACTTGACGGTCGACCCAGGTTTAGCCTGGAGTTAGAGCACAGTCGCGAAAAACCAGCACTCAGGCGTGTGGCTTCTCCAGTCGAGCTGTCCAATTGCTATCTCGAATTTATGCGTGATAACCCCGGGCTGGATGCGGTGGCGCAACTTATTGGACCCAACGTCAAATTTAACAATTCGAAAATAAATTTAAAGCATCCAGGAAGCAAGACTGCGGTGAAATTTCACCAGGATTTTTCCTTTGAACCTCATACTAACGATAGCCTTGTCGCCGTTCTCTATTTCCTCAACGAGGTTACCCCCGAGAACGGCCCGTTGCAGGTGGTCCCCGGCAGCCACAAAGGCAATTTGTACGATCTCTGGCAAGATGGGGTTTTTACCGGAGCAGTCAATGATGAGATTGAGGAGAAGGCCGCCGCTGAATCGATACCATGTACTGGTGCGGCAGCCAGTGCATGTTTGATGCATACCCGACTGCTCCATGGATCCGCACCAAATTTATCTTCCGCTCCAAGAAATTTATGTATTCTGACCTACACTGCGGAAGATGCCTATCCGCTCCAACCGAACCATATTCCCAGCCGGTATGAAGGTGAGTTGGTGCGGGGGAGGAGAACCAACCAGGTCAGGTGTTCAGACTATGATATGGTATTGCCTGCACACCCCACTGGCGCGTCATTTTTTGAGCAACAAGCAGAAATGACCTAGCGCTGTTGAAATCGGATCCGGTTGATCAGATCCATAATCTGTTCGGATTTTGGAGCAGTTGCTCGGATTTCCGTGGCATCTCCTGCTCCATTTAATCGCGATTCCAGCGCTGCCTGATTGCGCAGTGATTTTTCAATAAGATGAATATCGTCGGGGGAAAGTGCGAGTTGGCTTCGTGAGGTTTGCATTTGTAATCTCAATCCGTAAATTTAGATTGTATATTCTCAGATTGCTTGAAACATGGCCAATCAGATTAGATTTTCAGCAATATCAGGATCACTTATGTATGGCGTTAACACGCTGATTTTATGAAGAAATCTGGGATGCATAGTGGGCTGAGGGCAGTCGAGCCAACCAACCCACTGCATTCACGCATTAAAGCGGGAGCGCAGCAATTTTTTATCAATTTTCCCCACACTGGTTTTTTCGATCTGGTCGACAATCTGAATCTGATCCGGTCTTGCCCATTTAGATAGTTTCCCTGTGCCGACTGCATCTTCGATGATCTGCTTGATCTGTCGCTGGCATTCGGCACTGTCCGCATCTTTCGTGGGGACAACCAGCAGAATCGGACGTTCTCCCCAGCGAGCATCTGTCACCCCTATGGCTGCAACTTCGGCGACTAAACCACAGGTAGAAGCAATATTTTCCAGCTCTAAAGACGAAATCCATTCACCACCAGATTTGATCACATCCTTCATTCTATCGGTGATATGTAGCGAGCCTGCTTCGTCGAGATAACCCACATCTCCAGTATGTAGATAGCCGTCTTTCCATAAGGCGTTAGATCCTGCAATGTTTTTGCTATAACCCTGAGTAAGCCATGGGGTGCGCGTCACAACTTCACCGGTACTCTGGCCATCGCGAGGCACGTCGATCATATTTTCATCGACCACCCGGAGTTCCACCATTGCCGTTGCCCGGCCAGTTGCCGTGCGCGCTATATTGGCCTCTTGCGAGTAGTCATCCGGTGCGTAATCAGTCATGTCTGCGATCGTCAACAGAGGGCAGGTTTCAGACATCCCGTATCCGGCAAAAAGTTGGATACCAAATTGTTGAGACAATTTCACCAGCCCCAGTGGCATTGCGGCGCCGCCAATAATCACTTTCAACTGAGAGAGGTCTGCCGCTTCTGCATCGGGATGCGACAAAACCATCTGTAATATGGTGGGGACGCAATGGGAGTAGGTTGCTCGTTCACGTACTAACAGATTGACCAAATGTCCTGGTTCGTACTTACCCGCATACACTTGTTTGATTCCGAGTAACGTTGCCATGTAGGGAATACCCCAACCATGTACATGAAAGAGGGGGGTAAGCGGCATATAGACGTCCCTTCCATGAAGTCTGTAACTCTCCCCCATCGAAGACAAACTCGCTACACCGGCTAGCGTGTGCAGCACGATCTGACGGTGACTGTAGTACACGCCTTTTGGATCTCCGGTGGTACCGGTTGTATAAAAGGTGGTGGCGATACTGTTTTCATCGATATCGAGAAAATCAAACAGCGCAGAAGAGGTGGCAACAAGTGATTCGTAGTTAGCGACATAGCCCTTTGGCATGGATATGTCATCATTGTCATGCATCACCACAAGTGTAATCTTGCGTTCAAATCGGTCAGCGATTTGGTCAATCAGTGGGAGAAAGTCACTGTGTACTAGTATGACGTCATCCTCGGCATGATTGATGGTGTAGAGAATCTGTTCCGGAGCAAGGCGAATATTGATGGTATGCAACGTCGCGCCCATCATGGGGACCGCGAAGAAACATTCGAAATATCGATGGGTATCCCAGTCCATGACAGCGACGGTATCGCCCTGCGATACACCGATTGCACTCAAACCATTTGCCAGGCGATGCACTCGGCTTTCCAAATCCTTATAGGAGTATCGACGAATATTGCCACTGACGATTTCCTGATTAGGAGAACGGGTTACCCCTGTTGCAAGAATTGATTTGATGAGAAGCGGGTATTGATAGGCAAATTCGGCAGCAGTGGATTGAATCATTTAAAGCACTCCAAAGTGATCAGTGTTGGGAAATCATCCCGTCATTTCGCAGCATTCTACGACGGTCATCATGTTATCAGTTGATCAGTCTAAAATGATCTTATAGCGCGGGTTTTACCAGCGGTTTTTGAACACCACCAGAATGGAGAGAACAATGTCAGATGAAAATAATCAGGTTGCTACCTGGCTAACCTCTTTTGAGAAAAAAATCACAGATAAAGATTACGCAGGCGCCGCAGAAATGTTTGATGAAGATTGCTATTGGCGTGATCTCGTATCGTTCACCTGGAATATAAAAACCATGGAAGGTCGAAGTGACATACAAGCAATGTTGGAAGCGGTTGCCGAACAGGTGGGGCCAACGAACTGGCAGGTGGATGGAGACGAAAATCCCGGTGAAGGAATGACCGAAGCGTGGATTACTTTCGAGACCAAGGTGGCGCGAGGGAAGGGGCAAATCCGCCTGAAAGGTGATAAGTGCTGGACCTTGCTAACCACGATGGTTGAACTAAAAGGGCATGAAGAAAACAAGGGTGTAACGCGTCCATCCGGGGTTGAACATGGGGCATTTGAAGGGAGGAAAAACTGGCTGGAACGCAAAACCGAGGCGGAGTCGAAACTCGGTTATGAGGAACAACCCTACTGCGTCATTATTGGTGGCGGACAAGGTGGAATTGGGCTTGGTGCTCGGCTCAAGCAGTTAGGGGTGCCAACGATTATTGTAGAGAAGAACGAACGACCAGGAGACTCCTGGCGTAAACGTTATAAATCACTCTGTTTGCATGATCCCGTCTGGTATGACCACATGCCCTATCTACCTTTTCCTGACAACTGGCCGGTATTCTCCCCAAAGGACAAATTGGGCGACTGGCTTGAAATGTATACCAAAGTGATGGAACTGAACTATTGGGGTTCTACCGAGTGCCAGAACGCGCGTTACGACGAACAGAACAAAGAATGGGTGGTTAGCGTAGACCGTGACGGTGAGAAGGTTGAGCTTCGTCCTAAGCAGCTGATACTTGCAACCGGAATGTCTGGAGTGCCGAATATTCCTGAAATTCCAGGAGCGGAAAAATTCAAGGGAGAGCAGCACCATTCCAGCCAGCATGGCGCATCGGAAGCTTACAACGGCAAAAAATGCGTTGTGATTGGATCGAACAATTCCGCTCACGATATCTGCGCGGCACTGTGGGAAAGCGGCGCGGATGTCACCATGCTTCAGCGCTCAACCACCCATATTGCACGATCCGATACCCTGATGGACCTAGCCTTGGGAGATTTGTATTCGGAGAAAGCAGTCGCCAATGGTGTAGACCACCACACTGCTGACTTAATCTTCGCCTCTCTACCGTATCGTATCCTGCATGAATTCCAGATTCCTGTTTATGAAGAAATGGCCAAACGTGATGCTGATTTCTACAAGGGGTTGGAGGATGCAGGCTTTATGCTCGATTGGGGCGACGACGGTTCGGGACTATTTATGAAGTACTTACGTCGTGGCTCCGGCTACTATATCGATGTTGGCGCGTCGCAGTTAATTATTGATGGCAAAATCAAATTACGCAGCGGCGTGAATGTTAAGGAAATTACGGAAAATGCTGTTGTCCTCGACGACGGCTCGGAGTTACCAGCAGATTTGATCGTTTACGCTACCGGCTATGGATCAATGAATGGATGGGCCGCGAGATTGATTTCACAGGAGGTCGCCGACAAGGTGGGTAAGTGTTGGGGGCTCGGTTCCGACACCACGAAAGATCCAGGTCCGTGGGAAGGTGAGCAACGCAATATGTGGAAACCAACCCAGCAGGAAGCGCTGTGGTTCCATGGTGGTAACTTACACCAGTCCCGACACTATTCGCAGTTCCTCTCACTGCAAATCAAGGCTCGACAGGAATCAATTCCCACTCCAGTGTATGGACTTCAGGAAGTACATCACCTGGGTTAAGAGTGTGGCCGTAGTAATCAGAGGTCCAGTTTGGTTGTCTCAAGCGACATAGCGACATCGGACTTCTGATTCAACGGCATTTCGCATCTGATTCACAGGATTCTGATCACCACCGTGTAAGGACGCTGCGTGGTGGCCAATCCTGGTGTAAAGCGACAATACTGCCCTAAATAAATCGCCAATTATCTGTCAAACGCAGGTATTCTCCGCGATCTGTGTTACCCACCAAAGATCGCGGTATGTCTCATCATTCTGAAAATATTCCAGCCGGAATTGGATTCATGCTGCTGACGATGTTTTTTTTCGTCTCACTGGATGCGGCCGCAAAGTATCTCATGAATTTCTACCCCGCCGCGCAAGTAACCTGGGGGCGATTCTTTTTTCATACGGTTATTACGATTGCGGTAATAGTTGGATTGAAAAAGGGGATAAGACAGCAAATTAAAAGTAGGACCCCCAAACTACAGATCGCCAGATCCTTTTTGATGCTTGCGACAAATGGACTGTTTTTTCTTGGTATTAAAACCATAGATTTGACTACCGCGACCGCAATCATGTTTTTATCTCCCGTGGTGATGACAATCCTGGCAATTCCCGTGCTGGGCGAACAGGTGGGCATCAGAAGATGGATGGGAGTGTTTGTGGGTTTCGTCGGCGCAATGATTATTGTCAGGCCTGGATTTGCAGAGATTGATGTTGCGATCATTTTCCTATTAATCGCTACCGTCACTCATGCGTTCTATCAAATCTTTACCCGTCAGGTAAGGGAGTATGACGATCCGATGACTTCGCTGTTTTATACTGGCATAGCGGGAATGGTTGTGATGTCAGCGATCATGCCTTTTGAATGGCAGACGCCTGAGTGGCAACACTGGCCGCTATTCGTAGTGTTGGGTTTGATGGGATGTTTAGGGCATTTCTGCCTGATCAGGTCGTTACGGGTGGCACCGGTGTCCGTGGTATCTCCTTTTTCTTATACCACCCTGATCTGGGCCACCGGATTCAGTTATGTGCTGTTCGGCGAGCTGCCGGACTACTGGGTTTACGTGGGAGCCGCGCTGATCATTTTCAGCGGGTTGTATATCCTTTACCGCGAACAGCAATTGGCGAAGGGTTCTTGAGTGGCAGAACTACCCACCAATCTCCAGTAGTTCTACGTCGAAGATCAGGGTAGATCCCGGGCCAATGGGGCCGGCTCGCCGTTTTCCGTACGCTAGGTCAGGGGGAATAAAAAAACGAAACTTGTCGCCTGGGGACATAAGTTGCACGCCCTCTGTCCAGCCCTTAATGACCTGATTTAACCCAAAAGAAATCGGTTCATTGCGTTGCACTGAGCTGTCAAAGACGGTGCCGTCAATGAGTGTGCCGTGATAGTGCACTTTTACCTTATCGCTCGGACCAGGATGATTCTGATTCTCACCTGGCGTCAAAATTTCATATTGCAATCCGGATGGGGTAGTAATAACTCCTTCACGACCCTTGTTTTCAGCGAGAAAAGCTTTGCCTTTCTCTAGGTTCGCGTCCATGTCGAGAGCGCCGCCGGAGTAACGCTTGTAAAAATAGATGGCGGCCAGCACCACCATAAGCAAAATGACAATTTTAGACATAAGAAGTCAAATCAAGAGGATTGAGAATCGAGATTACCATCGCGGAATGATAGCGGAAACAGAGTCCTAATGATTGCCACCAAGGCGTCCCGGCTTGACGTCGTAATCCACTGCCAGTCCGTAATCGGGGTCATCATCCCGATCCACCATCAGTTGCTCTGCGGTGGTCAGCAACTTATGGCAGTCCGGTGTGAGATGTCTGAGCTGTAATCGTTTTCCGGCGTTGCGATACTTCGCTGCCACCGCTTCAATCGCCTGCAGAGCAGATTGATCCACTACTCTGGAACCCTGAAAGTCGAGTATGACGACTTCCGGATCATCCATCGGCTGAAATAATTCCTGGAATCGTGTAGCTGATCCGAAAAACAGCGGCCCTTCGATCTCGTAGACTCTTGCACCGATCTCAGTGATCGAGGGTCGAGCCTTGGCCTGAATCATCGATGCCGCATTCCAGGCATAAACCAGTGCTGAGACAATAACGCCAACAACCACAGCGATTGCTAAATCTTCCATCACGGTAACCGCTGTCACGAGGAGAATGACAAAGGCATCGGACCGAGGAATTATTCTGAGGATTGTCAGGCTTTGCCAGGCGAAGGTGCCGATCACCACCATAAACATGACCCCGACTAATGCTGCGAGGGGAATGAGTTCGATTACCGGACTCGCAAATAAAATAAAACTGAGCAAAAACAATGCTGCGGCAATGCCAGATAGCCGAGAGCGACCACCCGAATTGACGTTAATCATGGATTGCCCAATCATTGCGCAGCCGCCCATGCCGCCAAAGAAACCGGTTACCGTATTTGCCACGCCTTGCGCCACACACTCTTGCGAGGCGCCTCCGCGTTTGTTGGTGATTTCACCTACCAAGTTCAAAGTCAAAAGGCTTTCGATCAGACCAATTGCCGCCAGAATGATTGAATAGGGGAGGATGATATACAGAGTGTCCATATTAAATGGCACCGTTGGAATCGAGAATGAAGGCAAACCGCCTTTTAATGAGGCGAGGTCACCGACTCGGGGAACTGGAATATCAAAAAATATAACTACCGCGGCAATGCCAGCGATTGCAGCCAAAGGCGCGGGAATGAGTTTGGTGATCCGCGGAGTAAAATGGATTAACAACATAGTCACACCGACGAGCAATAGCGTTGTCCAGAGAATAGGACCTTGCATCCACTCGACTTCGCCCAGCTCATTGGTCATCTTGAACTGGCCGAGTTGCGCAAGGAATATGACAATCGCCAGTCCGTTCACAAAACCCAGCATCACAGGGTGGGGAACCATTCGGATAAATTTACCCAGTCGTAAAACCCCTGCCGTTACTTGTATCACACCCATCAAAACAACGGCAGCAAATAGGTACTGAACGCCATGTTCAGCAACCAGCGACACCATCACAACCGCTAATGCACCAGTTGCACCTGAAATCATACCCGGGCGACCTCCGAATATTGCGGTGATTAAACCAACGATAAATGCCGCATAGAGTCCTACAAGGGGAGCAACACCAGCAACGAAAGCAAAGGCAATGGCCTCCGGCACTAATGCTAACGCCACGGTTAATCCTGATAGTGTTTCAACTCTGATCTGGTCGAACCCCAAAGGTCGGACGGAACGGGCTGTTTCGGGAAGGCGAAGCCGACGAGCGAAGTCAGCGATAGTGGTTAATCGACGCAATGGAAAATTTTGAGAGTAAAAAAATAAATTGGTGAGCAAAAAAAACTCGAACCAGGATTGCGGAAGGGCTGCCCGAATTTCTATTGACGAGGGCGAACTGTAAAGCGCGGCGGGAGTATAGACCCTAGCGAAAAAAAGGGCTGACAAAATTAAACCAATTCATTATCTATTTGCGCTTTTCATCGATCTTTGTCAAAAACTCAGCGTTTTCCCCAGGCTCAGGGCATATATAAGTTGGATAGGTCAATGCAGGTAACAGATAGCAGCGGAATTCATCCAAGGTGATCGCTCGCCATTTCCCCAGCCATTGTTATACTCCGGCGCCATGTTGACTGCAATTTATAGTGTTGAAGACGCGCGGCGAATCGCGCGATTAAAAATGCCAAAACTGGTGTTTGATTACATCGATGGTGCCGCAGGAGACGAAGGGGCTAATCTGCGAAATCAGCGAAGCCTGAACCAGATAAAGCTGTTGCCCCGTGTTTTGGTGAATGTGGATGAAAAACAACTCACCAAGAAATGCCTCAATCATCAGTGGGGACTGCCATTTGGTATTGCACCCATGGGAATGTGCAATCTTGCCCATCCAAAGGGAGATCGGCTGCTAGCGCAGGCAGCCACGCGACTGAATATCCCTCATTGCCTTTCAACGATGTCTTCTAGCTCCATTGAGGACGTTGGGAAATGGGCCAATGGCAATGCCTGGTTCCAGCTTTATATGGGGCAATCTGAAGAGCAAGCGATGTCGCTGGTGGAGAGAGCGAGAAAAGCAGGATATCAAAACCTGATTCTTACCGTCGATGTGCCTGAAGTCGCTCCACGAAGACGAGATATGCGGAACGGTTTTAAATCTCCCCTGAAAATCGGTCCTCGGCAGTTTCTGGATTTTGCGTTGCATCCATTGTGGTCGATTCCGACACTCGTTGCGGGTGCACCTTCCCTGGGAAATTTTGCTGAGGGAGAATTTGATCGAGACGCCAAACGCGGGCTGGCTGATTGGCATTTCCTGGATCGGTTGCGCACTGAGTGGCAGGGAAAGCTCATCGTAAAAGGCGTGCTCTCACCCGAAGACGCTGTGCGAATACGTGATGCCGGGGTAGATGGTATTTATGTCTCCAATCACGGTGGACGACAATTGGGCAGCGCGCCCGCAGCGATTGAGCAATTGCCAAAGATTCGAAAGGCGGTAGGTGACGAACTCTGCTTGATTTTTGATAGTGGTGTCCGTGACGGAGAGGGTGTCGTCAAGGCGTTGGCAATGGGCGCTGATTTTGTGATGTTGGGTCGCAGTCTTTCCTACGGCATGGGAGCGAATGGAGAGGAGGGACTGAATCAGGTGTTGGATTTGATCATTAACGAAATACAGCTCACTCTGGCGCAGTTAGGCTGTGCGGATATAGAGCAAATTGGTCCGCAAATGCTGGTTGAATAAAATTGATGGTATTTTTCCTTTTCCACTAGAGAATTGAAATGAAAATACGTGGTGGCATGTTGCTTGCACGTGCGTTGCAGCAAAAAGGTGTCAAGCAGGTTTTTACCCTAAGCGGCGGGTTTTGTAATCCGGCTCTGGAAGGCTTGATGGAATGCGGTATTCCCGTTATCAATGCGCCCCATGAGCAAGTAGCTGGTCACCTTGCCGATGGCTATACCCGCATTACCCGGCATCCGGCGGTTTGTCTGGTTGGTCCTGAGGGGTTCGCCAATGCGGTGCCCGCGATGATGGAAGCCTGGGGCGAGCGCTCTCCGATTATTTTTGTGACCGGTTCCAGTACACTGAAAAGACAGGGTGCGGGCGGTTTTAAGGAAATCGACGATGTCGCCATTGCAGCACCGCTTACCAAGTACAGCGCCCAGATCACAGACGGTGAACGAATTCCAGAATTTGTTGACCGAGCGTTTAAAATTGCCACTGGCGGGTATCCAGGGCCGGTACATTTAAGTTTGCCGGTGGATATTATGTTCAGCTCTTTTGAAGAATCGGTGGCGCAGGAAGAACGCCCTTTCGATCACGCTTATCAGACTCCACCCCGAGCGTTTCCGGATCCACAACAGCTGCAGAAAATCATGGCTGCCCTTGAAAATGCAGAAAGGCCCATTCTTATTGGTGGACACGGCGTGTGGTGGTCACAAGCAGAGCAGCTAATGGAGCAAGTGGGTCACCAATGTGCGATTCCTGTTTTTAACGTTCCTTATCACCAAAAATTACTGGGTGAAGAATCCCATGCTTATATGGGATTGGCAGATGTGCATCAATATACGCCATCGAAAGCGGCAATTGATGAATCTGACCTGGTATTGATGGTAGGTGCGAGATTGGATAATCAGATGAATTTTGGTAATCCGCCACTGTTCCCCTCAACCACTCATTTGGTTTGTATCAATGGTTCCCATGAGGAACTGGAAATGAATCGATCTGCAGACACTATTTTATTAAGCGATCCTGGCGCATTTCTCAAAACACTGCTCGATCACCCCCCTTTAAAGAGGCGATTCCAGAGCTGGTTTGATTTAAACCGCGAGCGTCGCGGGCAGTGGGTGGAAAAAACCGTGGCAGATGTTCCTGATCTGGCTGAAACTGGAGGACAGATTCATCCGCTCAATCTGGCGCTGGATGTTCAAAAAGCATTGAACGACCGAGACTGGCTCGTTATCGATGGCGGCAATACCCATTTTTGGTCTGAGATCGCGGTGAACATTGCAGGATATCAAGGTCAGAAATTGGGGAATATTTTGCACCCGGGTACGTTCAGTATGCTTGGAGTGGGTGTCTCTTTTGCGATTACCGCAAAAATGGTGAACCCGACTGATAACGTAGTATTGATTAGCGGTGACGGGGCTTTTCTCTCAGGAGGGTTATCGGTAGAAGCGGCGTTTCAGGAAAATCTACCCATTGTCGTGATCATCGATAACAACGGCGGCTTGGATTGTATCTCGCAACAACAGGAGAGGCTGTTCACCTCGGGCACGCACTTCGCGACTGACTTCAGGGATATTCCATTCCATGCGATGTTCGAAGGTCTCGGCGGTTATGGTGAACTGGTTGAGAACCCTGAAGATTTGGTACCCGCGGTGAAGCGCGCGATTGCCAGCGGGAAAACCGCCTGCGTCAATGTCAAAACCAAGGGCTATATCAGTCCTATTGTGTTGGCTACCACCAGCAAACGCGACAAGGCGTCCATCGAATAATGACGAAACTCACTTCTCATGTTCTCGATGCGGTAGCTGGTCAGTCTGCGGTGGGTATTCGAGTTGCTTTGTATGCAGTTTATCCTGACAACGACCGGGAACTGGTGTTTGAGGCTCGTAGCGATGAAGAAGGCAGAATCGCACAAGAGGTGGCAGTTTCAAACCAGAGCGATGCCGCAGAATACGAATTGGTTTTTTATGGTTATGAGTACTTGGTCGCGAAGCACGGCCTGGAACACGTGAACCAGAATATGCAGACTTCGGTTGTCCGATTTACCATGGCGTCGCGGGAACAGCGATATCATATTCCTCTCGTACTATCTCCACATTCCTACACCGTGTGGTGGTCGGAATAATGCCCGCATCCAAACTACAAACGTCTATTCGACAACGTGCAACCCCCTATAAAAGCAGAGTAGAGCGGGCGGGAGTTACCGACTTCTCAATCGTCAATCACACGTTGCTTCCCAAGGGGTTCGGCGAATCACAACAAAGTGACTACACACATCTTAAGAACCATGTCCAATTATGGGATGTTGGATGTCAAAGACAGGTTGAGCTGAAGGGCCCTGATGCAGCCCACTTGGCGCAATTAATGACGCCCAGAGACTTGTCGGCAGGGCAAGTGGGTCAGTGTTTTTATGCGCCAATGGTGGATGAAGCGGGTGGTTTGCTCAATGATCCAGTGATACTGAAGCTCGCTAACGATCACTATTGGTTTTCTATAGCAGATTCGGATGTATTGCTCTGGGCAAAAGCCCTGGCGTATGGGTTGCGGCTCGACGTATCGGTCGACGAGCCCGATGTCTGGCCTTTAGCCGTACAAGGTCCCAAATCTGATGATCTGTTAGAGAAAGTATTTGGCGAGAGTGTGCGTTCTATCGCATTTTTCCGATTTAAAAAGCTGTCTTTTCAAGGGCATCCATTAGTAGTTGCTCGAGCGGGCTACAGCAAGCAAGGTGGATTTGAAATCTATCTCGATGACAGCAGCTTAGGTCCGGCTCTGTGGGACGCGTGCTGGGATGCAGGTCAAGATTTGAATTTGCGACCCGGTTCCCCCAATCTGATTGAGCGAATTGAAGGGGGGTTAATGTCGTATGGCAATGAAATGACGAGGCAAAACAATCCATTTGAATGTGGTTTGGATCGATACTGTCAGCTAGACGGCAGCGTTGACTATATTGGACTGGAGGCGCTAAGAAGAATTGACGCTGAGGGTGTCAAGCAACAAATACGCGGATTGATTTTTAGTGGGGACCCCTGTCCACCGGTATCTCAAGCTTGGAGTGTTTTGTTAAACGATGCACGTGTTGGCCAAGTTACTTCCGCAGTTTGGTCTCCACGTTTCCAAAAGAATGTTGGACTCGGTATGATTTCTCACAATCACTGGGATCACGGATCTGAGGTGCTCATAGTGAGTGAAGACGGTGAAGAGCGATATGGAATGGTGAGTCAACTACCGATGATCGATTTGTCAACTGCCTGAGAGTAGCCAACGATGTACGAAGCGCAACACGGGACTTTTGCGAAGAAACGCGATCGTCAAGCAGCTGATGCACAACTTCAGCGGAATCCCTTGTGTGAATGACCAGTTGACGCTGGAAGTGATATATTAAAATTTTCTATCTTGATTCAGGCGGCAAGAATACAAGCGCTTGTTGATGCAAGGGTTCAAGGGTGACTCTCAGATTGGGGCAAGTGTCACCATCGCAGATGTCTTCAAGCGCATTGGAACCGAGCAAACACCTATTGTTGTGTTTGATGTCAAAAATAATTTGGAACGTACCACATTGAATCTAACGCTTTCGGGATGGAAACGTTTGTGGATGGACGGTTCTGCACACAACCTCCAATCAGTCTGCGCGCAGAGCGCGACATCGACTCAAACCAACTCTATTTCTCACTTAAGGACTCTGTCATGGCACATATTATTCCCTTGAACTACGAACAGGCCCCCCTCGCATCTCAGGCTGTTTTTGATGAAATAAAGGCGTTGCGCAACGTCGACGATGTGAACAACTTTTGGAAATATATGGCCAGTCATCCGGAAACACTGAAGCGAACCTGGGAGAGTTTAAGGTCGGTGATGGCGCCAGGAGCACTTGATCCGCTTGTAAAGGAGATGCTCTATGTGGCAGTAAGTATGACGAATAGCTGCGAGTATTGTATTCGCAGTCATACCGCGCAGGCGAGAAAAAAAGGGATGACGGATGAAATGCTGGGGGAGTTGATTGCGGTAGTGGGGATGGCAAGCGAAACGAACGCATTGGTGACAGCTTATCAGGTGGAGCTGGATGATGATCTGAAGGGCTAGGATTCCGTTTGTGAGGTAGTAAACAGAGAGCACTCGGTTTGTTGATTGATCTCGTCAAAATCCATCTCAAACAAAATCAAAAATGATTGAGAGCAGCTAAATTTCGCTGATTCATTGCTGATATTTACGCGAGAAAGTGAAGTGACATTAGCACTACTTCTGCGTGATATGGAGTTCGAAGTGCAATGTGCTATTCCGATACTACTTTCTGGCTGAAAACTGATAATAGGCTACAGGCTATATGATTGGTCGGCTGCAGCTAAATGCAGATTATAAAAGACGCAGTTCTCCGACTAGGGACAACTTCCCTATAATATTTGTATGGCATCCTTTAATATAAAATTCCGATAATATTGGTATCTTACTTTTTTCTGGATATTTGTAGTGATAAATAAAATAGTTACGGGGCTCCTTTTCTCATTCTTCCTGGGGTTTTCTATGCAGGCATCAAGCGGAGATATCGAGGCAGGGGAGACGAGGTATAACAAAACGTGCGTCAACTGTCATGGACCGGCGGGAAAAGGGGTGGCCAGTTATCCGAAAATATCTGGACAGGAGATCGCTTACACCACCTCGAAGTTGGAAACTTACAGAGATGGAATAAAAATTGGCCCAAACTCGTCATTGATGATCATGATGGCGAAACCTTTGACCGATGAAGAGATTGCCAATCTCGCAGCTTACTTAAAACAAGCAACATACGAATAACACTAACACCACCACTAGAGGACTTATATGATGAATAAATATTTTACGGCTTTTTCGACCGTCACGGCATCTGCTGCGATGTTGGTCGGATTTATTTCCACCGCCCAGGCGGATGGACATGCAAATAAGGGAATGAACATTCCGACTATAGAAGCGGCTGAATTTATGACAGGGCTTGAGAATCCATGGGATATGGCTTTTTTACCTGACGGTACAATGTTTTACACTGAGAAGTGTAAGGGGCTTTCAGTAAGAACCAGTTCTGGCGATGTTAATGCGCTGTATGGCATGAAGGATACTGAGGGTTACAGCGATGCCGGTAGTGATCTTTTTTGTGATGGTCAGGCGGGCATGCTAGGTGTCGTGGCTGACCGCAATTTTGCGAAGAATCGAACACTTTATCTGTATTCAACCTCCAATAAGTATTACGGAGATGGTTGCAAAACCAACTTCGAAAAGTGTGACGGCAACATCGTGATGAAATTCACGGTAAGTGAAGATCTCAAGAGTGTTTCTGATCGAACAGATATTGTTACGGATATTCAGTACAAGCCTTTTGAATCAGATCAACCATTCGGCGGACCTGGCGCGCACAATGGCGGCCGATTACGCGTTGGGCCAGGGGGATATCTCTGGGTAACGGGTGGTGATCGTCATAGAGGTATTTGCCCGCAAGATGGTCAATTGCTTTGTGGCAAGGTATTGAGAATTGATGGCGATGGGAATGCGCACCCCGAGAACAATCCTCCAGAGGGTTTTGATAAGCGTATCTACACCTATGGTCATAGAAATGTACAAGGTATTGATTTTCGTCCAAGCGATGGCAGAGCGTTTACTGCTGAACACGGGCCATGGCACAACGATGAAATCACCGCGCTGGTAAATGGTGGTAATGCTGGGTGGGATCCGGCGGAAAAAATCGCCGGCAGAGGCGAGTGTCCTGACAAATACTGCGGTTACGAGCCCAATCAAATGGATGCAGTTGATCCAGCTGTTCGGGCTGCTTACACGCCTATGAGTGATACACGCTTCGAAGATTTAATGCCTGCTGCATGGAATAACAATGGTCTGTCTCAGGGAACTGGATCCGCCGCTTTCCTGAAAGGTAGCAACTGGGGCATCTACGAAGGGCGTTTAACGGCTGGAATTATGGGTATCGCCTTCGGTGATACACCGGCCGGATCGCGTATTGATATTTATGACCTTGCCGCTGATGGATTATCTATCAAGAGCGCCATTCAGATGCCACTCGGTTTCTCCAAGAGATTCCGTGGCTTGGTAATGGGGCCAGATAATGCGTTGTACGCAGCAACTGACGAAGGCGAAATCTATCAAATAACTGCAAAGTAAAAAGAAGCAGCCAAAAACTGAAAGCTCGCGCTACGGATGTGGCGCGAGCTTTTTTTGTTGTGCTTCTTTGAAAAAAATATTGGGTGAGCTGAAATTTCAGTGGTCAAGCGACTCTTGACATACCACATTAGCCAACTGCTCAGTGGCTGAATTTTTATCAATTTTTTTCTTGGGTTTGGCCTTGGTATTTGTAGCCATGGCGGGTGTACTCCAGTCGGTATCCGAGTAAAACGTATTTTGAAGGGTCGTTTCCGTTAACGCCGAGCAATCAATCTGCAAATAGCTTTGATAGCTTGATGCCCCCATTACTGAAGTTTTGTATCGAACCCGGTTCCAGACGCTAATTCTGTTGCCATCTTTTTGCAGTCGCGTATCGTCGAAGTAAAAGACGTTACCATTCGATCGAGTCGAGTATTCAACCCACTCTGCGATCGAGTAATTCGAGAAAGTGATCAGGAGTATAAAAAGAGTTAGTTTCATCTTCTCACTCATCAATGCAAATACCTCACGCCGTATTGAGGAAACAGTTCCAGACTAAAAGGTAACCTACTTTGGTAGAAAACGCGAAATTTCTACGTAGCTCTCTCGTACAACAACAAAATTCTCTAACTGCGGTGACACAGACTCGAATAGAAACTGAACTACCAGGTTCATCGTCTTGGCGAACGGTTAGTGCCTACCTGAGCAGAACTGCTAGAGTGTTAGAGTGATAGCTCGATCGAATCACACTATTTATTCCCCGCCGGTTAATATCCAAAACGAAAGCACCACTAACGTATAGCTCGCAACCGCAAACCCTGTGTTCCACGTAAAAGCCAGTGTTCGCCCGCTATACCCGGAGGTGCGTGCCATGAGTAGCACGAGCGTCACAATCGGTGAAGAAGTCATCGCCAACGCCCAACCGCAGGATATAGAGAGAGCTAGAAGGGTTGGGTCTATTGGCAATGGCGACAGACTGCCGAATACACTGCCGAGGAAAACCGCAGCTACGATAGGACTGAAAGCCATCCAGGAGGCAACCAATATGGTAAGAGGGATCAGGCTTAAGAAGACAAAGTGAGGCATGGTATTGATTCCCACGATGTGAGCAAATTGTTCTGCTGGTACCAACGCAGCGGTCGCACGACCAATAAATCCTGCGCACGCCAGGGTGATAGAAACCGGCAGTGTGAGAGGTAACTTATCGAAGACAATTTCTTTAACCGATCGTCCAACATTCTTCAGCGTATTAGTGGGCTCTCCTAGCTGTTGAGCGATCAACCAGCCTAGCATCATGATCGGACAGGCGACCATCAGTCCGTAAACGATACTTTGTTCTGACAGTCTGCTAACGGTAACCGCAATGAAGAGCAGCCAGGAAAAAGCTGCGATGAAAAATCCGATAGCGCGAAACGGTGGTGGGAGAATTGTTTGGGGGCGCCGTTTTAATTTGCGAAATCGCAGGCGGTCTTCGAGCCAGCCAATGGCCATGATGAGCAGAGCAATGCCGAAACCGAGAGAAATCCATCGAATACGATCAATTTCTGGCATTAAATCAAGTAGAGTCAGCGGCGCAAGCGCGGTTGGTGACCAAATAATCCCCCAGGCAAAGCCGCGCTGCACCGCCACCAGCTGTCGCCTCTCTCGCACAGAGTTCATCGGGTCATTGGGGTTAGAGGAACGGACTCCATTCTGAATAAGAGGTGTCAACAAACTCACGACGCCGAGATTGAATAGTACAGACATCGTACTGGACCCAAAAAACAAAGAAACAAACCGCTTGCCAGGAGCTTGTCGGGTCATAAATTGACCGCATTCTGTTATGGATGGAGACTTCAATGCCGCTTCGTAAAGAAAACCTAGTAACAAAATGAACGACATCAGAAATGCGCCCTGTCGCAATCCTGCCTGCAATGCCAGTGCAGGCGTATCATGACGTTGAAGAATCAGTACAGCGAGTAATATGCTCACCGCCAGCAGGTAGGCTTCCCTAAGCCCAATTCTACGAAGGCACAAAAGGGTTACTGAAAGCATTGCGCCAAATGACACAGCGTCAAATAACCCACCCGGATCGTGCCGTGCGATGAGGACACAGGCCATTGTCAGGAGGGCGAGTGCAACGGTTAATCGTTGAAACAACGGTGTGTCTGGCGGGGAGTGGACCTTGATTGTCTTTTAATTCAACTCGAATGTCATGTTTCAGATGCCCGTGCTTTGTCATGTCCACCGATTCGATTTTTAGTTGTAAACCAACGCAGGAACAGACATGATTCAGCCGTTACCCATGACCCAGAAAAGACATTGACTACCGTCACGCTGATTCTGTTAATCACGCTTTGCTATGCAGCTTACAATTTGCTGATCAAAGTTTCAGGGAATGCGTCTGATGCGCTAACATCTCCGCTGTTGGCAACCATCTGTTTACAATTCGCCGCCCTTTCGGTTTCATTTTTCTACCTCCTATATTTGTGGCGTTCCAATGCGTCGATTGGTCTGCCGGCCAAGGCTTATCCCTGGGCGATTGCAGCAGGAGTATGTATTGGTCTGGCCGAGATCATGTATTTTTATCTTTTCCGAGAGTCTGGCAATGGCAGATCGGTGCCAGCCAGCGTTGCGATTCCCCTGATTGTGGGGGGCACTATCCTGGTGGTGGTGAGCCTGTCCTTTTTTCTGTTTGGAGAGAGACTGAATTGGGTGCAGTGGAGTGGAGTCGGCTTGGCCATTGGTGGCCTATTGCTGCTGGCGTATGGTTGATCCGCATCATATTGAGGTTCGTGTGAGCCAATCGAGATAAATGAAGAATGATTGAAATAAATACTGAAAGACCCGCTACCCCATGAACAAACGAACAGGCGGAGAAATCCTAATAGATGCACTACGCATTAACCAAATCGATACCATTTTTGGCGTTCCGGGCGAGAGTTATTTGTTTGCCCTGGATGCCATATTTGGTGCCGACGCTTCCATCCGATTTATCACTTGTCGGCAAGAAGGTGGTGCGGCCTATATGGCCGATGCTTATGCCAGTGTGACTGGGAAACCCGGAGTCTGTTTTGTTACTCGAGGGCCAGGCGCAACCAATGCTACAGTTGGTCTGCACACTGCGTTTCAAGATTCCATTCCCATGATTCTGCTGATCGGACAAATACCGCGGGGCTCGATGGAACGGGAAGCGTTTCAGGAAATTGATTATCGCCAGATGCTAGGCCCGGTGACGAAGTGGGTATCGCAGATTGATCAAGCAGAACGTTTGCCCGAATTCATTAACCGCGCCATACGCGTTGCCACCAGTGGCCGGCCCGGTCCAGTGGCTTTAGCACTACCGGAAGATATGTTGCGTGATGAGGTGGAGGCGATGGATTTACCACCCGCGCCTTCGACAACTCTCACCCCTGCTCCTGACGCAATATCGAAATTGTCAGACTTGCTGACTGGCGCAGAAAAACCGTTACTGGTGTTAGGGGGGAGCAGCTGGAGTGACGAAGGTAGACAAGCAATTCACGAGTTCGCAGAAAAACAGAATGTGCCCGTGGTCACAGGATTTCGTCGACAATCAAGTTTTGATAACGACCATCGCTGCTATGCAGGCAGTCTGGTGGCGAATTCTTTTGCGGGTCTGCACGAGTACCTGGAAGAGACAGATCTACTGGTGGCGGTCGGTTCAAGACTCGCGGATATGACCTCTACCCGCTACACCTTAATTAATGCCCCGAAACCGAAACAACCCTTTGTACATGTCTTATCAGAAGAGTCTGAACTTGGCCGTGTTCTCACCCCAGATCTCGGCATTTGTGCAGATTTGAATGCGTTCGCGCTGGCAGCGGCCAGCTTGCCGGAAACAGGCGGTGAAGAGCGCCGACAGAAAACGGATGCACTGGTTGCGACGCACCGTGCCGGATTGGAACTCGGCCCACAAAATAGCCCGGTGGACATGGGAAAAATCATGTCTTATCTGCGGGAAAAGTTGCCGAGAGATGCCATTATCACTAACGGCGCGGGTAACTTCGCTGACTGGCCAAACAAGTTCTATTGCTATCGGGCCGCACGAACGGTGCTGGCTCCAGTGTCGGGATCAATGGGCTATGGTGTTCCCGCGGCGATTGCCGCCAAGATTGCTTATCCTGAACGTACCGTGGTGTGTTTCGCCGGAGATGGCGATTTCATGATGAACGGACAGGAACTGGCAACTGCGATGCAATACAAATTAAATCCGATATTCCTTATCGTCAATAACAACAGCTATGGAACCATTCGTATGCACCAGGAAAAACACTTTCCAGAACGTGTTAGTGGAACGGATCTTGTTAACCCCGATTTCTCAGCATTTGCCCGGGCTTTTGGTGCGAACGGCAGAGTCATTAACAACACAGAAGATTTCTTTCCCGCGTTTGAAACTGCATTACTCTCTGAATCAGCGAGTTTGTTGGAGCTAAGAGTAGGTTCCAATTGTATGGGGCCGGATAAATTTCTGTCCTGAATAAATCAAACGGTATTCTCGTAGGAAATAATCCCGAATAGGCGGCAGCGGTCGCGTGAGACGGCAAACAACGTCATACACTTACTGTCTATGTTTTCTGTCGTATCTTGATGTTTCGCTCACATTTTTTCGCTCCTGTTATCCATTGCACGAGCAGATGGATTTTGTCACTTTACCTGTTAGCTTCCTTGTTCTGTGCAGCGGCTACCGCACATGCCATGGAAGACGACTGGCCGCTTTATGGCCGAAAGCATGATAACCAAAGGTTTAGTCCACTTACGGAAATACATAAAGATAATGTATCGAAGTTAAAACTGGCCTGGAAATTCGAAACGGGTAGAAAGAGCACATTTCAAACCAGTCCCATTGTCAAAGACGGCATTATGTTTTTGACCACGCCATTCAACGATGTGATTGCCTTGGACGCGGAATCCGGCGCTCAGCGTTGGCGCTACCAACATACGTTGATGAGTGACAAGTATTGTTGTGGGCCTGCCAATCGTGGGCCGGCGTTGGCTGATGGAAGAGTCTATTCCGTGACTATCGATGGCAGATTAATCGCGCTGGATCAAATTGATGGTTCGGTCATTTGGGACAGGCAAATTGCGAATGTTGAGGAGGGCGTCGGTGAGAGTGCAGTGGCGGTTGTTGATGTCGAAGAATTCTCTGGTGCCGTGCAGACAGGACAAACCGGCTACAGCGCTAATCTCGCGCCGCAGGTACATGATGGAATCGTTTATATTGGTATCACTGGGGCGGGGTACGGCCTGCATCTGGAACAAGAGCAGGAAGGTGAGTCGCTTCTCTCTGTTGGCAGTTTTTCTGGAGGCGGTCACGGTCTGCGTGGATTTGTGGTTGCTTATGATGGAGAGACCGGGACGGAACTTTGGCGTTGGTATAGCGTGCCAGAAGAAGGGTGGGAAGGGGAGTGGACAACTACCCTTGATTACGGACCGCATTTAAAAAGGGATATCGAGAAAGAGAAAAAACAGTTCGAAAAGTATCGCGATACTTGGAAACTGGGAGGTGGCTCTGTCTGGACCACGCCGGCCATCGATGCAGAACTTGGTCTCATGTTTGTGGGGACAGGAAACCCGTCGCCGCAAATGGATGGTTCGACTCGACCCGGAGATAATTTGTATACAGTGAGTCTGGTTGCGTTGGAATTAAAAACGGGCAAAGTTCGCTGGTATTACCAACAGGTTCCTCATGATCGATGGGGCTATGACGTGGCCAGCCCCCCGGTGTTGTTCGACTATGAACAAAATGGAAAAAAAGTGAAGGCGATTGGACAGGCCAGTAAGCTTGGCTGGTTTTTTATCCATGATCGCGCGACCGGGGAGTTGCTCAGAAAATCAGAACCATTTGTGAAGCAAGAGAATCTGTTTGCCCTGCCTTCCAAGGAAGGTACCCGGATTGTGCCCGGTACATTAGGTGCCACCTCATGGTCACCGGTGGCATACCACCCTGTATCTAACTGGGTGTATATCGCTGGAATTTACCAACCTTCTGTGTTTATTTCACGAGAACTGACGCCACAACCCGGAAGACCTTGGGAGAGCTATACTTTCTTCCAGAAAACCGGCGAACCTGATTGGGGAACATTGACCGCGATCGACGTCACCAATGGTGAAATTCAATGGCAAAATAAGATCGCTGACCCCATGGTAGGTGGCGTTTTGGTGACACAGGGTGGGTTGCTATTTACCGGGGAAGGTAACGGCGCGTTCAACGCCTATGATAGCCAAACAGGGGAGTTGTTGTGGCAGCATCATTCCCAATACGGGGTCAACGCCCCACCCATTTCTTATCGTGTTAATGGCAAACAGTATGTAAGCGTTGCGGCAGGAGGTAACAAGTTGTTCGGGTATTCCACTGGCGATGAGGTTCTCACATTCGTGTTGGATCAATAATTTTTACATGTGGATATTCGGCTGGCGACAAGACTATATTCCTGAAAACCTGAGATGTCGTCTTCCTGGCAGTCGATCAGTGATCAATTTGAACAAAAACCCAGTAAGAAACAATATCAAAGCGATTACAAGTAAATGGGGTCTGATATCCTGTTCGGAATCATCAATTGTCCCCAGCTCAGAGTCCGTGAGACGGTTCGCTAACGCATTGTCGTCTCGCAGCCGAAGATATTCAAAAGAGGCTTCGTTCGCCAGCTGCTTTAGATAAGATTCTTTGAGAGAAGATAGATGTTCTTTGCCCGTGTACAACGGGTTATCGCTGACACCAGTCATGCTTTTTCCTTCTTTGATGGCTTTGGTAAACCGATCGAGTTGCTCCACATCTTCTTTATGCCAGTAGCCTTCTTTTTTTCCGAGACTATTGTATCGTGGGATGGGGCGTAGCTTGTCACCGCCAACCCCAACAATTGTTCCCCATATCTTGTCTTCCGTCTTCTTGATATGAAAGCGAAGATCGGGGTGTATCGGAGGCGATTCATGGCCATCTGTAAAAAATACAATCGCGGGCGGTGGGTCCATCTCTCCGCTAATCTTGATAGAGGAATAGATGCCTTTGGCGATCTCACTTTGTGATCGCCATGCCATTTGCCAGTTCAGATAGTTCAAAATATTGTCCAGCTCAGTAAAGTTCTCGCAAATTCTGATTGGTGTGTGAAGGAGAAAACTTCGATGCTCTGTGAATATTGCGAACGCAACCTCTGAATCACAATGGAGCTTCTGAATCGCCAGACGTATCTTGTTTTTGACAAGTTCCAAGCGGGTGGCAGTAGCGCCATTGAGTTCGACGTCCTCTACACCCATGCTTTCGGTAATATCTACGACGAACATATAGCGGTGTACAGCATGATCGACCTTCGCCACTGGATTGGTTAAGCACCAGAGAACGATGAGCATCGCGCCGAGCGTGGTCCATAAATGCAATGGTGGTCTAACAATCACGGCAGCTTTTTATACTCTTCAATTACACCCTGATTTTCTGGACTACGCTCCGGCAGGATGTCTTCAGGAATGTCTGTCACTAAAACATCTGGTGCGATCTTTACCGCTATTTCGAGGTTGTACTTTGCCGGCCAGTGATCAATTTTGTCGATTAAAAGTTTTCGGTAAATATGCTTCGACAATTCAACCAGCGGATAAGCACTATCGTCATTTTCGCTATCACTATCGGTAAACCTATGGATGGCTTGCTGCATATAAATATTGGCCAAATTGAATTGAATCTTATTGGAAAGCGAGGAAGGTGCTCGGTGTAGAATAGCGTTGTAAACTGCTCTTGCTTGCGTGAACTCGCCACCAATTTGATGGCGCCAACCACGGATGAATTCTCCTTCAAGACTGTCGTCCTCCATAGCAATGAACTGGTTGGTTTCCAGATTTTGATTGTAAGCTTGGGTTTGTCGCTGCTGGTTCAACGCGTATCCAGATGCCGCCAGAAAAGCGAGACCTAAAACGATGAGCAGAAGATTAGGTCGTGTCATGTCAGAGTCAAACTGCGTCTGGGTTGCGTTGCCAGATAAAAACCTACTAGCAGTATCAGGAACGTGAACAGCGCACGATATAAGTGCGCTGTCATTTCTCTCCGCGGAACGACTTCGGTATATAAGATTGGCTGAGACCGAATTTTGCTGATCTCCTCGATTGCCCTTTCGAGATCATTGGGATTTTCAGCGGTATAGAGTTTGTAAGGCGTACTGAGCGATTCAAAAAAAAGATTGAGAACGATATGTGGTGAGAATGAGTCCCTGGTATCGATCGGCTCAGCATTGTGTGATCGGATGTAGATCCAGAAGAGGGAAACTCGATGTTTACGTAACAGTCCCTTAATTTTTGCCTTTACCGGTGTGTTCAAGGCATCACCACCATCCGAAATCAGTAAAATGTTTCGGGAGCCGGTATAGGGTTCGCCTTTGTAAACGCTCAGCGCGCCTACAAGGGCACTTCCGATATTCGTTTCCGCTAATCCTCTGCCAATACTACCGGCATTGATTGCGGCCTGAATCACGTTGGGTTTATTGGTGATAGGCAAAGTCCGTATTGGCTTCGTGCTGAATACTGTCATGCCAAACCGGTCCTCATCACGTTTTCCGACAAACTTCCCCAGAATTTCCTTGGAAACCTGACTTTTAGACTTCGAGTTTGGGTCGTTCCGGACGAGGTTCGGACGATTGGTTCTATCATTGGCATCGCGGAATGGCTCATCCATGCTGCGGCTGCGGTCAAGCAAGATCACGGTATGGGCGCCTTCGCCGCTTTTGGTTCTTTCCGTTTCCGGGATATGTGGAAACGCGAGAATAAATAGAATAAGGGCAATAATGACGCTCGCGATGAGTTTAAAAATTCGATCAATCCACTTCGCGGTAGGATCTCCAGGCAGCAGTTGAATGGCATCGACGGTTGCATCAGAATAAACATGGACCAGCCAGGGCACTAGTGTCAGTGGCAGCAGAGCGAGAATCCAGGGGTTTGCAAATGTCACGCGGTGTTCCTGCGTTCAAAGTGTCGACAACGATCAGCAAGACTTCGCAGTTTGTCTATGGGGTACACCGCCGATTCGACCGAATCGACATTTTCAGCGGCAAAAAAGAGTGATCGGGAGCCCTCAAAAAATTTTCGAATGGTGAGTTCTTCTTTTAAGAACGAAGGATACTGTTCGAAAAACTGATCCAGGTTTGATTCAAATAAAGTACGACCAAAGTGCTGATTAAAAGCGGTATGAAGAAGGCGATGCGCCAGCAATTCGTCATCGGGGGTGCCAGTTAAACGTTTCAGTCCTTTGTGAGCCACAGAAAAAGGATGGGTTTCTGCCCATCTTTCTTGCAAATAAAAATGACGGTATATCCCGAGGGCCACAAAGAGAATTCCCAATGCGAAAGCAAACCACTTGATGGCCTCTATCAAACCAGTTGATTTACGCTCGGGACCAATAGGCGCTGCGAGTCGAATATTGCTGTAGTTTGGCGTAAGGTCGTCTGATAGACGGCTGATATGCAGTGGAACTGGGTGCACAAGGACCGGCAACTTTTCATGTCCTTTTTCTACGGTAAGAGTGAACGCAGGCGTGTCGATGACGCTGTTTCCCTGTTCGAATCCGGAGATCTGATAGTGTAGTGTGATTTTGGTGTAATTGGATTTATCAGATACTGTTTCATCGAGAGTCATCGAAACCAGTTTGATCCATGGTGTCACATTACCCACTTTTGGAGCGCCATCTAGTCGCAGTTCCATATCGCGCGCATATTTGATATGCAGAACCTGGTCAATGCTGTCACCAACGTGGTAACCGTAGGCGCGTGGATTTTCAATCACTACTGAATGCAATCTGTCGCCAGCACGGAGGACGGCTGCATGTAATAGCCCTATTACAAGAAAAACGAGTAATAACCAATTTCTACTGCGTACTATCATGAGTAGAAATATTGACTGATCTCATCGGCATCAAAATCTCCTGCTACGGTCAAAGGTCGCAGCTGTTGTCTCGAAAAGTAGCCAGTGAGGTCGGTGTAGAACCGATCACATTTTTCTTTATATTTGCGAATCAGGCTGGGTCGTAAAAACACGGTTTTACTTTTACCGGTTTCACTGTCTTTGAACGAAACCAGGCCACGGTGCATATTCTCGGGCAGATGTTGTCTCTTTCCAACTACTACGGGGATCACAAAGTGTCGTGATAGCGATACAAGGGTCTGATTGAGTAGTGTCTTTGGCAGAAGAAAGTCTGATACTAGAAAAACAATTCCTGGTTTAAGCCCCAATCCGACATGTGCGTGGGCTAAAGAAGAGCCGGTACCAGATAGGCAATCCTGTTGCAGATTTTTCAGCAATTCGCCGATGCCGCTTATATCCCGACTAACCGGCAGAGAACATGCGAGATTTATTTGATCGTTGCACCCAGTAAAACCGAATCGATCGCCATAAGCTCGTGCCGAAAATGCAAGAGAGCGCGTCAATGAGCGGATAAAAGTCAGTTTGTTTCCCACTGAATTTATCGCAATAGAGGCCGACAGATCAGCAACAACATGAATAGAAGTGGCCGATTTTTGGTTGAACTTCCGAACCATTATCTCGCCCATTGGATTTCTCAGGGTTGCATGAATATCGATTCGTTTTTGATCCATCGAACGGATGAACGAATCGTGTTCTCGAAATACAAACCCCGGGCCGGGCATCTGACTCTTATGGGCACCAGGAAATACACTTTTCCCCGATCCGTTAGCTCTATAATGAATCAGTTTGGGCGGCTGGATATCCATTAAGCAAGAGCTTTCAGGGCGTAGATATCTTGTTCACCAGCGATTCCATTAATTCCGGAATTATTTCCTGTCGCTGCATTTCATAGATTGGCTTCAGCATGATTCGATGCGCAAGCATAGGTGTCAGAACATCATGAATATCCTCTGGGACGACGTAATCTCGACCTGCTAACCAGGCATTTGCACGTACCACCTGGGTCAGCATGCTCATTCCCCTAGGACTCACACCCGCCTGGATGAGCGTGTCCACGTTTAGAGAATCAATGTGAATCCCAAATTTAGAGGGTGTGCGGGTCCCTTGACACAAGTCCAAAATGTAGTTCTGGAGAGTTTCACTGATCGTAATCGTGTTTTGAATTACTAAAGACATCTGATCCAGATCCAGATATGAAAGAAGGTCACCCGGGAGCGAACCGATGAGCGTATCAGTGTCATGAAATCTCGGATTCACCATCAACTCCCGTTGGATAGCTCTGTCCTCTGGAATGGCAATGGATAATTCCATCAAGAATCGATCTTTCGCCGCTGACGGCAGTTCAAAAGTTTCTTCTTTTTCGAGGCTGTTACGATCGGCAAAAACCTGGACATAAGGGAGTCGATAGAGTCGATTAAAAGCCTGGATTTCGTGTTCCGCCATCACCCTGAGCAGCACCGAGTGCACTTGCGGACGAGCTCGATTAATTTCATTAAAGAAGAAGATGGTCAGCTCTTCTCCATGCTTCAGAATCGGACCAGGATCTACCCTGGGTTTGCCATTTTCATCTAGAAATGTGTAATACACGAGATCGCTCGGTACCAAATCGATCGTTCCCTCTATGCGCGCGTAGTTGCCGCCAATGCACTGAGAAACAGCCTTTAACAGGGTAGTTTTCCCGACCCCTACATCACCTTCAAGCAGGACGTGGCCGCGGGTAAATAGACTCAGGCAAATCATTTTGATAGCGCGTTCTTGACCCAGAATCGCGCTCGACAATACCGATGAGAGTTCAAGTGTTTTCAGTCTAAAATCGTTTAACAGCGCGTCATTGTTTCCCATCTACGGTTGGCCTATCATTTTATTATTGTTGGTACTTCATTCGGTCTGGATGAAATCGAACACAAATTTTCTCGACGAAATTTTGAGTTGCATCAACCACTCTACATTCTTCTCAGCAAAACATGGACGGCTTGATTTCCACTGCACCTGCTCAACAAATACTATCTCAAGCCGGCAGCATTAAAGCATCGGGTGATGGAACCGAGAAAATTTCCCGAGTTTTTTGATTCTGTGACCGCGTGGTTTCGCTCTGCCTATACTCGCCGATCGATCGCGACTTCTACTCGGAACAATATGAAACTGGCCAAATATTCACGTCTAGCGGGTGCCGCACTCGCTTTGTCTTTGTACTCTGCGGTGACCATCGCCCAATCCAGTTCGGGCGTCAGTGGCGGTGATTTTTCCAGAGCTAACCAAATGCTGTTTTTTGATAACCATCTAAAAAACTTAGAGCCGCCAACTACACTGACCTACATTTTTGACAAGCAATCAAATTTTGAAAACGACGAGTCATTTAATGACACGGTGAAAGTCCATTTTGAAAGTAGCGAGGGTGACCGTAAGAACGCGACCATTGAATACTTTACCGGGGACAGGAAGCGCTTTGCTCCCGACTTCAACGCAGTGATTGGCAACCCAATTTTGACGGTGGCCTTGCAAAGGGATATTTACCAAATGGAACGCATGTTGAACAATGGCACCAGCTGGCGGCATTTTCAAAAGAGATTAAAAATTGCGTTTGAAGAATCGGCAGAAGTTGTTGAAACTGATGTGAAATACAACGGTAGGCAAGTTGCAGCGCTGGACATCGTGGTTCAACCATTTTTAACTGATCCAATGTCTAAACGTTTTCCGGCTTTTAAAAATAAGCTGTATGTGTTTACGCTGAGTGAAGAAGTGCCGGGGTCGGTTTTTCGTATTTTTGCTCAAGTCGATAAAAATGCCGACGGTCATTCGATCACCGAGAGTTTTACTATCTCTGAGCCCTGATCTTTTGCACTATACTTAGAATTGCTTCTGCGACGAGTGTCGGTTCATCGAGATGGGGGAAGTGACCGCTCTTCGCCGCGATAATATGCTTTGAGTCGCTTAAACGTCTGTGTAGATCCCTCTGCATCGTCATCCACCGTTTAGAAATACTGGACGACTTGCTCTCTTTCCCATCACTATCTGGACTACTTTGGCTATCTTTAGAAGACTTGATCGCATTTCCTCTGGAAATAACACTCACGGGCACAGTTGGAAGCGATGGGAACCACTTGACCTCTTCCGCACTGCGCCGAAAGTAAAAAGTCTCGTTTTGCACTGTTTCTTTGGTCTCTGATCGATTAACCAGCCTTTTGAATGTGGGTTTCAGCTCTACCGGTAGATTGACCGGAACCGTAGGTTGGTAGAATTGGGGCGCCTTGATGGTGACCAGCATGGAAGACCCGCTAGTTTTTAGAAAATCAAACAATCTCTCATGCGATGCATCCAGTAGCACGATACCAGCAACGCTTTCGCTAAACTCATTCGCATACAGTCGAACAATATGACCGCCAAAAGAGTGACCAACCAGTATATAGGGTCCGCTCTCACCAGTCGCTTCGAGGAGCGATTGCAGCTCTCGTGAAATTGTGCGCGCATTTCTCGGTGAGGTTGCGATTTCGCTCCATCCGTATCCTGGGCGATCATAACTGCATACACGACTATGTTTTGCTAGCGAGGTCTGAACCGGGTGCCATTCGAGCGAATTTCCGCCCAGCCCGGCCTCGAGTAAGATAGTAGGCTGCCCTTGCCCAGTACAAAAAATATGATTGAGAACACCATTCGCCTCAACCAACTTTCCCGGCGCTTCAGGCCCTGGGTTGCTGGAAAAGATAGGATTTGTAACGATAAGCAAAAGAAAGAAAGCGACCGCCCGCAATCGTGAATAGCGGAAAAGCTGATCGTGCGTTAGAGAAAGGTAGCTGATCAGGCGATTTATTGTCAGTCGACGTCCTTGATACTTTAGCAAGTGCATGAGTTCCTTATAGGGTTTTCCAAACAATCATTACCGACAAAAAATTTACGAAAAGGCTAACATAACGCACTTTCAGTAGAACGTGAAACCGCTGCAATCAGCAGATACTGCTAGAGCATCCCTCGTTTGGTGAGTCTTGAAGCCATGAAATTTAAAAAAGTACGCGCTGATTTTTATCTTGACCCATGAGAGCACAATATAATTTTGGCCACTTATGGTGTGCGCTGTGTGTCGCTGTTTTGTTCTCCTGTGGGACAGTCTTGGTGGCTTGGTCCGCTGAAACCCTTGTCTACCGTGTTTCTACCGACAAGACCTATGAGGATGTGATGGAGGATTTATCCTTTTCCATCTCCTCCAATAACTATCGTCAAACGTCACGCAATGCGATCGGACATGCGATTCAAGAGCGAGGAGCACCCAACTTTGAAGAAGCGACGGTGGTACATTTTTGCAATCTTGAGCTCGCTCGTAAGCTGCTAGAGGTATCCAGAGACTATCTGATTCATATGCCCTGTCGTGTCGTGATCTGGGAGGCCGAAAACCAGGTTTTTCTTGAAGCAAAACTGGTGCCAGACCTTGGAAAAGCGAATGAAACAGTTCTTGTTGATCAGATTAATGACACGCTGATCAAAATTCTCAACCAGGCGACCGAGCGGTGGACTGCTGAGAATAAACTCAATCAATAGCCTTTGCTTCTTCAGCACTGATTGTCGTCAATGCTTGCGGCAAAGAGGGCAACTGGTAGGAAAAAATCCTGAGTAGATAGTCAGGTTGATTTTAGTCTTTGCTGTCACGGACAAAGGGATAAAATCGAATAAACGTTTCTTCCATCGCTGGCTATGGCTGCTAAGGAAGAGTGGGTACATAGCAAGAGAAATACAAAAAAATGAGCAAGAGCTGGAATCTGTTAAGAGCAGGAGTGTCAGGAATATTGTTTGGCTTTGTGTCGGTTGTTTCAGCCAATACTGAAGAAGCCGTTACACCTTATCCCACTCTAGATAGAGTTGAGTTTGTTCTTGGTTGCATGGATGTCAGGGGTGGGCAAACTTACACCACGATGTATGGATGTGTCTGCCTGATAGACAAAATCGCAGATTCTGTGCCTTATGAAGCTTTTCTCGACGCGAACACACTGCAGGTGATGATGAAGACCCCTGGCGAGAGGGGCGGAGCATTTCGGGATGCACCTGGCGCCCGAAAATTAACCAGGTCTTACGACGAGGTTGTCGCAGAATCAGAAAGGAAGTGTTTCGTGAAATAGCGTTGCCGGTTTCACATCTTTTACAAGCAAAGAAACTCCCAGTCACCCATCGCCCATTCGCCTATCGCCTATCGCCTATTCACTGGGCATTGTTCCACTCAGCACATGAGTCGACAGCAGTATTACTCGCTGTCATACGACGCAATCGACGCAATCGACGCAACCGCGAGGATCAAGATTCGCGTTTGTACTCGAAGCTTTTTGTGAACTTCATTCCCTGACTATCTTCAATTTCT
>JAHQWE010000116.1 GCA_019633985.1 Acidiferrobacterales bacterium | reverse complement strand
GAACAAGATTTGACCCTGTAAAGGGCAAATGAATCCGGGTGGTACCGCGATTGGCGCTTCGGCGTTCGCCCCGGCAAGTGATGCAAAGGAACAGCGAGGTTTGACCTCAAGCTGTTGTTTCTTTGCATGATTTGCCGGGGTTTTTTATTGCCCGGTTCACCAGTAAATGAATTTTTTGTACGCTTAATTAGAGCGAAGTGAAGACAATGACATTGAAAGAAGTAAGCGGCCGATATGACGGACCCGGACTCGAACAAGATATTCTCGATTTTTGGGACAAACAGAATATCTTCGAAAAAACCCTGACCCAAAGCCAGGGACGCCCCCGGTTTAGTTTTAACGAAGGGCCGCCTACGGCAAACGGAAAGCCGGGTATTCACCATGTGTTGGCGCGAACTTTCAAGGATGTTTACCCCCGCTATAAAACCATGCAGGGTTTTTACGCACCGCGCAAAGGTGGCTGGGATACCCATGGTCTGCCGGTAGAACACGAAATTGAAAAACAGCTGGGTATCTTTGACAAAAAGGAAATAGAAAAGCAAATCGGTATCGCCGAATTTACCCGACGATGTCGGGAATCCGTAATGACGTATATTGGCGATTGGGAAGCGATGACCAAGCGAATGGGTTACTGGGTCAATCTGGATGAAGCCTATTACACCCTCAACAATGATTACATTGAGTCAACCTGGCATCTACTCAAAAATATCTGGGATAAAGGGCTGATCTACAAGGGAAATAAGGTCGTACCTTATGACCCTCGCATCGGCGCAACGCTGTCTTCTCACGAGGTAGCTCAGGGCTATAAAGAAGTAGAAGACCCATCCATCACAGTCCGATTTGCACTGGAGGACGAACCTGGTACCTCGTTTCTGGTCTGGACCACTACCCCATGGACCTTGCCCTCTAATTTACTGCTGGCGGTGGGGTCAGGCATTGACTACACGTGGGTGAAATATGGTGAAGAAACTCTGATTGCAGCCCAATCCCGACTGCAAGCGCTGTTCGGGGAAGAAGATTACGAGACCATCAAAACGGTAAAAGGTAGTGAACTGGTCGGCATGCGATATCAGCGGTTGTTCGACTACCTTGAAGTCGATTTTGGGGACTGCTTTCGCGTTGTTGCGGCAGATTTTGTCAGCACAGAAGATGGTACCGGTATCGTCCATACCGCTCCCGCCTACGGTGTCGATGACCTGGAGCTTGGAAAGCGGGAAGGCGTGCCCGTTGTACATGGGGTTGGTTTGGACGGCTATTTCAAATCCGAAGTCGAACCCGTTGCGGGTAAATTTTTCAAAGAAGCTGATCCCATTATCAATCAGCTGCTGGAAGAGCGTGGCATCATGTTCCGCAATGAAGTCACCCTGCATAACTATCCGTTCGGGTGGCGAACTGGTGATCCATTGATCTATTACGCGAAAGAAGCCTGGTATATCCGCACCACCGAGATCAAAGATCGAATGGTCGCACTCAACCAAACCATCAACTGGGTACCGGAAACCATCAAGGATGGGCGTTTCGGAAACTGGCTGGAAAATAACATTGACTGGGCACTTTCCAGAGAACGATTTTGGGGAACACCTTTACCTGTTTGGACAGATGGTGAAGGAGACATGATTTGCATCGGCTCCCTTGAAGAGCTGGAAACTCTGACAGGCAGAACCCTCCGTGATGTCGACCTGCACCGACCACAGATTGACGAGATTACTTTCGAAAAAGAAGGGCGCACCTATACCCGCGTGCCAGAAGTAATCGACTGCTGGTTCGACTCAGGGGCCATGACATACGCCCAATGGCATTATCCTTTTGAGAACAAAGAAGAGTTTGAAGCGCATTTCCCCGCTGACTATATCTGCGAGGCCATCGACCAGACTCGCGGATGGTTCTATACATTGCATGCCATTGGTGCCCTGGTGTCCGACAGTGTCGCGTATAAAAACTGTGTTTGCCTGAGCCACATCGTCGATGACAAAGGCAAGAAGATGTCGAAGTCACAGGGCAATATTGTGAACCCCTATGACGTCTTCGACACCATTGGAGTAGACGCTTTGAGATGGTTATTTTTGGCACGTACAGCCCCCGAAGGCCAAAAAAGGATTTCCGTCGATATCGTTCGTGAAGTCGCTGCTTCTTTCGTCAACACCTTCTGGAATACCTATGCGTTTTTCATTCTCTACGCCCGGTTGGACAACTTTGACCCTAAAAGAGAAGTCGCTGTTGCTGATCGACCCGAAATCGACCAATGGGTCCTGGCGTTGTGTCATGAGACGCTGAAAACCACCACCAACGCACTGGACCAGTATGACGCGAAAACGGCTGGGGAGGCCATCGAAAAGCTGGTCGACCAATTGAGTAACTGGTATGTGCGCCGAAATCGTCGCAGATTTTGGAAAAGCGATGAGGGAGACGACAAGCAAGCCGCCTATCTCACGCTTTATGAGTGTCTCGATTTAACCCATCGAATGATGGCACCATTCATGCCGTTCCTGAGCGAGGCTGTGTATCAGAATTTATCTGCTATCTCCTCAGATCAGCAAGAAAGCGTTCATTTAACCTCCTGGCCGGCGCACAACGAGTCTTATTTAAACGCTGACCTGGTGTATGAAATGGATGTGGTGCAACAAATTGTTGGTCTGGGCCGTTCGACCCGTGAAGAAAGTCGGGTTCGGGTCAGGCAGCCCTTGTCACGTCTGTTGGTGAGTGCGCCAAGCCAAAAGTCGAGAGACGCTATCAACAAGCACACGCGGCAGATTTTAGAGGAGCTGAACATCAAAACCGTCGAATTCGTTGAAGGCAATAACACTCTGGTTAGCTATAAAGTCAGCCCGGATTTTCGCCGGTTGGGGAAGAAACACGGTAAATTGATGCCGGCAATAAAGAAGGCATTCGCTTCCGCTGATGCGGCAGACATTGCTGCAGCAGTCACCGCTGGGCGCGGTTTCAAGCTGCAGGTAGAGGACGCTGAAATCGAATTTGAGGCGGACGATTGCCAGGTGCAGACCAGCTCGGCAGAGGGTTATGCGTCGGCTGGCGCCGGTGGATACATGGTCGCACTGGACACCTCTCTCGATGATGCTTTGATCCTTGAAGGCGTTGCCAGAGAAATCGTGCGTAGCGTTCAGGATGCGAGGAAAAGCGCAGACCTGGAAATCGCCGACCGCATTGAGTTAGGTATCAGCGGAACAGAACTGGTTCGTCAGGCAATCGACCAATACGCTGACTATATTCAATCGGAGACACTCGCAGAGATTCTGGTGGAGGCCGATAAAGTTGAAGGCCACCAAAGCGAGAAAAGTTTGGAGGCAGAATCATGGACGATCTCAATTAAAAAGATGGTGTAACGAAGCGGCTACCGGGGGGCGATCAACCATCGCTCCCCAATGCCTTGTGATAAACCTGCTGCATTTCATCGATAAACCGATTCACGGTAAATCGTTGAGAGTGGAGTGATTTGCTGGCAATACCCATCGCCTCCCTGCGAGCAGGGTTGTTGATCAGAGCAACAAGGCGGTCCGCCAGCGCCACGGAATCGCCGCGCGGAACAAGAAATCCATTTTGACCTTCTTCCACAGCTTCGTTGACCCCGCCCACATCCGTCGATATCACTGGCAAACCAACCGCCATCGCTTCCAGGATACTGAGTGGTAAACCTTCGAAGTTTGAACACAACACAAATATCCCGGATTGCTCAAAATATGGCGCGATATCCTCAACTTCACCAGGCAAAAGCACTCTGCTTTCAAGATGACGCGCCTTAACATTTGCTCTCAACTTTTCCAGTAGTGGGCCCCCACCCACAATTGTCAAAACGATTTCTTTGGGAAGCGCTTGCATCGTGTCAATCAATAACTGCTGATTCTTCACTGCTGTTGCTCGACCAATGGTTAAGAGACGAACGGGGTTTCTAGCAAGGTTTCCGCTACTGGCGGGCTGGTCTGCAGCGTTGAGAACCAGATATCGTCGTTTTCCTGGCCCAACATGCCAGCGGCGAGCCAACATATAATCATGCCTGGATATCGTCACCACGAGACAACCTGTTCTGCAAAGCACCGACTCTACCGCTAGCCCAAATATTCGCTGGAAAAGAGGAGCGCCAGGGGTAAAAGACCAACCATGTGCGGTAAAGACTGTCGGAATTCTGCAATACGTCGCAGCCAACCTGGCGAGAACTCCCGCTTTGAACGAGTGGGCATGAACTAAATCAGGTTGATGTTTTCGCATCAATTCCACCAGTTGGAAGCAAGCTCGCAAATCGGTAAGTGGTCTAATAGCCCGGCGCAGACGCGGTGCGATACAGACCTCAATCCCCAGCTCCGCAGCGGCGTTGGTCAAAAAATCTGGCGCTCCAGACACCAACAAAAACCGGTAAGAACGGCGCATATTCTGAAACATCTGCAAAACATGCTTCTGCGCACCGCCTATATCTGCCTTGGTAATCACCATCATGACCCGGGGTCTGGCTGGTATCGAAGTCTCGCTCATGGCGCAATCTTATCAATGGAGTGAAAGATTTCGGTCTGTTCGTTTCGATTTTTATAGGCAGAAAAGCTATAATTTGCCCCAGCGACAGACAACGCCGCACGAAAAGAAACCCGAATCAATCGGCCCCGCCCTCAATCCCTCTTATTCCAACCTAAAGGAACTCCGGAACATGTCAAAAACAGCGTTGATTACTGGTATCACCGGTCAAGATGCCGGTTATATGGCGAAATACTTACTTTCGCTAGGATACCGGGTTTTTGGCTCATATCGTCGCACCAGCTCCATCAATTTTTGGCGACTGCAAGAGCTGGAAATAATGAATGCTGATAACTTTGAATTGGTGGACCTCGACTTAACGGACCCGGGAAATGCAATGAGTACCATTGCGACCCTCAAACCTGACGAAGTTTACAATCTGGCGGCCCAGAGTTTTGTAGAGGTTTCTTTTAAGCAACCAGTCACGACGACGGATATCAATGGACTCGGCACGCTACACCTTCTTGAGGCCATACGGCTCGGTCATCCAGAAGCAAAATTTTATCAAGCATCGACTTCCGAACTATACGGATTAGTGCAAGAAACACCGCAAAATGAAGCTACCCCGTTTTATCCTCGTAGCCCCTATGCAGTCGCTAAGCTCTATGCACACTGGATTACTGTGAACTATCGAGAGTCCTACGATCTCTTTGCCAGTTGCGGGATTTTGTTTAATCATGAATCTCCCATGCGCGGAAAAAACTTTGTCACACGAAAAATTACGGATGGGGTTGCGAGAGTGAAAGCAGGGCTGTTGTCACATATTGAACTTGGCAATATAGATGCGAAACGGGATTGGGGATTCACCGAAGACTACGTCAAGGGAATGCATCGCATTTTGCAGGCGAAGTCACCGGATAATTATGTATTAGCCACAGGCAGAACAGAAACTGTGCGCAGCTTCGTCAATCTCGCGTTCGCCGCTGCGGACATCGAAATCGAGTGGCAAGGCAGTGGCACCGAAGAAATTGCGATTAATACCGCAAATGGGCAAACTGTAGTCTGCATTAACACCGAGTTTTACCGACCCGCCGAAGTGGAGCTGCTCTTGGGCGACGCAAGTAAAGCAAAGCAAGACTTGGGCTGGGAGGCGACCACCTCGCTCGAGGATATGGCACAAATGATGGTGGAAGCTGATATTCGCAGGGTCGCAAGCGGCGCTTCATTTTAAAACGCATTTTGAACAGGACAAAAAGATGACCAACATTTACCCTGTCATCCTATCAGGTGGTTCCGGTACCAGGCTTTGGCCGCTTTCCCGTTCCATGCGTCCCAAGCAGTTCATCAATCTGGTCGGTGAAAGCAGTCTGTTCCAGCAAACACTGGAACGACTCGATGCGGTCAAGGGAGCTCAACCTGCACTGGTTGTTTGTAACAACGAACATCGATTTATGGTCGCGGAACAAATGCAGGAGCTGGGGCTGGATCATAATGGCATAATTCTTGAACCTGCAGCGCGAAATACCGCACCCGCCATTGCGAGTGCAGCGGCTCAAATCGCGAAAGAAGCCCCTGACTCAGTCATGCTGGTTTTACCCGCTGACCATGTTATTCACGACGTTGCAGCATTTGCTGCTGCGGTTGCAGAAGCAGCGACGACAGCAACATCGGGGGGGCTTGTGACATTTGGTATTACCCCCAGTTACCCGGCGACCGGATATGGATACATCAAAGCGTCGTCCAACCCCAAAAATACTGGCGCCATGGCGGTAGATGGTTTCGTTGAAAAACCAGATCTGCCCACAGCACAAAGTTATCTGGATCAAGGCGACTACTATTGGAATAGCGGCATGTTTGTATTCACTGCGGAGAGCTATCTGAGCGAATTGGAAAAACATGAACCCGGCATGCTTGCATGCGTGAATCAAGCACTGTCTGCGGCAGAAATTGATCTGGACTTTTTACGACTGGAAGAGAGTTCATACGCAGAGTCACCCAATATTTCGATCGATTATGCGGTGATGGAGAAATCGGATTCGGTGAGCGTGATTCCTCTGAATGCGGGTTGGAGCGATATCGGCTCCTGGACATCATTGTGGCAATCTGGGAACAAGGACAACCAGGGCAACGTCACCAGTGGAGACGTTTTGTTGGAAGAAGTCAGTAACAGCTATGTCCATGCTGAAAATAAGCTGGTTACCGCCCTCGGCATAGAAGATTTAATTATTGTTGAAACCCATGACGGACTCCTGGTGACATCTAAGGAACACGATCAGGATATTAAAAAACTGGTTGACCGTCTGAAAGACGCGGGCCGCCCCGAAACTGAACTCCATCGAAAAGCCTTCCGTCCCTGGGGAAACTATGATTGCCTCGATAGTGGAGAGCGATTTCAGGTGAAACGTATCATGGTCAAAAGTGGTGATTGCACTTCGATGCAAAAACACTATCATCGCGCCGAACACTGGATCGTAGTCTCGGGAACTGCTGAAGTTACTGTTGGTGACGAAGTAAAAATGATCACCGAAAACGAAGCGGTTTATATTCCTCTCGGAGAGCGACACCGGCTGAAGAATCCCGGCAAAGTGCCACTTGAGATTATCGAAGTGCAGTCTGGTGCCTACCTCGGTGAAGATGACATTGAGCGCTTCGATGACGAATACGGGCGTAGTTAAGACCAATCTCGAAACCTTCCATGCATATCCTAATTACCGGCGGCGCTGGCTTCATTGGCGCTGCACTTGGCCATCGTCTGCTTGATCGCGGCGATACCATCCACGCAATAGATTCGCTAAACGATTATTATGAAGTCAGCTTGAAAGAAGCGCGTCTCGCTCGACTTAGCCCACGCCAGGGTTTCCAGTTTGATAGAGTGAATATTGCTGATCGCGAGACTATGGCCTCGTTATTTGAGAATAACCATTTTGACGTGGTCGTCAATCTCGCTGCCCAGGCTGGAGTCCGCTATTCTCTTGAGAATCCTGCGGCATATGTCGATGCCAACTTGGTCGGATTCGGTAATATCCTGGAGGGGTGTCGTCATAGCCAGGTGGGACACCTGGTTTACGCGTCCAGCAGCTCTGTTTATGGCGGTAACACCAAATTGCCATTCAGTGAGGATGACCCAGTGGACCATCCGGTTTCGCTTTATGCTGCAACCAAAAAAGCGAATGAATTAATGGCGCATACGTATGCCCATCTCTATCAGCTACCCTGTACAGGGTTGCGCTTTTTCACTGTATACGGACCATGGGGAAGACCAGATATGGCCTTTTTCAAATTCACCAGGGCTATGTTGGCTGGAGAATCTATACCCGTATACAACCACGGGCAGCTCACCCGTGATTTCACTTATATCGATGACATTGTCGAGGGGATTATTCGGGTAGTGGACCAACCCGCGACACCCGACCCTGAGTTCGACGCTTCGGCACCTACCCCCGCGGCCAGCCAGGCGCCCGCCAGAGTACTCAATATTGGGAACGGTAATCGGGTGCAGCTAATGGACTACATCGCCACCCTTGAAAGCTGCCTCGGGGTTAAAGCCGAATACGACATGATGCCAATGCAAAGCGGTGATGTCATGGCGACACACGCGGATGTAGAAAGATTGCGTATTGCCTGTGATTATCAACCAAGCACGGATATAAAAACCGGTTTAGCGCGGTTTTGTGAGTGGTACCGAGAATACTATAACTGCCCTCGCATTTAATCCTGGTTAATCGATGACAAAGACGCGGACCTTTCAAAATGTGACTGTATTGGTTCCGACATTCAACGAAGAGAGATACATCGCTGATTGTCTCGATTCGTTACTAACCGGTGAATTCGACGCGGCACAGCTAGAAATATTAGTTATTGATGGGGGTAGTACTGATCGTACTCGCGACATCGTCTCAAAGTACGAACAAAGCCATCCGGGGGTAAGGCTAATAGAGAATCCTGCAAAAATTGTCCCTTCAGCACTGAATATCGGAGCAAGGACGGCGGTTGGAGAAATCCTAGTCTGGGTTGGAGCTCACGCGAACTATGCGCCCGACTATGTTTCCAAGTCTGTCGAATTATTGGTTGAAACCGGCGCGGCAAGTGTCGGCGGGAAACTCACCGCTGTTGGCGAAGGTTTTATCGGTGAGTCCATTGCGTTTGCACTTTCTCTTCCCACCGGCACAGGAAACGCGCAATATCGCTCGGGTGAACAGGCAAAATGGGTTGACACTGTTTTTGGGGGCTGTTGGTGGAAAGAGGATTTTCTGTCTGTGGGCGGTTTTGATGAGCGTTGGGTAGTCAACCAAGACACCGAATATAACTTTCGGCTTCGTCAGCAAGTTGGTGGTATTTATTTCTCTCCAGAAATTACTTGCAAATACTTTGTAAGAAACAGTTTTCCTAAGCTGGCACGACAATACTATCGCTATGGAATTTGGCGCGCCAAAACCTTTCTGAAGCACCCAAGTTCCTTGAAACCAAGGCAACTGCTTCCAGCGCTGTTCGTGGCCACCTTGGTTTTCTCTCTAGCAGTGACGCCTTGGACGTCGCTACCGATTGTTGGGGTGCTGGTGATATACTCCGCGGCGTTAATTTTTGTGCTGTTCAACTCTAGAAAAGTAGGCATTGCGGTGAAATGCATGGCATTTTTAAGCACTGTTGTTCTTCATATGAGTTGGGGGTCCGGTTTTATAATCGGGATACTTATCGGACAGCCCGCGCAGCCCGCTCATAGAGAAACATCGTGACTGATTCATCCAACTCCGTACATTCCACACTCGTCGACAACCTAAACAACAAAAGCGCAACAATTGGGGTTGTCGGGCTGGGATACGTTGGTTTACCGCTTGTACTACGTTATTCTGAGGTCGGATACCAAGTCATTGGTATCGATGTTGATCAATCCAAGGTGGATCAACTTAATGATGGTCAAAGCTATATTGAACATATCGCAGCTGAAAGAATCGAAAAAGCGGTATCTAACGGCACCGAGGCGACCACAGAGTTCGCCCGTGCGAGTGAAGCTGACGCGCTTATTATGTGCGTGCCCACGCCACTCAATCGCTATCGGGAACCTGATTTGAGCTTTGTGACTCAAACTATGGATTCACTGGTTCCATATTTGCGCGAGGGCCAGATTGTCTCCCTCGAGAGTACTACCTATCCAGGCACCACCGAGGAAGAATTACTGCCCAGAATCGAATCTAGAGATTTGGTTGTCGGGCAAAATATTTTCCTGGTCTATTCACCAGAACGCGAAGATCCTGGCAACCCCGATTTTGACACACGCAGCATTCCCAAAGTTTGTGGCGGGCATACTCGCGCGTGCCTGGAGACGGGAATCGCATTGTATCAGTCTGCTATCGACCATGTAGTACCCGTTTCCTCCACCAAAGTGGCGGAGATGACTAAATTACTTGAAAACATTCACCGCGCCGTAAATATCGGACTGGTGAACGAAATGAAAATTGTGGCGGACAAGATGGGTATCAATATCCATGAAGTGATTGAGGCCGCCAAAACAAAACCATTTGGCTTCACGCCTTATTACCCCGGACCTGGCTTGGGTGGGCACTGTATTCCAATAGACCCTTTTTATCTGACCTGGAAAGCACGGGAATACGACTTGAACACCCGGTTTATCGAACTCGCTGGTGAAGTCAATACTGCAATGCCGCGTTGGGTAATCAGCAAGACGATGGACGCGTTGAACGATAGCGGTAAAGCGCTTAATCAGGCCAAGGTATTGGTGTTAGGCATAGCATATAAAAAGAATGTGGATGACATGCGCGAATCGCCCTCCGTGGTTTTGATGGAAATGCTCGAGGAAAAGGGAGCAATTGTGTCTTACTCCGATCCGCACGTTCCGACTTTTCCTAAATTACGCGCCCATCACTTTGAGCTTGACAGTGTCAAACTAACCGCTAATTCCATCGCCGACTATGACGCAGTTTTGCTGGCGACAGATCACGATGCCTTTGACTACCAAATGATACGAGATAACGCGAAAATTGTTATTGATACCCGGGGAAAGTATGCTGCAGAACCTGGTAAAAATATTGTCAACGCCTAAGCTTAATATTCAAAAAAGTTATTCCCTCTGATATGTACACCCCGATTACCGACCGTAAAATTCGCATCGCCATCATTGGTTGTGGGCGTATTTCCAAAAATCACTTTGGTTCGATTGAGAAACACTCTGACAATCTCGAACTAGTCGCCATTTGTGACACCAACCCAGAGGTTCTCGAAGCACATTCACATTTAAATGTACCGTCTTATCGGAGACTAAACGACCTGCTTGAACAAGGAGACATTGATGTTGTAAGCATCTGTACTCCTAGCGGTATTCATCCGGATCAAGTTGTGCGATGTGCTCAAAAAGGTATTCATGTCATTACGGAAAAACCCATGGCCACACGCTGGTCAGACGGTGTGAACATGGTTAAAGCCTGCGACGAAGCTGGGGTAAGACTTTTTGTTGTCAAACAAAACAGACGCAACACCACTCTGCAGCTACTTAAGCGGGCAGTTCGTGAAAAGCGTTTTGGGAAAATCTACACCGTACACCTCAATGTCTTCTGGACCAGACCACAGGAATATTATGACCAGGCTAAGTGGAGAGGCACTTGGGAATTAGATGGTGGCGCTTTTATGAACCAGGCTAGTCACTACATTGATCTCATCGACTGGCTAATTGGACCTGTTGACACCATTCAGGCAATGATCGGTACGCTGGCCAGAGATATCGAAGTCGAAGACACTGGAGTAATCAATGTTCGCTGGCGCAATGGCGCTCTGGGATCGATGACAGTCAGCATGCTCACGTATCCCAAAAACTACGAGGGCTCTATTACGATTCTTGGAGAAAAAGGCCTTGTGCGTGTTGGCGGTGTAGCAGTGAACGAAATTCAGACTTGGGAATTTGACGATGAAGCTGACTACGATAAAGATATCAAATCCGCCAATTACGAAACCACTTCAGTATACGGATTTGGCCACCCGCTTTACTACGAAAATGTAGTGGATTGCCTTCGAGGTAACTGCGAACCTGCAGTAGATGGCAGAGAAGGTCTAAAGTCTCTTGAGCTAATTATTGCGAGCTACCTGTCCGCCCGAGATGGAAAGGCGGTTTCCCTTCCGTTAAGTTACTAGCGTCCTCTCTATGACCAAGCAGTCTGGCGACACCACCATACACGAAACCGCTATCGTCGATGATGGGGCGTGTCTTGGCGCAGGTTGTCGTGTTTGGCACTGGGTGCATATTTGCGGTAGAGCGGTGATTGGTGAACGCTGCTCTTTCGGTCAGAACGTCTTTGTGGGGAATACTGTCAAAATTGGTAACAATGTCAAAATTCAGAATAATGTATCTGTTTACGATAACGTCACCATTGAAGATGATGTGTTCTGCGGTCCAAGTATGGTATTCACTAATGTTTATAACCCCCGGTCGGCGATTTCTCGAAAGAACGAGTACTTGCCTACGTTAGTCAAACAAGGCGCTACGCTAGGGGCAAATTGCACCATTGTATGTGGAACCGTCATCGGTCGTTTCGCCTTTATTGGCGCCGGTGCAGTCGTGAACAAAGACGTTCCAGACTACGCGCTGGTAACTGGTGTGCCGGGCAAAATCCAAGGCTGGATGAGTGAATTTGGCGAACGACTGAATTTTTCAGCAGACAGTCATGGTGTTATGCGTGCAACCTGCCCGCACACCGGCGCAATATACGAACTCAATGACAACACCTGTCGTATTGTTGTTTAGCCTTGCCCTATTCCGTGCTCCCAATTTTTACCTTTTTTAGAACCTGATTATGCTGGATTCTGCTCTTACTCATTTGCGCTCGCCCGTCGACAACCAAACCAGCCTGGACCTTGAAGTCTATGAGAAAGAGGGTAGTCATATCGTGGAAGGTTTGCTAACCGATAGGGTGAATGATGTTTGGTTCCCTATCGTACGCGGTGTACCGGTATTTCTTATGGGAGAACTCAAACCCGATTTTTCCGCTTTTCTAGACAAACACAAATTATCTCAGAGGCTTGGAGTAGAGACCAAAGCCATCAAAACAGAAGAGCAAAAAGAGCAGTCCAAAACCAACAAAACATTCTCTGATAAATGGACAAGATTTCAGGAGTATGGTTTATCCCCCACTCATCAAGAATTTCTTTATGACTGGTACTGTAAAAAATTTGCCGTGGATTCCGTAGAAAAACTAAGAGCTCTCTTTGCTTCCAAAAGTCGCATCCTCGAGTGTGGTCCTGGTTCAGGATTCAACTCTCGATTTATGGCGGAGAACACCGATGGAGAAGTGTATGCACTGGATGTGTCTGACGCTGCATTTACTACTTACGGTAACACCAATCATTTGAGCAATTGTTATGCCATTCAAGCTGATTTGTTTGATGGTCCATTTGAGAATAATTCTTTCGATTTGATTGTTGCTGATGGTGTTTTACACCATACACCTGACACGAAAAAAGCGGTGTTTCGGTTGTATGAAAAACTTGCTCCCGGTGGGAATTTTTTCTTTTACATCTATCGACAAATGGGCGCAGCACGAAAATTTTGCGACGCTCATATCCGAGATGCATTTATGCATCTAGAACCAGAAGATTGCTACAAGGCTTGTGAGTCCCTCACCGATCTGGGGAAAGCATTAGCGGACCTCGGTGCAAAAATCACATTAGATAAACCCGTTGAGGTACTGGGTATTCCGGCTGGAACCCATGATGTACAAAGATTGTTTTACTACAATTTTGTCAAGTGTTTTTGGAATGACGCATTCGATTATGAAACCAACAACATGGTTAATTTTGACTGGTATCACCCTCACAATGCGTGGCAACACACCGAAGAGGAAGTGGTTGGCTGGATGGAAGAATTAGCAGTATCCAAGTTTCAGTTTAACGATTCTAATCCTAATGGCATCTCCTGCTTTTTGACCAAATGAAGGTTCTAATTACCGGGGCAAACGGTTTTATTGGTACTCATTTATGTCGCGACCTTTCTGAAGCGCATCACATATTCGCTCTAACCAGATCCGGAGATTTAACGTCAACTGATCTCTCTTCAATCAATGCTGATCTCTCGGCTGAGTTCAGTGTAGAAGAACTGCCCGCTGAAATTGACGTGGTATTGCATCTGGCGCAATCCAGACAGTTTCGAGAGTTTCCATCTGGTGTTGTTGACACCTTAAGCGTGAACACACTCTCTACCGCTAGATTACTCAACTACGCATTGGAATCAGGATGTAAGCAGTTTATATTTGCTTCTACTGGCAGTGTATATTCACCTCGAGATGGATTGCTGAATGAGTCAATGCCCGTTGAACCGAGCAATTCCTATGCGATCTCAAAGTATGCTGCAGAACTCGTAGCGAACTGCTATTGCCAGAAGATGAAAGTTCTCAACCTTAGAATATTTTTTCCTTACGGACCGGGTCAGGATAAAATGTTTATCCCGAATCTGGTGCACTCCATCAATGCCGGGAAGCCAGTAATGATTTCTGGTGACAGCTATGGACTAGCATTCTGCCCGCTATACATTTCAGACTTGAGTAACATAATTGCGAAGTCCATAGAAGGGCAAATAGCAGGCACACTGAATCTTGGCGGGAATGAGCGTATTACTTTGATAGATGCTGCCAACTTAATTGCCAATTATTTAGGGGTTCCAGCTAACATCGAGCACAACCTTGAAGGCAAACCTGTTTCAATTCTCTCCGACAACAGCTTGATCGAAAAGGCACTGGATACCAAGGTCACCCATACCGTTTTCGCTGACGGAATAAAGAAAACCATCGACTCGATCTTAGGATAAACTGGCGAGGAACTTGCTAGATAATCGCAGCCCACATGCCTGTGACACAGAATCCAGCCCAATCCACACGTGTACTACTTGTTGGCGATCATCGTTCAACACACATCAGAAACTGGAAAGAGCACCTTTCTAACAGCGGAATACAGGTAGAGTGCATTTATCCTCGAAACTCCAGGGGCATAAGTGGGTTTCTTCATCAGTTAATAGCGACCAGGAGAGCAATTAAGCACTTTCATCCGGACATTGTTCACTACCACTATGCTTCTCGCTATGGCCTGATAGGCTTACTGACACCGTTTGGGAAACGGGTAATCTCCGTATGGGGTTCGGACATTACTATATTTCCAAAAAAATCCCTGCTCCATTCAACCCTGATTAAGATGGTGTTACACAAGGGCGATGCGATTCTGGCAACAAGTGAATTTCTAAAAGCTGAGACACTCAAATACTGCCAGAGTGCAGTTACGGTCACACCGTTTGGTATCGATACCAAGCGCTTTTCCCCCTCTCAATCTGACGAACCATTAGACAGTATCCGGATTGGGTGTATTAAGAGCTTTCGAGAGATTTATGGTATCAGGGATCTGATAGAGGCTTATTCAATCGTGACAAATGCGCTTCCCGAACATCGTTTGAAGCTCATAATTGCAGGGGCGGGCCACGCTAGATTTGACGCTGAGAAGTTATTGGGAGAGTTTAAAATCGATCCGGCAACTGTCGAACTACTTCCTGCAATCGATCACTCCGAAGTACACAAACTACACCAATCACTCGACATCGCGGTATATCCATCACTACAAGAAGGCTATGGTGTTGCAGCACTTGAATCTAGTGCATGCGGCGTGCCTGTGATTGCATCCAACATTGGCGGGCATAAAGAAGTGGTGGTTCATGAAAAAACAGGTTTACACACACCACCAGCCGCACCTGATGTGCTGGCGAAGAGCATCCTTCGTCTAGTGAACAACCCTGAGATGAGAACAGAGTTAGGTAAGCAGGGTCGACTGTTTGTAAAAAGTAATTATAGTATCTCGACCGCGGTCGAGATCATGTGCTCGGTGTACAGCAGATTGCTGAACAAAGATTTACCTCGAGGTGTGGTTTGACAGCGTCTGGCTATAGAAAACGGATTCTGCATTTTGGAAAGAATGTGGCGAACAACCCGTACAATAATGTCAAAGCTCTAGAAAGCATTAATCAAGATAAGTACACTTTTTCTGTACTGAGTTTTGATAACCCGCACGGTATGGCGCAACCCGAATGGGAAGAGGTATCTGCAAAGATCGATGCCAAGGCCTTTCACAATGACTGGCAGCAAACCCAACGAAGTTTGCGACCTGAATGGTTTGAGAGTCGAGAGTCATATCGCTATTCGCCGAAAAACGGTAAAGAACGTGTATTCCCCGTTCGCCATTTCATTGAGAAAATCAAAGACCGTCTGCTGATTAAGCTGGTCAGCCTCGGGATCACCCGCAGCTGGAGCCACCTTCGCTTTCCCAAGTCGTTCGGCGCCTGGGTGGCGGTGCTGTTGTTGATTGCCCCGGGTACCTTTTTCTATTTATTCTGCAAATTCCTTGTCAGAATAGAGGCGTGGATTGCCAGACAGTTTTATCTGTCAGATAAGATACTTGAACGGTTACGTTGTCTGGAAAACGAACAGGGTATTTCACGTGAAGTGCTGGATCGCTACATCCCCGCTCTTTGTCGGATACGTTTCTGGCTCAACGACTATGATCTGGTACAGGTATATTCAACGGATGCGGTATACACGTATCTTTGTCTAGACCCAAAATATATCGTTTATGACAATGGACCACTGAGAGAATTTGCTGCTGGTGAGAAACCGGTGGATTCCCTACTGCGGCTTTCCTATCTCGCCGCCGACCACGTATTTTTAACCAATCCGGATGTAGGTGAAGTTGCGACCGATATAGGTTTATCTCGCGTGTCTCACGTACCACATTATATTGATACCGACCGCTACTGTGATGGACCAAAACAGTTTCGCTCCAGCCTAGTAGATCCAAATACCTTCCTCGTTTTCGCTCCTGCGAGACAGAATTGGAACGTGAAAGGCAATCAGATCATGATTGAGGGCTATGCAAAATTTGCCCAAAAGTATCCTGATTCTCTCCTACTGATTGCGGACTGGGGGCAACACGCCGACAATAGCCGAGCCCTGGTATCCAGCCTGGGGATCGACAATATCGTACAATTTTATCCACCCATTGTGAAAAGCCGTTTTGTTGACTATCTCCGATCCGCAGATGTCGTAATTGATCAATGCATTATTCCCACCATCGGTGGAATCGGTCCCGAGGCCATGGCAACCGAAACCCCTTTGATAACCAGCTATGCACATGTAGCAAACAAGTGGTGCTTTCCCACCATGCCCCCCCTTCATCCGGCTTTTTCTGAGGAGGAGGTTTCTAACGCATTGTGTCAAATTGCGTCCGCAGATGCTAATTCTAGGAAAATTCTGGGCAAACACTCTCGCGAATGGGTGCTAGAAAACTGCAGCCTTGATGTATTAATACGTGGTCACCTAGACTGCTATGATTCCATACTATAATGACGTCTCCAACTAACCCTGTGTTCATACCACTGACAGAGAAAGACTCCGAATGAAGAACAAAGAAATAATTGGAGGGGCTAATCGTAAAGTGCGAAAGACATCAGGTTTTTGTCACAAACATCTAGCTGAGCAGATTACAAGAACGGCACTGTTTTTGTGCGCTCTACTGTTTGCTACCAGTTCGCACGCACAGCTGGCAGCAAGTGTTGAGCTGGTGAAGTCTGAAGGACTGGGAACCACTTATCCCTTATGGGGCAAGCAAACACCGAAATATGTCGTCGCGGAAGACGGATCTCAGTATGCGGTACTACAAACTACGGGTTCTCAACCATACGACATCGACCTATATCGGAATGTTGGAGCTGGCTGGAATTTCTGGATGAGATTAGGTGTCGCTCATCAGAGTGCGTCGTTAATGCTCGGTAAAAGTAATCAACTTCATATCATTTATCCCACCTATCCAAGTGGAGCTGTCATACATTGGACCGTGAATACACTTACTGGTGCTAGACAAAGTATCGCTACCGATGTGTGGGGTGTGGGAAACTATTATCAAGGTGCTATTTACGACGAGGTAATAGATCGAGTCTATCTTTGCGCTACACAGTGGGCTACGAGAAATTTTCGATGTGGTATGTATTCAAATCGATGGTGGGGTCCTTTTTTTGTCGAACAGCCACCAGGTAATAACAGATATTTATATCCATCGATAGTTTCCAATGATCACAAACTCTATGTTCAAGTCGGCCGTCTTGCAATCAATAGTGCTAACCATGATTACAACTCGGTTCGAGTGATAGAGCTGGATTTATACGGTCAGCGCTACCTCAGAGAATACAATATGGCTATTGACAACGGAGAGTTTAGCCCCTTTGTCGGAGGCCTACGCGAAATCAGCACAGGCGAGATTTACGGACAAATCATTTACACCAGCCCTACGGGCTTAACAAATACAACTGTAGTCGCGATCAATAATGGGACTATGACATTACTCTCTGCGACGCCCGCTTACGACGATGCACCAGACCTAGGTGTATTCAACGATCGTTTGTACACGGCCGCGTGGGGAGAAATACATGAATCTAGAGACAATGGAAAAACATGGACCACCGTAGTTGATATATCACCGCCAGTAGGTGGTAATTATGTTTACGCCCATTTCCCAAGGCAAAACTACAGCGATAGAAATATGATGCTGTTCAGTTTTATAACTCCTAATAGTCAGGGCGTTTACTCCATTGAAATTCCTGACAACTAGTACGCCCTCACATTGAAACTTATCAAATCATTGCTCGGTTCCTCAGCAGGTAAGGTTGAAAACTCTTCTGACACAACTAAATTAGAGATGGAATCACTACGGCAACGCGTGGCTTATCTCGAAACAGCGTTGGGCAACTACGGGGAACAAATACGAGCTCTTAATGATATCGTGGCTGCACAGGTAGTCAGCGACATGTCTTCTTCGGACTCTGGCACATCAGTCGAGGTGTTGCTCTCTTCAAGATCGCTCTTCTCGTCTAAACGTGCCGATACCCAATTGAGTACCAAACTACCAAGGATTATTGACCCTCAACCGCTGGAGAAACAGCTGGCAATATTGAAGGAATTTGGATATGGAACCTTCGATGAATGGTACAAATTGCTCGAGCCCAATTTGATTTCTTATCAGGAAGATCCAGAGGCTGGTATCAGTGTCGAAGAGAACTACGTAGCCTCACTATTTCGGAAATTTGTTTCACCCTACAGCTATGGCAGCGTGATTGATGTTGGGTGTGGAATTGCGGAACAGCCAATTTACCTTGCTGACTTTTCCCAAGATCTTATAGTTGGTACTGATCCACTATCTCCAGATTTACCACGAAATTTCTATTTCCATCATGGGGTCGCTGAACTATTACCATGGGATGATAATTCTTTTGATAATGCCGTTGTTGCAACCTCAATGGATCACTTTTTAGATCCGAATCGCGCGTTACAAGAGATATCTAGAATTCTTAAGCCAAATGGAATGTTATTGCTTTGGATGGGGTTTATCGAAGGAAGCAAAAAATATGACCCCTGGGATGAAAATGCTAAACCAGTAGACGATTATCATATGTTTCACTTTGCAAGGGATTGGTTCGAACCAATGTTGAAGACTGAGTTTAAGATAGTCGAAAATATCGAGATTAATGAAGTATCAAGTTTTTACGCATGTCAGACGCGTGAATAATTGAAAATTTGTCTTAATTCGGGGTTTTGTCGGCTACTCTAATTATTTAAAAAATTCAGGATGCAGTGTAATTACAGTGCGAGAACCAGGTGATCTGCTAATGAGGAAATCCACCATCTCTGAATAGTTCATATCAATATCAAAGAACCTCTGTGCCATATTTCTGGAGCAACAACACCAACTGTCGCTTCCCGTTAACCAAATATCATTGTCATAGTCTCGATCCATGTATGGATTATCTAGCAAATATTTTTTCATCCATTCTTTGTTCTTTAAATTTGGTGTGATTTGCAAAAACTGCGTCAGTTTCGCTTGATCTATCTTTGTTATTTTAAGGGGATAGTTTCCTTCGTAGCTAATTCCATAGTCTTCCTGTTTCAACACTCCAAGAAGCTGAGAAATTCTGGTATCTCTTTTCCAAAGTTGGTGCTCTTCAAATACCTCAAAATTCTCAGCCATATGAACTGGAAAAGAATTGTGTGCAACCGTTCCCGTAACAACTGCTCCTAAAGATCGAATATAGGCGAGCTCATCAATGAGTGCTTTGGAGCCGTTTACTCTGTAATTAATTGAAATTCCAAGTGCATCGTTGTGAAGACCGAGTTCACAACCCGAAACTATAAAATTCTTAACCCAGGTTTTTACCATCGGGTTTCTCACAAATGTATCTCCAACGAATTGACCATAGTAGTTAGCGCTGGTTAGTAGATAAAATGTTCCTGGTATCCCTTCTCTTGCCAAAATTTTTGAAAGGTCTACACCTTTTTCTGGATCCGCATCGATATCGTGACGTAGACACACAACTTTATCGTCACTATCTATTGGATTTCTCAACTCTCGCATAGGACGAACTTGAACTGTCGGAGTGAGCTTTAGAAGCTCAACAAGTCGTTCATATACAAAAAGGGAATTGCTCAAAGGTTCATAGTTCTCTCTAACTTGAGCACGATACGCTGAGTAATCTAACCCATCATTTACCTTATAATTATTCTTACTAGTCGTTCGGGAGCACAAAGACTCTGAGTCACTATCAATCGGTATATTCGGATTATTTTCTATTTTTTTGGGGCCTAGAATCTTTAATTTCTCTCTAACTCTCTGTTCAACACTGTTGAAAATACGATAGCGACGAAGAAAATCACCCCACCTTCGCAAAAATTTCAGTCTCATATGGGATCGTGTTGTTTAATGTTGGGAGCTTTCTTACTGTGATATGACTGCAGCCTAGATTTTTTAATAAGTCTTTTACTTTTCTTGGAGAAAGCTTGTTATAGAAACAGTTTTGTTCAGCATTAAAACTATAGTTATGGGATTCTAGTTCTGGAAACCAGCCGCTATAACTCGTCAAATAAATCCACCTTCGAGAAACTCTAACCATTGCATCTAAGTATTGATCGATATCGTAACAATTATCGATTGTTCCACTCGAAATAACTAAATCATATTTCCGATCTATGTCTTCACATATATAGTCGGTGCAGTAGAAATGATGGTTAGAATTCGTGTTCTTCCGATTAGCCCATTCCACCACATGCTTAGCGATATCATAGCCATGATATGTTCGATTTGAGAAATACTGAGAATATTCATAGCCGATACCACTTCCAAAGTCGGCGATTTCTTGCATCGAATATTCTAGAGACTTTTCCTCAAACCACTGAAAAAAGACATTGTGAACATTTATTCTTCCGTTAAACATCCACATATACCATGAATCTAGGTCTTTGGTTTCATCCCAGATAGTGCCGTAATTGGTTGGTTTCCATCTTGCCCTGGGGTTGGCATCGTACCCTAACAGCGACATCATATCGCCAGCAATATCCCAAAAACTTTGTCGTAAACTCCCATCCCAACTAGTCCAATGTGGATAAGTGTTTACCTCTGGGTCGAAACCAATGAAGGAATTAACTTTTTGATCCAAACACTTCCGAATCTTTTCGTCTTCTATGCCGTTAAGCTCCAGAAACTCTATTATTTTACAAACACTATTTACGTCAGGAAGCGTATAGTCAACTTCGATTGTTTGAGCTCGATCTATCTTCCCCAGGTTCTCAAGATAAATCTCATTGACTTTAGTCCAATAGTAAGCGCACATCTCTTCACGGCTCAAGTACATCCAGAATGAATGTAGGTTTTCGCTTGGTTTGGGTCGCGGCCTAGAGTAGTCGCTATCATCTAGTTCAAGCGGGAGTTTACTCACATTTAGAAGAGCTTCAGAAGATAGATTTCCAGGAGTAGAACATTCTCTATAAATATTTCCAACAACCCGATTATGCCAATTCATCAAAGATCTCATAACCTCTCTCCCGTCTCTGTGGATATATACAAACTTGGCGCGTGTTTTTCTACTTATAGCTGGGATAAAAATTCCTAGTGACTCCTGCGTTTCTCCGTAAATATTATGCTCATTGGTCGCAAGATACTTATATGCTCTAGGTAGAAGCAACCTTTCAACAATCGACTCAGGGTCGTCTACAAGCCCATCTCTTAAATTACGACTTGCTCTATCTAGGCCAGGTATTGGTACATTTTTACAGATTCCGTTATCCGCGCCGTCCAAAATCTTAGCAAGAGATATGGTTCCAGATCGACCTGCCCCCACCAAATAATAAATTCGATTATTCAATAAAGTACCCCATATCAATCCTCATATTATCCGTTACTAAACCCCAATATCCGGTAAGGTCATAGTTCTATAGATAGTTTCCAACTTCACGATAATACCGATTAGAAACCCAAGTAAACTTTAACTTATTAACCCGGCAACTAACCATATCTCCTATGCAGCGTAACGTATCTTTTCGTGCTGGAAGTATTTCGTGACGCGCTTCGGCTTTTTCTGCAACATCCGCATATGCGATACCACCTTCCGTTTCAATTGTGTCTTCGTCCTGGCAGGCGAACCACTGTGCACACCCTTCTTTAGATCACAGTTGAGGTATTCGTCCGGATCCAACGCAGGAAGATAGAACACCTCAATCGCTTCTTCATTTTGCTGCAGCCAAGCCTTAAATACCTTGGCATGATAAACCAGTAAATTATCCAATACCAAAAATACCTTTCTACCCGCTGGCCGAATCAGCCTTTTACAAAAATCAATCAGTATGTCCGCGTTCAGGGTTCCGCTAAACACCTTAAATCGGACTTTTCCTTGATTCGTAATCGCTGAAATCATATTGGTCGATGTACGGTTCGCATTTAACCGAACAACCGGCGTCTTACCTTTGGGCGCATATCCACGTTCATGCTGGCTGTCATTCCTGATGCCTGTTTCATCACCCCAGTAAATCTCCGCATTCTCCTTCTTCGCACGCGAACGAATCTCTGGAAAGTCTGTTGCCAACCAGCGTTGCATCGCTTTCGGATTTTGTTCATAGGCGCGTTTGGTCGGCTTCTGTGGCGTAAACCCCCATCGTTTCAAATATTCCCCCACAGTTCGGATCGGCATCCTCAGTACCGTTTCCTGATGAATCAAATCCATCACCGCTTTACGAGTCCATAGCGCGAAGGGGAGTTTCAGCTGATCGGGTGTCTTATCAGTGATCTTTATGCGGATCGACTTTTCCTGATCTGCTGTCAGCAAGCCCCTAACTGACGGCCACCCCGTTTTACCTTGAGCTTCCTGATATCCAGCTTTAACCAACGCCCCACGGTGTCTGCGTCCACACCAACGATCTTTCCGATCTCAGCACGTGTCATTCCGCGTTGACGAAGCTTATGGGCCTGTCGGCGTTTCTCTTCGATCACTTCCCTTGGGAGGGATCTGATTATATCAGATATTCTTTATTGCCGGGTCAATAATGATCTGAGTTAGATGTTGCAACATCTGCTATTTACGTTTAGCTATTATGTAAAAACTACCACTTTCTTCAAGGGAGTTCCGTAGCGCTACTGGATCTATATTAGAATAACTTAGAGAAGTATTAATAATTGGCACTAATCCATTCCTCTCAATCAGCTTTGCTAAATAGTATGGGTTTGTGTAATTTCCAATAGCCGCTCCATTGGAGGGATTTACAGGAGATCGCGGTAAGTCAATTTCAAAAAAGGATTTTGGGGATTTCTTCGAATTTATAAACTCCTCAGTCGCTTCGACAATTTCTGGTTTCCATAGATAACAGGTTTCTCTAGCAATGAGTGCTGCGTGCTCTTCGGGTATATCAGGAAAAGTTTGCTTTACTATTGCGAACCTGGCTCTAAAAAAGCTCCCGGTCGGTGCCTCTTGAGAACCTGTGCCGATTTCAACAGTTTTAAAAGTTTCGCTTAACCGGTTTCGAACGGAAGAGCAATAAGGGTTGTTACTATCTGCGACTACAAGTGTTCCCCCATCTTTCAGCACCCGTGCCGCTTCACTAATAGTATTTTCAAAACTATGCTGTAGAGCGTTACATAGAACTTGATTTATAAGCACCCAATCCATTGATTTAGACTCGAGTGGGATACACCCTGAATCGATGTGATCAAAGTATATATTTGACACTCCTGTTTGTTGCTGCCAATCTCTCGCGACTTTGGTGAACGATTCTTGAATCTCTACTCCGAAAACTCTGCCCCCAGAACTCACAGATTCAAGTATGCAAGGTACTCCAAGCCAGCAACCCAAATCCAGGCCAAGGGTGTTACTGTTTGCTGCGACAAATTTTGTGAATGAGTTATAGAAACTGAACAAGTTATCAAATGTCACATCATCACGATATGGAGATACATATCCATCATATTTCCCGGGATACGCCTCATCCCAGTACGCAATGACTTTATTGACTTCTCGTCTAGCCGATTCTCTTTTGGAGTTACTTTTGAACATATATTTTTTAATTCTGAGTCACCAAGCTATTTTAGTACAATATCAAATTGACAAGTGTATCTGTAACGCAAATCTATTTGTAGGTTCGCTCCTGAAGCCAATTGACTGCTCTTCCTTATAACGTGGTCAAGTATGTATATAATTCGAGAAGTTTTAGCAGACGAGAGTTGTAGCCAGTTTGTCAGCCACTTTAGTAAACAAATCCTGGTCGAAAGTTACATCTTAAAATTACTACTTTATATTTTGGAAATCAGGATTTGTTTTTCACTTGGCAAAAACAAGAAATTGATATCGACCCCTTTCTCATCATGCTTCAGTTCATCAACCGGATACAGACCAGTGCGCGTAATTTGAAAAAATTCGTAATCGTATTCTGAAAACTGGGCTTCGATTAGATCCGCTTCGATCTGGTGCAAAATCTCGCAGAGCACAATGGGGCGATGAGCTGTAATGGTTTCATGACCCCCTGAGAGAATTCTTGGCTCCAGCGTTTCGGCATCAATTTTTATCAGATCTATATCGGTAATCCCAAGCCCATCTACAACTGCATCCAGCGTGCGGGTAGCGATTTTTTCTTCATGAATTTTCGGCCAGGCATATTGCTTCAAAGAGGCTCCCGTAGGCAAAGTGATCCCCATTGGAATGAATAGCGTCGAATCGCCTGCGTGATGCTCATCATCAAGGCCCATGGCTAGCGCATGTAAGTTCTCGAACGCGTTTTCTTGCTTGTTTTGACGCAGATAGGTGTATACAAAAAGTAGCGGTTCAAAAGCATATACGTCTCTGTTTCGATTTTGCGCACAGGCAATCATCGAGTAGAGGCCAGTATTTGCGCCGATATCCAGCACCGTCCTCGCAGACTCGAGTAGTGAAACAAATAAGGTAATGGTTTCTTTTTCAAATGACTCAAAGCCGTTGAAGTACACTCTGGATGCGATGGAGTCCTTACCATCAGATCGCATGTAAAATTCAGGAACTCCGGGAAAGCTCATTTGCAGCCGTCCGCTCGCGGGCAAAATAACACCTGAACCAATGCGGTCAGCCAGCCCAGACTTTTTGATTAGCAAGCCTAATAAGCGGTTGCTGCACAACACCCTGAGGAGATGAAACCCCAAGAGTTTCACTATATGCTGTCGATTCATTGTCCCAACCAGGCGGATTCAGAGAAACTCAAACCAAGATCATCGGGGCATTCCCGCGAAACTACGTCGAAAATGAACAATATTTTGTGCAAGCCTGTTGTTGTCTGAGGAGGAGTGTTTGTGGTTATCAATTGTCCGCAATACAAATGTAAATGAGTAATCACGCATCGAAGCCTTAAAAGCTTTGTGATTGGAAGTTCTGGAACGCAATGTCAGAATTCGGCACACAGCGATTCAGGATAATATCAAACTAATGTTTTGAGGTCGGATCGGTTGAACAAATCTCCATAAATATTTACTCCCTAAGATGCTACTGGCGTATACACCGCATTCCAACTTCTTATTCTCGAGCCCGAGGCATATACTACCCTTCGTCAAATCTGTTGCCTGCGTGAAACCAAATTTCGCATAAAGTTCGGTTTCACGCAGGCGACAGATTTAAGACAATATCACTCCAAGTTCTCCGGTCTGCTCTCGCATTGACGTTTTGCATTCCCCTCAATTGCAACAGCCAATTTAATGTCAATCCAGTCAACCTCAGCCCAAGAAGCACCTCGAATCAGAGTGCTGCACGTGGGCAATATCGCCAACAATGCCTACAACACTGCGAAGATTCAGCGGCGACTAGGCATTGAAGCGGATGTAATCTGTTTCGACTACTATCACATAATGAGCTGCCCGGAGTGGGAGGATTCCGGATTTGAAGGGTCCATTAATGATCCTTTTAAGCCGGATTGGTGGTCAGTCGACTTAAAAAACTTCAAACGACCACGCTGGTTTGCCCAGGGTCCTGTTGATCAGTGTCGAAAGTATCTTATGGCACGTAATTCCCAATCCATCACGGAGAAGTATTGGTACGGGAGAATGACATTTTCAAGGTGGTCTTTGGTCTCTAACATTACGTTTTCTGACTTTTCGTTCTCAGTGTCTCGTGATGCTACCGCAAGGTTTCTAAAATTTTTACGGCACGCCGTCAGTACTCTGTATTGGGGCCCGAAAAATCTTGCGTTATTGTTTTTTAGGTCACTTCTACCTTCCTGGAAGAAGGCCAGGAGCCCAGCGTTAAGAAAATGCTATTTCTTCACGCGGAAAGTCTGGAGAGTATTTCGCTACATAGTGGTTGCCCGTTCGGTCCGATTTTTAAAGTCAATGCTGGTTCGCTTGCTCACTGGATTCGTTTTGCTCGCGATCAGTGCGTTCGGAAGCCTCGCTTTGCTAACCATTTCTATCGCACGCCAATTCAGACTTATCACACCGGTGCGACATGAATACTTGCTTCAACGAATTCGCGACTATCGGACAGAGGTTCGGGAGAAATTCAAATCAGTGCTCCAACCCATGAAGGTCAGCGAAAAGCGTCAAGGCCTTGGCCGTTTGAATGCTACATTAAAGAAAGACGCTCAGCAGTACATGGGTGACCTGAGCGAATGGCGTGCACTCTTCGACCAGTACGACATTATCCAGGCCTATTCTGTTGATCCGATCAGGCCATTCCTGTTGAACTTGCCAAATTACGCCGCCTATGAACACGGCACGATTAGGGAAATCCCGTTCATTGACAACGCCCAGGGGCGATTAACAAAAGCCAGCTATCAAGCCGCACCAGTCGTTTTTGTGACCAATTCGGACAATATAACAGCGGTCAAAAAAATGGGTCTCGAACCCTCGAGAGTCGTCTACCTCCCCCATGCATTCGATGAGACCAAACTACTGAGATTCAAAAACGAACATCTGGAACTGTCAAAACTGAACCCCGATACGATCTCTCTGTTCTCCCCCTCGAGACAACACTGGAGGGATGATAACCCGTCTATGTCGAAACGGAACGACAAGTTTATACGCGCCTTCGCTGTGGTCGCACGGGATGATGAGAGGTTAAAAGCCAAAATGGTCGCGTGGGGGGAGGACCTGGAGAAAAGCAAATCGCTGATTGATCAGCTGGGTATCAGTGATCGCGTGAGCTGGATCGATCCTTTGAAGAAACGGGAGCTTTGGATCGAATACCTCAAATGCCACGCCGTGGTAGATCAATTTTTGATACCTGCTATCGGAGGTGTTGCATTTGAGGCAATGACACTGGGAAAACGTGTCCTGACGTCCATAGATATTGATCAAAATCGTGAATTTTTTGGTGAGCCCCCTGTCATGTTGCATTGTACTGATCAGGTGGAAATCGAGTCGAGAATTCGGGAGATTCTGGCGGATCCAACAGACCTGAAGCAGATCGGAGCCGCGGCGACAGAATGGATGATCCAATATCACTCATCCCAACGTGTCTTTGATTTGCAACTGGCAGCCTATCGACAGATTTTGGAAAGCTGCAGATCCGCGGCCTGATTGTCGCTGGAGCACACGAAAAGCGGCATTTCCGGGCAGTATCCGGGCAATTTCTGGTTATAATCCGCCCCTTTGATTTTCCCCTGGTTTCTGCGAGCCCAGACGGGCCAGGCAATTGAGATTAAAGGGCAATCTCTGCGTAGTTCTGACGTACTGAACCTTTACCTATACCCATCTACCTGAACTAAATTATGAACCTGAATGGTACAAAGCAAGTTGTGATCGGCGGTGCCGGCCTGATCGGATCGCATGTTATCGACGAACTGATCAAGACAGACGTCAAGGAAATTGTCGTGTTTGATAACTTGACACGCGGCTCATTGGAAAACCTCGAAATCGCCATGCAGGATCCACGAGTCAGAATGTTCGAAATCGGGGGAGACATTACGCAACCGGACATCCTCAATGCTGCCCTGGAAAATGCCGATGGCGTCTATCATCTCGCTGCACTATGGCTTCTGCATTGCTGGGATTATCCTGAATCTGCTTTTGAAGTGAACTTTCGCGGTGTATTCAACGTTGTTCAGGCCTGCATCGCGAACAAGGTCAAACGGCTGGTTTACTCATCTTCTGCATCTGTTTATGGCGACGCCGTCACAGAACCGATGGAGGAAGATCATCCATATAACAATACCAATTTTTACGGCGCTTCCAAGATCGCCGGGGAACACATCTGTCGCTCTCTATTTCACCGACACAAGGGCACGGAAAACGAGTTCGACTACGTCGGTTTACGTTACATGAACGTATACGGCAAAAGACAGGACTACCATGGCGCCTATATTGCGGTGATCATGAAAATGCTGGACAACCTGGACAAGGGCAATGCACCTGTAGTCTACGGCGACGGATCCCAGGCCTATGATTTTGTCAATGTTGTTGATTGCGGTATTGCCAATGTGCGTGCAATGCAAGCAGATACCACCGACTCTTTCTACAACGTCGGAACCGGAATCAAAACCACGATCAAGGAGTTAGCTGAACTGGTGCTGGATATCACCGGCAGTGATCTGGAGATCCAATACGAACCTGCTGGAATGACGTTCGTTAAAAATCGTATCGGTTCACCCACAAAGGCCACAGAAGAAATCGGCTTTACCGGCGATATCAGACTACGAGAAGGTCTGGTCGAGCTGATTGAGTGGCGTAATAGCCACAAGGCTGAAGTTGAGAAAAGACGGAAAGCCGCTGGTATACCCTCTTAATTGCCCATCAAGTCAGGATTGATACCGATCAAAGATTCAATAATATCGGGTGGCTGAATAATGTGCGGAATAGTCGGCGTTCTCAACAGGCGGGGTAGAGCTGTCGCCTCTGTTGACGTACAACGCATGAACGATGCGATTACCCACCGTGGGCCCGACGGAGAAGGGCTTTATTGCCATAATGAAATTGGGCTTGGACATCGCCGGCTTTCAATTATTGACCTCTCTAAGGCAGGCCATCAGCCGATGGCCTCACCGGATAGCCGGTACGTACTCAGCTATAACGGCGAAATATACAACTTCCTTGAGCTCAAAGTTGAGCTTGAAGCGCTGGGCCACCAGTTTCGCTCACGCTCTGATACAGAAGTTGTTTTGACTGCATTTATTGAATGGGGGGAAAGCTGTATCAACCGATTCAACGGCATGTTCGCTTTCCTGCTCTGGGATAACCAGACCCGGCGATTGTTTATCGGACGAGACCGCTATGGGATCAAACCGCTGTACTTCTATGAATCGGGAGATTCTTGGCTTTTCGGTTCGGAAATCAAGGGGATAACGCAACATCCCGATTACCGGTTTGGGGTTAACATACCTGGATTGGTCGAATACATGACCTTCCAAAATTTCTTTTCCGACCAGACCCTCAATGAGGGTATTAAAATGTTTCCGGCCGGTCATTTTGGCTGGGTGGACGGGAAAGCTAAATCGATTTCACTCCATCAGTATTGGGACTACGAATTCGTTGAGCCTGAGGGCAATATTGACGATAACGAGTACCTCGAAGAGCTGGATCGTCTATTCGTTCAGGGGGTCACCCGGCAACTCGTTAGTGATGTGGATGTGGGCAGTTACTTAAGCGGTGGTATCGACTCCGGTTCCATCACGGCAATCGCGGCCAAGCATTTTCCCAACCTCAAAACATTTACCTGTGGTTTTGATCTCCATTCAGCCAGCGGAATCGAGCTCAGTTTCGATGAGAGAGATGCCGCCGAACTGATGTCATCCCGGTTTGAGACAGAACATTATGAAGTGGTATTAAAAGCCGGCGACATGGAGCGATGCCTGCCTGATTTGGTACACCATCTGGAAGAACCACGAGTGGGCCAAAGCTACCCCAATTATTACATTTCGCGGCTTGCGAGTAAGTTTGTTAAAGTGGTGTTATCCGGCGCGGGGGGTGATGAGATTTTTGGAGGCTATCCGTGGCGGTATTATCGTGCAGTGGTGAACGACGATTTTGGCCACTACACCAATAAATATTACGATTATTGGCAACGACTGATTCGAGACCGGGACAGGGCCTCAATTTTTGCGCCCGTTGTGGATATTGCTAGCTCAGTTGATACACGAGAAATATTCGAATCTGTGTTTGAAAAACACCCGGAACGGGTTCGCACTCCGGAAGACTATGTCAATTTATCGCTGTACATGGAAGCGAAAACCTTCATGCACGGTCTTCTCACTGTTGATGATAAATTAAGCATGGCGCACTCGCTCGAGACACGTGTGCCATTTTTGGATAATGATCTGGTCGATTTTGCGATGAAGCTGCCTACCCGCCTCAAACTTGGAAATATGTCCGAGGTGATCAAAATCAATGAAAATGAAGTCGGATCGAAAACTGCGAAATATTTCCAGAAAACCAAGGACGGGAAACTGTTGTTGCGCAAAATGATGGCAAATCACATCCCTGCGGAAATTGTTGACCGTGAAAAACAGGGGTTTTCTGCGCCAGATGCCAGTTGGTTCAAAGGCAAAAGCATCCACTACGTAAAAGACGTCATTTTCAGCGATACCTCGCCAATATTTGCCATTTTTGACAAAAAATCGGTGCGTACAATGGTTGACGAGCACCTGTCAGGCCAGAGCAATAAACGCCTGCTAATCTGGTCACTTCTGTATTTGAACCTGTGGCTCAAAAATGAGACGGTGTGAAAGGGGTTTTCTGTGGCATAATTCACAGCGAAAGCCATAAGTTGTCGCTATATTCAGACACATAAGATTGCCCTAAATACTGGACTTTGCTGGAAAATCCGCTATATTTCGATTGTGGCAGCAGGGTTCACATGGGGGAATATTGGAGCTCTGTACGCTAAATCATTAATTTATTGGATAAGAATTGGTATCTCAGTACCAGGAGAAGAGAATGTTTAACCGAATTTTAAAAATCGTCGCACCAGCCATCGTTGCAGGTATGTTCTCAAGCGTTGCGTTCGCGATGGATGAATATAGTCAGCCTCGAGATGTAGCTCGACTTCAGGTAGTTGCTACTTCGGAAGCAACCTACATTACCGCCAGCCCCAGCGGCTGGGGGGCATCACAATGCCCAGGAGCAACCTATATTCTGATTACTAATTCCGGTGGTCAGTATAAAACTCAGTTGGCTCTCGCTATGACAGCGAAAGCAGCGGGGCTCAAATTAAGTGCATTCGGTGAATGTGATCCTAGTGGAGTTTACTTCAATGCGAAACAGCTGCTCTTACAGTAAGCGCTAAACTCATAACAAAGTTTCTAAAAATCCTCGGCTGTGCCGGGGATTTTTTTGGTCATTTGCTAAGCAATCGTTATTTCCCTCTAGCGACTCACCAAACTCTTCATATGAGTGGGTATAGCAGTTTTTACAATAGTGACGTCATTTCTATTGCCCCGTGTTCGTCTCCTCCAGATTTAGATTTCTCTGCCTCCACTGCAACCATTGAGTAAAACCATTCCCGATTCCCCGCCGCTTCAATGGCGGTATCATCGACTCGAATATACTTGTCTACTGCCATTTCTTTGCAGCTAACTCCTTCAGTGAGAACAATAAACAAATAGCGATTCCGTAGATTCCTTCTAACTAACTCCAAAGTACCAACAGACGCGGCTTGAAAAATGCTTGCTTCAACAAACAATAAGCTTCCTTCTCTTCGCAGTAACAAAGGAACTACTCGCATTGCAAATCTAGCATCTGCACCCAATCTGCCCCAGACATACTCATTCATTTCAGATTGTTTACCTTGAGGTAGCTGGTCAATCTCGGATACGATGCTCAATTCATTGAGTATGCGCTCGCAATGACTCAATGCGCCTACCATTCTCGAATCGGCTTCGCCCAGTAGTTGATCCATTACACTCACGCCTTGAGCAAATCTAAACTTTGCGTTGGCAAAAAACAAATTTCTTCGCAATTCTGGTTTATTGATTTGCCCACAGAACAGAGGAGGTAAAATTTCTCCCAAATGCATGGTCGCAATTGACTTTTTAACCATAACCATTGAAATTTCCCCAGCTCTGAATGTTCCAATGTCTCCAGATTTCGTCGTAAACGGAATCTTGGTCAGTGTATTTATATTGTCGCTAGAGTCTGATCTTAGGGCTTCCCAATCAGTATCATCGACCAAACGAAGATACTCTCTTACTTGAGGGTGGAAGCGAAGAATGTTCGTCAAATAGGCTCCCACCGTTCGACTTGAAGCAAGTACGTAGGCAAGACTTCCTAAAAATGCAATTGCCTCGCCAATAGTGAATCTCTCAAGAAAGACAAGCGAGCACAGCACAATGAACAACAAAGGGCGCAAAACAGCATCAACCAGTGAGATAAGAAGACCCGTCTTGTCATTTGCCAGCAAATTTTTATCAAATGAATTAAAAAACTCCCGGGCGAAAGATAGCTGTTCTTTCACACCTGTCGGCTTTTCAATAATGCCATGCTGATTGTTCATCAATCCCGTAGTGATGTTAACACCGGCTCCTAATCCAGACGCGTGGTCAGAATAAAAGTTTTTTGCGTTCGCCCTGATTTCAAGCGCCGCCTTGGCAAGAAATGGGGTGGCGATTAGCCCTATAATAATCGAGCCAATAGTGAAAAATGGTTGCTGATAAAAAAGTGCTAATGTTGCAACACAAAGGAGCACTATGGGGTTCACCAACCGAGCTAAGGTTTCGTAGGCGAGCCCGGTATGAATTGGTAGCTGGGTCAAGAGAATGTTTAGATTTCCGGGTAACCTATACCGCGACATAATCGCACTCTGCGGCCGCTGGGCAAGGGCTGAATGAACGCGGTACATTGCTCTATAATTGGCCCACCGACCTAATTTTCTAGCTTGATAAACAGAAAAGTAAGCACAAATGGCCCCAGTTACGGCTATTAGACCTACGACAATGCCCAGAATAACAATGCCACTAATCGAATATTCGAGTGGCAGCGTAATTCCAAATGCCTGTGGCATTTCGTTGTTTGTGAAGGATGTTGCTACGGCTGCAAACAGTAAAACGAGTGTAATTTTTGAGATTGCACTCACGGCGTCCAAAACAAAAATGGAAATCAGTAGCGCTTTCTTTTCAATATATGCGCGTTTGCTTAGTCGAAAGAGAAATCTAGCAAAAACAGAAACTGTCTTACTTTTCAATGTGCCTTCCTCCAGTGCAGGGCACTAATAAACACTTAGGCGCTGCTGTCAAAGGTAGCCCCCAATAAAGATTTTTTCCGCTAGTAGTTTCGCCGATATAAAGTGCCCCTGATGATTCCATTCGTTTTTGCTTTGCCAGCAAACTGAGCATCCAGACTCAAAAACATATCTGTGTAGTTCCAAAAAGGGATCAACCCAGTTCTCTTGGTCATTTAACCACTCTTCGTACTCAGAGAGAAACTCAGCATTCCCAACACCAGATTGATATGTTGCTGGTGGAATATTCGCATATTCACACAAAAATATTTTTCGAATCGGGATCGAATCTACTAAAGCAGCCAGTTTGACTTCAACATCAATCTTTCCATTAACTCCAATAATCATCAAATCCGGAAGTTGATCTGGTTGACATGCGTCTAAGTAATACTTTAGCTGAGCAGCACGGGTATCCCCTGATATTGTAGCTGCACGCAGGTCAGTATTTGCTAGCTTGGATGGCGCTACTTGCTTTTTTAACAATGTCACCGTCATCTGCGATAGTTTCGAATCTGAGGCAATGCTGGTAGATGCAAAGTTTTGACAACCCACAAAGAGTATTCGCTTTTGACCATCTGCGAGCAGGGAGAGAGGCTTGTCCGTAGACCCCTTCGAATCAGGGCAGCTAATAGAGGTATATTCAACACGTTCGCCAATCAAACCTCTTTCTAGCCTGGTTGGGCTTCCTTCGTTGTTTGGGTGCTCCAAAAGACTCACCTCCACTTTTGTCTTACCGCCAACTCTTGAAGACTTTTTCACTAAGCCCCCAAGCCACCTTTCCTCTTCTACATCTTTCCCATAACTTCCACAAATCGCGCTGTGTGGGGGTTGTGTCGGACCAATTCTCTGCCCATAGTGAAGAGGATGTACAACTACCACAACATACTGCCCGTGGGGAATATGGGCTGCCTCAAGCAACATATCTTCCTGCGAAATGAAGTCAGATTCTTGTTTTGGTCGCGACGAAGGTTCTAGCAACGTTCCGTACAAATTCTTCGTTCTATTCCAAAGACCTTGCTGCATAAGACAATAGTAGCGGACTCCAATCTCTCGCTGCCAGAATATTTCATTACCCTCATAGTCGAGACCTAATTCAGACTCATCTAAGAACTGCAAGGGAGCCCATTTGTTGTTTCTTACAACTGCTTTGGCCGACCCGCAGGAATAGAAGGTTGATAGGGGTCTACCCTTGAACACTGAATAGTTATTCGCTCCGTATACATCAAACGAATTGTGGGCAAGTGACCCTCGGACAGACAAGCCAGCTTCGCGCATTCTATCAAGCTCAACCGTGAGTCCTTGGCAACCGTCCACTTCGTGGGTTTGATACAAATACAGTGGATCTGTATGGATTGCCACCTCATGACCAAGAGACTGGATTTCTAGATAAATTTCCAAAGCAGCCTCGTTCCGCGCTGTAATCCCATTTGTGGTGATCGAATGATAAGGCGCTGTATGCAGGAAATAATAGCTACTCCGAAACCCAAGTCGGTTCTCCAATTTCGCCATATCGAGTGCGGCCACCAAGTCGCCATCAACATCTTGGCGTATGAGTAATGTACTTTTGCCAGCAGCAGGCAGTTGAGAGAATCCCTCCCAAAATGTCTGGGTCACAAGATTCTGACAGCAAAGCATCCCCTCCAGAAAATCTCTGTACCTTGCTAACGGATCAACACTTAACGCTGTCGCAGGTTTGTTAATAGAATCTGGGCCGTAGCCCAAATACATATTTCTGCTTACAACCAGTTCTTCGAGTTGCTTTCTTGTGTACTCTGATCGTACGACTTTGTATGGTCTTAATTTTTTGTAATCAGATAAGCGTATTCCATCAAAATATTGGGTCGTAGATTCCAGTCTCTTCGCAATTCCGTCGTCAATTGGGGGAATCAACCTTCGAATTCCGTCAGCGTTTTGAGATGGAATAAAAATTTCATCTATATGCGCAGTTTTTTGCTCATCAGATAATTTGAAAATGTTGTTATAAGCAGAATTGGTTGTTTTTGGATCCAATCTGGCTACATAACGCACTGGCTCTGAAGAGGTAAGTTGCCGGGCTTTCTGGGGAAATTGTCGCTTAAGTTTTTGAAATATTGGTCGGTATATTTTCCCTTTGAAGCCCTGTCTCAATATTCTTAAAGTTCTCGATAACTCCCAATATCCTCCATGCGAATTGCCAGTGATCATCTTAATGTCGCGTGTATAACCAAGTTCAGCGTTTTTTTTACCCAATAAAAAGTCAAATTCATTGCGGTCTTCAGAAGTCAGCTGCGTACGCCATCTTTCGTCGCTAAAAGCCTCTAGTGGATTCACTTTGAGCGTATCTAACTGTTCTTGGTAGACTTTTTTGCTCTCAAAATTAGCAACCTTTAAGCCTTGATGCATTTGTACCATCGCGATCGGGCCTTGATTACCAACAGTAATATGATGCTCTTTCTCCCAGAACCGGTAAGTGTCGTCGTAATATGTTATGCCTAAAAATTTCCCTGTTGTTTCTAAAAACTTCTTTTGATCTTTGACAGCGTCTTCATATCTAACAACAAGATCTCCATTTCGCTGTAAATCGTTTAAAGAAGGTACCGATTGAAACGAAGGATAAAACCAACCCTCTGGCTGAATCGATTCAATATAGCTCAACCCGGTGTGAGCCATCTTTCTTGCATAGCTCGCTGTGATTGCCCTGCCGTCTCGAATATACCTGCCTTGCAGCACTTCAATTTCCGGATGACCGAAACAGGCTTCTATAAATTCCGCATGTGCGTTATCCATTACAAAAATTTTCTTTCCTGAAAACTCTGAAAGAGCAACAAAGAAATTTTGCTCTCGGTCCCAAAATTTAGAAAAAGCGGGCCAGAACTTACAGGCCGTGCCATGAACCAGACACAGTGATTCAAATCCTGTTTCTCGGGCTTCCCAGACACGATGGGGAGGACCCAATGCGAAGACATCGTCGTGGCTACCCAACAGTAGATTCAGCCACGTAGTGCCAGAATAGGAAAGCGCAGATATATTAAGAACTTTTATTTTAGACATTACTGTTGATCAACTGTTGAAGCTCCAAAAATGAAAACCCTGTGCGATTGCGACCACAATCTATTGGGGAATCTAACGACCACTACCAGAAAAAACTGTATAGAACGTCTTAATCAATATACTGATATCCAGCAAAAGTGAATAGTTTTTGATGTAATAAAGATCGTACTCAAGCTTTGATCTTGCGTCGTCAACACTAGCACCGTATGGGAATCTGACCTGGGCCCATCCTGTAATGCCCGGTTTGATAGCATGCCTAATATCGTAATAGGCAATTTTTTGTGACAACAGTTCGGTATAAGCAGGTTGCTCCGGCCGCGGTCCGACGATACTCATGCTGCCTGTTAATACGTTGAACAACTGAGGAATTTCGTCAATGCGATACTGCCGGAGAAATTTTCCTACCGACGTCACACGAGAATCTCCGGTTTGAGTCCATTCCCCACTTTCCGATTCGCTACCCCGCTGTGTCATGGTGCGCAATTTATAAATATTAAACGTGCGACCGTGCTGACCAATTCGCTCTTGAACAAAAATCGGGTTTTGTTTATCGAAAACAATCACAAGAACCGCCCCAAGTAAAAACAGGGAAATGCTTACGGGTGCCGAAAGGATGACCAACCCTATATCCATGGTTTTCTTAACACGCTGGCGAATGGAATCATTCACATATCCAAAACCCGAAGACCGAAAAAACCAATCTTCATTAATATTAAAAAGCGGCACGCGCTCTAATACGTTCTCATAAAATTGATCAAGGTTGGTGACTTTGACACCGCTAAATTTCGCATTGATTAGCTGCTTCGCCATCTTTGAATCTGTTCCTGGCATTCCACCAAGAACAACTCCGCGATTTATCAGTGTATCCATATTGTCCCGCAACCACGAAATATCTCTGTTCTCGATACGGTGTCGTCGATATCTTTTGATATCTGATTTGAGCTCTTCAAACTGAGCAGGTTCACCAACAAATATCCAACTCTGAAAGGGTTTTTGTGATTTTTGGTATTGAAACAGAATGTAGCGCGTTACGATGAGATAGAGACTGAAACCCGACATTGTCAGAAACAAAACGCCTCGTCCATATACATCCCTGCCAGTTCCAGGGCCGAGGAGATAAATAACAACGAGAAGTATCGCCAGTGCAAGCAAAACCGAAATCAATGCTCTCGAAATCAGAGATGACAGCGTCACATCGAGAGACACTTCAAATACGCTGAGCAAATAAAGGGAAACACCTACAACCAAAAGCGCTACGGGCATTTGATCCAGAAACGTTTCGTACGGTACGCTATAAGCGATCCTCGCAGCTGCTAAGGCACAAATTGAAAACACCAGCAAATCGACCAACAATACCAGCTTATTATTGCCAAATTTATCAGTGGTTGTGCTCATTAGTGCTTAACCATCTCTCGAGGACCTATGCAACAGCGGAAGTTAAGAGAGAGATTTCAGTTGAGTTTCAATATCACGAAAAGCCGCTATTTTTTCATCCAGTTTCTGACGCTCTTTTTCCACTACCGCAGCCGGGGCTTTGCTGGTGAAACCCGGATTGTTGACCTTCGCCTGCAGACGATCAATCTCTTTTTGTGCAGAAGCTGCTGCTTTCTCTAATCGTGTAATTTCTGCGGCCTTGTCTATCAGCCCCTCTAAGGGGATTAGGATATTCATATCGCCCAGTAAGGCCATTGCCGCTTCCGGTTTCTCCGCTGTCTGGTCAAGCACTTCAACCGATTCAGTTTTCGCCAAGAAATCGAGATAGGTGCGGTTCGATTCGAGCATTTTTTTGTCTTCATCAGAGACATTACTCAACAACACAGGAACACGTTTTCCTGGTGCAATATTCATTTCTCCCTTGATATTACGTATACCCAGAACAAAGGCCATGACCCAGTTAATTTCGCCCTCCGCGTCTTCGTCGATTTTTTCTGGCTGCTGCTGCGGATAGGGTTGAAGCATTATTGTGTCTCCTTCAACAGCCGCCAACGGCGCCACCCGTTGCCAGATTTCCTCAGTAATAAACGGCATGATCGGATGCGCCAGCCGCATCATTGTTTCCAGCACCCTCACAAGGGTTCGCCGCGTTCCGCGCAATTCAGCTTCAGTGCTCGTTTCACTGTTCAAGACTGGCTTGCAAAGTTCAAGATACCAATCGCAATACCGATTCCAAATCAGCTCGTAGATTTCCCTCGCCGCATTGTCGAATCGATATTGACTGATTGCCTCAACCACAATGCCCTCGCTACGCTGTAACGAAGAAATCATCCAACGATCTGCACTCGACAGTACTACCTCAGCACCATCCTGACCGCAGTCTTTTCCATCGGTATTCATCAGCACAAATCGAGCAGCATTCCAGATCTTATTGCAGAAGTTTCGGTATCCCTCAGTGCGAGAGAGATCGAAGTTGATATCACGGCCGTTGGAAGCGAGAGCAGCAAATGTAAATCGCAGTGCATCAGTACCAAAGCTGGGTATGCCCTCTGGAAAATCTTTTCGCGTCTGCTTTTCAATTTTCTCTGCAAGATGGGGCTGCATCATGCCGCTGGTTCGTTTCTCCACCAGCTTTTCAAGTTCGATACCATCGATTAAGTCAATCGGGTCCAACACATTGCCCTTGGACTTCGACATCTTGTTACCGCTGGCATCACGTACTAAACCGTGGATATAAACCTGTCGAAATGGCACCTCCCCCATGAATCTGGTACCCATCATGATCATGCGAGCGACCCAGAAAAAGATAATGTCAAAACCCGTAACCAGCACTGAGGTCGGATAAAACGTATTCAGTCGATCAGTATTTTCGGGCCATCCCAGGGTTGAAAACGGCCATAACGCGGAGCTGAACCAGGTATCCAGCACATCGTTATCCTGGCGCAGGGTGATGTCAGCAGATAGGCTATATTTCTTTCTCGCCTCCGCTTCACTTGCCGCAACGTAAGCATTCCCCTCATCGTCATACCAGGCAGGAATGCGGTGCCCCCACCAAATCTGACGCGAGATACACCAGTCCTCAATATTTTCCAGCCACTGGTAGTAGGTCTTGCTCCAGTTACTCGGCACAAATTCGATGCTGCCATCGCGCACTGCATTGATCGAAGGATCTGTGATCACGGCCTTCCCACCCGGTCGACCGTCATCCTGTTTGTCCCGGGTTAAATCGACATACCATTGATCGGTTAAGAACGGCTCTACCACAGCACCGGTACGATCCCCTCGGGGAATCATCAGGGTGTGCGGTTGTATTTTTTCCATTAGCTGGCGTGCTTCAAAATCCGCGACGATTTTCTTTCGCGCCTCATAGCGATCAAGCCCGATGTATGCTTCTGGTATTAACTCGCCTTCTGTTTGCTCTTCATTATTGATATTGGTGCGAATCGACGCATTTTGATCAAACACATTGATCAGTCCTCCGTGCGCCTGTCTTTGCATGGCTTCGCTGTCGCGGTGCCGCATCCAAACCTGATAATCATTGAAGTCGTGGGCGGGCGTGATCTTTACGCAGCCCGAGCCAAATTCCGGATCAACATATTCATCGGCAATGATGGGGATTTCCCTTCCGGTCAACGGCAACGACACCATCTTGCCTACCAGGGAGGTATAGCGCGAGTCATCGGGATGCACCGCTACCGCGCTATCACCCAGCATCGTCTCAGGACGCGTCGTCGCCACTACGAGATGATCACTGCCGTCAGCAAGCGGGTAGCGCAAGTGCCACAGGCTGCCTTTTTCTTCCTCAGAAAGCACCTCGAGATCGGACAGTGCGGTATGCAACACTGGATCCCAATTCACCAAACGTTTGCCGCGATAAATAATGCCCTCGTCGTAAAGATCGACAAACACTTTGGTCACAGCGTCACTCAGGCCTTCGTCCATGGTAAAACGCTCGTGCTGCCAGTCAGGAGAAGCACCCATTCGCCGAAGCTGTCTGGTAATCATACCTCCAGATTCTTCCTTCCATTTCCATACCCTCTCTACAAAACTATCCCTGCCGTAGTCGTGTCGGGTTTTGCCCTCTGCATTAATCAGTCTTTCCACTACCATTTGCGTGGCTATTCCAGCATGGTCCATCCCGGGCTGCCAGAGAGTGTTCTTTCCTAACATGCGGTTATATCGCGTCAGAGCATCCATAATGGTGTCCTGGAAGGCATGCCCCATATGTAAACTACCTGTCACATTGGGCGGCGGGATCATAATGCAATAGCTATCGGCATTGTCTCCTTTATCTTCAGCGGTAAAGTAACCTTTTTCTTCCCATTCTTGGTACCAGCGCGCTTCGATCTGATGAGGGTCGTAGGATTTATCGAGTGTCATGGTTTGTTATCAGTGTATTGAATTCGCAGGCCACTGAGGCCAATTCAATGATTTAATTGCTGGCAAAGGTAGAAAAAACCGATGCACTAAATCTTATGGGTAGTCGGTTCTATGCCGTTCTCCCGATAGCTTCGAAAGCGTAAGCGGCCCGATTGTTTTTGCTGCGCGTCTCCGCCAATGAGATCCGCAACTCGCGAGAACCTGGCCGCAGACTGAGGCACTTCCTCGGTCAGCGAGATTAAAAACTCATTCCAGTTTTCAGGGGGATCACAATGACCGACCAATACATGAAGTCTATCTGGGGATACCCCATCGGCAGGGTAAATCGCATGGGGCAAAAAGCTCGCCTTTGGCGTCGACCACAACATAGAGTCTAATAGTTTGGCCTGTTCAACAGATTGTGTTTGCAAGTAAATCTGCATTCCCTGCCTAAATGCCTTACCGGCGATACGACAAGCCATCTCCAGGCATGCCGATTCGCCTGACTCTGGTAGTACATAAAAATCAACTCGTTGTGTCACAGACCGTGCGCGGACTCAATCAAGCAGCTCGGTTGAGCAAAAACTCAACCAGTAGTGGAACCGGTCTGCCGGTTGATCCTTTATTTCCTCCCGAATGCCAGGCAGTGCCGGCGATATCGAGATGCGCCCAATCATAGGCCTGAGTGAACTCTTTAAGAAAACAGGCTGCGGTTACAGCACCAGCGTTACGCCCGCCAATATTCGCAAGATCAGCAAAGTTACTTTTCAACTGTTTTGTATAGTCATCCCAAACGGGTAACTGCCAGGCACGGTCGCCTGCCGTTTCACCTGCTGAAAGAAGCTCCTTGGCCAGTTTTTCACTATTACTAAATAACCCTGTTGCATGATTACCCAGGGCCACTACACAGGCACCTGTCAGAGTGGCAATATCCACCACTGCCGCTGGTTTATATCGCTCTACGTACGTCAGTGCATCGCAAAGAATTAATCTGCCTTCCGCATCGGTATTGAGGATTTCAATGGTCTTTCCAGCCATACTAGTGACAATATCGCCTGGTTTATTGGCAGCGCCATCTGGCAGATTCTCGCTGCTTGGCACAACACCAACGACATTGAGCGGTAGCCCCATAGTGGCGATCGCATGCATGGCCCCAAACACGCTGGCTCCACCGCACATATCAAATTTCATCTCGTCCATTCCACCGGCAGGTTTTATCGAGATGCCACCGGCGTCGAATGTCAGCCCCTTGCCCACCAGCACTACTGGAGCGTCACCCTTCTTACCACCTTTGTACTCCATGATGATCAATTTAGCGGGTTCACGGCTGCCACGGGAAACCGAAAGCAACGACCCCATCTTGAGCTTACGCATGTCAGCTTCGCTTAGCACTTTGGTCTTGATGGGAAGCTCTTTCTGCATATTCTTTGCCTGACGAGCTAAATAACTGGGGGTACAAATATTGCCGGGCAGGTTCCCCAGCTCACGTGCCAGGTTCATACCTTCGCCAATTGCGGCTCCTCTGCTGACACCTTTCTTCGCCTGAGCAAGCGCCGATCTGTCAACAAGTAAAGAGACGCTTTTCAAAGCCGCTGGCTTTTTACGACCGCTTTTGGTTTCATCATACGCGTACAAGCCATGGGCGATAGATTCAACCACCTGACGAGCCATGGTTGCCATATCCATACGGCCATGATTCCTGTCGAAAAGACTGATATCAAGCGTCCGCACTTTGCTTTTGTTTGCCAGTTGCGCCGCGGCGAGGGCTGCTTTACGTAGATCGCCAGCGTTGACCTTTCCTTCGGCGCCAAGCCCGACCAGCATGACTCGCTCCGCTCTAACACCCTGTAAATCATAGAGCATTAATGTGGAGCCGGGCTCCCCACTCATATCTCCTTTCCTAATTATGGCCGAGATTCCCTTTTTGCTGGCATTATCCAACAGCTGGGCACTGGCGCTGAGCTTAACCTTTTTGCCCGCATGAACGCCCACAACCAGGCAGCGAGAGGCAAGGGAATTGATCTTGTTGCTTTTGGCAGTAAAACTCACCATTTGTAGGCTCCGGTAAGGTGAAAATAGGCGCGAGGATTATAGCAACTGTGGGCGACTTTTTGGTCGAAGCTTCTCCTCACGACCCTGAAGTGACTACTGAATCTCGTAGACGAACTGCCGGTCTCCTTGCCAAATAAGCTTGTACCGATCTTCCCTTTGGGACACCTCGTCAAGAAGTATGTCGCTGTAATAGTGATCAACCACCATGACATGAGGGTAAATATGGTGGGGAGGCTTAAGGCGTCGATTGATTTCGCCATTTTTGGTGTTAATCACCAACAGCCACCCTTTGTATTTGCCCAGAGGGTGGTCGTGGTAGTCGTCAAAATTGATTTTGATGTAGCCACCGATTGGGAAAAATTTCTTGCCATAGTGTAGGTGTCTAGTCATAGAACGTATCGCATACCCCGTGACCGGATCAGAGAGTATTTTGCGGGTGCGCGTATCCTGATTCAGAAAATCTATCAGGGATTCCCAGTTTTGCCATGAATTTTCCATCGGTGTAGAGGTTAGCGACGGCCATTTCACCATGCGATTTTCAAAATCACCGAGCTTAAAAGGAAATAAGAGCACCACAAGGGAGACAACGGCAGCCAGCTGGAAAGATCTTTTTGCACCGTTTGACAAATCCCAATCTATTTTCATCCTCCAAAGCAGATAACAGACTAACAAGGGCAAATGTAATGCGAACAACAGTCGCCAGAGCACAGCAGGGTAAGCAAGTTTCATCACGGCTTCGCTGTAAATTGGATTAAATACTGTGAGGAGAGGAAACAGCAACAAACTCATTGCGATGGCGCTATTTTTTACAAGCCTGATGTTCACAATTACTAAGCCGAACATTAGTAGCCCCCACCAACCCACCACAGTAAAAAACTGGTGATTAGGCCTCAGAATATTCCAGGCAGCAAAACGCTCATGAACCACACCGAGATTCAGCAACGAGATTGGATCGTGCGCGTATTTAGGGCGAAGATAAATGGCAGCGGCGATACAAACACTAATCATAGTCAGACCAAGGAGGGATATCACCACAGAATGTTTGGTCAGGGGAATATCCGCGAAAGCTGAGCGTTTGGTCACCGCGCTGATGAGGACCACGACAAAGATTGCCATGAGGCTCGATGCCAGGAGTAACAGCTCCTGAGGATGCAAAAATGTCATTGGGGCAATCACAACACCAACGAGCAACAACTCTCTTATCGTTAGTCGGTCTCGCAACAATTCCAGGCAGAGCACTAGCGCGGCCAGATACATCGCATGGGTCAAAATTACCGGTCCGGCCAGATAGTATCGAGGGAACGAAAAGTTATTGATACCAAATGTTATCCAGTAGAGCGCCGTGGCTAGCAGCGCCCACAATACAAGTCGGCGCTCAGGAACCTGCATCAGGTTCAACAGGGAATGGCAAAACAGGTAAACCGTCATTGTCCATAAAAGCGGATATACGAACATGATGGTTCTGATCAGCTGTTCTGATGACACCCCTGTTATATAAACCCAATACGCGGCGATATTATGAAAAACAAGGTTCAGCGTTCCGGGCTCCAGCTTCATTTGTAAGCCGCCCGAGAGCGACTCCATACCACGTACCGCGGTGTTTACGAACCTCAAATGACGATAAAGATCGACGCCGAAATCGCTAAAAGGCCCAACCATCATCTGATAAATCACCACTACAATCAGTAGGGGCAATAACACCCAATGTAGTGCAATCGCTGATACCGCTTTGTTTCTATAGTGACTTCGAACGAGCACGATAACAGTCAGTATTGCCCCAATCAGAAGATAAACGGGAAATACCCACTGCGTGACGCTTAACTTGAATGCAATCACTACAATCGCAACGTACATTGATACCGCTAGTGGCATCGCTAGTAGTAATACGTGTTCACGCCGTGCCACAATTACTGCGAGGAAAAAACCGGGAAAAAATATCGCGGAAAGAAGAAGCAGAAACATGATCTACTTAAATCAGCGGTTGGAGTCTGGTGGATAGCAACGGTATGTGTTACGAACGCATTTATGCCAGCAAGCTTAACCTGATTTAGCCCGAAACTGGCGAAATATTGGAGGTGTCCATTCCTTCAATCCAAGTTAAAATTCCACCATGATTATCCACCGCGCCTTTATTCGAGAAGTCCTGCAAACCAGCAGTGCGGTGATCGCGATTTTATTTTCCATCTTCCTCGTTACCCGCATTGTCGACTTCCTGAGACAGGCCGCCGAAGGCGATATTCCGATTAATAGCGTCTTCTTGTTGGTGTTTCTGAAAATGATCACCTACTTAGATATTCTTGTGCCACTGGTCCTATACATCTCTATGCTATTGGTGATGGGAAGGTGGATACGAGACAATGAGCTCACGGTAATCAGCGCTTGCGGAATCGGCATGCGACAATTCATTCGGCCGGTTCTTATCCTGTTTGCGGTGGTAGGTTCGATGGTGGCGGTATTTTCTATGTACCTGTCCCCCCTGTCAGCCGAAATCAGCCACGGCAAAGAATACGAATACCGCAATCGCACTGATGTCACCGGTATCCTCCCCGGCGTGTTTACCGAAACACGAGATGGCACCGGCGTTTACTTTGTAGAGCGCTACGATGAAGCCACTGATACGTTTCGCGATATCTTTGTCTACAACGGTAATGATGCCGAAGAGGGGGTGGTGGTGGCCAGCACCGGCTTTCGCACCGTAGATGAAGCGTCCAATGACGACTTTCTAATTTTAAAAAATGGCACGCAATATAGGGGGGCTGCAGGTGCTGTGGAATATGGCGTATTGGATTTTGAGACCTATGCGTTACGACTCAAGCAACGGGCCTATACCGACTATGCATTGCCCGTCAAAGCAATGCCGACACCGCAGCTGTTACAGGAAGAGCATCGAACAGCGGTGGGCGAACTGCACTGGAGAATGTCGAAAGTAGCCATGCTGCCCGTATTAATGCTATTTGCATTGGCGTTTTCGTCGGTACGCTACCGAAAAGCACGTTTTCCCGGCATGATTTCTGCGTTACTGGTGTATTTCATTTATTCCAATATGCTTGGCTTTGCGGTCGCCATGATTCGCAAGGGTTCAGTAAATCCCCATATCGGTCTGTGGGTCGTCCATTTTATTTTTCTCTCCATCGCCATTTATTTTTTCTATCGGCGAGATCAGAACAAACGGTTGCTGCCCTGGCTGGCAACCTGATATCGAGCTTCCCGTATGCGCATCCTGAACCGATACCTTGGCCGTATCATTTTGCAGTACACCCTGATTTCCATGGGCGTGCTGCTGGCGCTTTTCACCTTTGTCAACTTCCTTGATCAACTCGGCTCTCTGGGAAAGGGAAACTATGGCATCTGGCAAGCGATTCAGTTTGTCATCCTGACTATCCCGCGACTGCTTTACGAGCTGTTCCCCATGGCGGCGCTGCTTGGTACCATCATTGGTCTTTCCCTGCTAGCGAATGATTCGGAGTTGATCGTCATGCGCGCCAGTGGAGTGTCCATGCTGCAAATCACCGCTGCTGCCTTAAAGATGGGGGGCATTTTTGTCATTTGCGCCGTCCTGGTCGGTGAGGTGATCTCACCGTTTACGGAAACCAAGGCGGTACGCGGGAGAGCCGAAGCCCTGCAACAAAATATCCAGCAGCAAACCAACTTTGGGCTGTGGATGCGCGATACCCAAACCTATGTAAACGTGGGGGAGGTTCTGCCAGACCTGACTCTGCTGCGAATCAAGGTGTTCGAATTTGATCCAGACAAACGATTGCGCTCCATGGTCACAGCGGATGACGGCCTATTTCAGGATGACTCCTGGCTGATCAGCAATGTAAAGCAAACATTGATCAGCCCCGACGGCGAAACCGAAATCATGGCCACGCCAAGTGCCGAATGGCAGTCCAGAGTGACACCGCAAATCCTCTCTGTTTTTTTGATTCAGCCCGACCAACTCTCGTTCTGGCAGCTAAGCCGGTATATCAAGCATTTGACCGCTAACCAGCAGAAAACAGACCCATTTGAACTCGCGTTTTGGGGCAAGCTGATGTTGCCACTCTCAACCGCTGTGATGGTGGTACTGGCGATACCCTTTGTATTTGTAAATATTCGATCTGGTGGGCTGGGACGCAGCCTGTTCACAGGAATTATGCTTGGGCTGGGCTTTTACGCCGCTAATAAAGGTTTTGGCTATATCGTACTTGCCAACGGCCTTTCGCCTTTCCTGGGGGCAACACTGCCCGTTATCGGCTTTTTGTTTCTGGCCATGGTGATGATGCGGCGGATAGACTAACTCCAGATCAATGTCCTCCAAGAGACAATTTCTAGGAAAAATTGCCGGCCTTACGGCGGCATCGAGCCTGCGAAAAGTTTGGATTCCACCCGCCGTGATCGCCGTGTCACTTCCTGTACATGCTCAAACTTCTAACTCTGTATTACCACAAATCGCGTTTAGCGATCCGAGAGATTTTACCAGCCCATTTACCATCACGATCAGTGACGACAATCCAGGTTTTACGTTCCAGATCGACAGTTTCCTATTGGCAGACTTTGTCAGCTCCGTAAACTTCCCTCCCCAATCTGGGGTTGTGAACGGTAGATATGAGCCACCTCTAATGTCTCTCCTTGAAAATAGTAATTCAGGTGCAGCCAACATCATCACCCGAACATATGTTCGCAGACTACAGTCAGATGTTCGCTATGTGGTCACGGTAATTGATAGCGATGGACAACGAACAACCGCCAGCGTTCAGGTATCGACTCCTTAGTATTCCCTATAGTTATCGGATACATTCAACCAATTCCGACTAGAAGTTCGAACGTGAACCCAGGTGGTAAGTTCAATACCGCGTGTGGGATTGTGTATCCAAACTTTCGTCGCCCACTAGCTGGCTACTTGAGTGCCTTCTTCTGAATCATTCGAACCTGGCGTCTTCCGGCAACGGTACTCCCGCATCAATGATCAGTCCATCACTCAACCAGGCCAATACGAGTCTAGTCATCTCTTCGTGCGACGCTTCTTCCGATAGTTCCGGCCATACGAACATGGCTATTTCAGAAAAAGTTTTTCCATTCGTCGCCAAACTGAGTGCTTTAAACTCTTCTGAGATAAGCATCTTGACCACTAACCCTTCCGTATCAGAGAAAATTACCCAATTGTATTGGTCTCCAACCGGCTGTCGGGCTAACAACTCACCTGACTCCATCCAGCCCTGATGCAAGGTCGCAATATCATAACCGGAAGAAAAAATTGTCGCGCCCGGTTGAAATTCAAACAGCAAATCCAGCCATTGATCATCAGTAAATACTTGCATCATTTCAGCGGGCACAGCTTCTTCCAAAGGCATATTTGCCGCTCTATCTATGGCAGCTAAAAATTGAGTAACATCGTGTAAAAACTCCTCTTCTACAGGCACATCAGAAGACTTTAAAGCATTTAAAAGAGCATCATCATTCATACTTTGAATTATCGCAGATGATGATTTCCCTCGGCAGCATGATTGCGATACTCTTTGGACTTTTCAACCTCCCCCTATATCAATGAAAGTATCTTTCCTCGGCCTCGGCGTAATGGGCTATCCCATGGCAGGACACCTGGCAGCCAATGGCTATGATGTCTGTGTTTATAACCGTACCGCTTCCAAAGCCGAACAGTGGGTGAGTCAGCATAAGGGTCGTATGGCTCCTACTCCCGCTGGAGCGGCCGCAGACGCCGACTTTGTATTTTGCTGTGTTGGTAACGACGACGATTTGCGCAGTGTTACTACCGGTGAAAATGGCGCGTTTGCCAACATGAAGGCAGGCTCGGTATTTGTCGACCACACTACCGCGTCTGCCGATGTCGCGAGAGAGCTGTATGCCGCTGCGAATGCCGCGGGCTTTGAGTTTCTCGACGCGCCAGTTTCTGGCGGCCAGGCGGGGGCTGAAAATGGCGTGCTCACCGTGATGATCGGTGGAGATCAATCCACGTTTGACAAAGCCAAGCCGTTGATCGACAGCTTCGCCCAAGCAGCGCTGTTAATGGGTGACTCGGGCGCCGGTCAGTTAACCAAAATGGTCAATCAAATTTGTATCGCCGGTTTGGTTCAAGGTCTGTCTGAAGGTCTGGCGTTTGGTGCCAATGCGGGTCTCGATGGTATGAAAGTATTCGATGTCATCTCCAAAGGCGCTGCCGGCTCCTGGCAAATGGTGAATCGTCATAAAACCATGCTGCAAAATGAGTTTAATCACGGATTCGCTGTGGATTGGATGCGCAAGGATTTAGGGCTTTGTATGGATGAAGCAAAGCGCAATGGTTCGTTGTTGCCAATTACTGAAATTGTTGACGGCTATTACGCGGAAGTGCAAGCCAATGGAGGCAACCGTTATGACACATCCAGCTTAGTCACCCGCCTTCCAAGAAAAGATCTCAGCTAACCTAAACTCAATCGTAGTGTGAGCGAACCATTTAAGGTTGTTTTGTTTGACCTTGGCGGGGTGCTGGTTGAGCTCGGAGAGCCTTCAAGTCGCACCGCCTGGTTTAAACCAGAGTTAACTGCGCAACAAAACTGGAATATGTGGTTATCTTCACCGCATTCCCAGGCCTTTGAGCGCGGTGAGCTCTCGCCAACGGAGTTCGCTTATAAGTTTCTGTCAGATCATAGCATCGCTATGAGCGAGGACGTGTTCATCCAGCAATATCACGACTGGGTGGTTGGCTACTATCCAGGCGCTTTGGAGCTTTTGTCAGTTATCGCAAAGCGATTTGAGGTGGGCATCTTTTCAAACATCACCGAAGTCCATTGGCCCGAACTGAAGCCCGCTTTGGAAGAAACGGGTGCCGTCTCGCACTACTTTGCTTCATATCTGCTCGGCGAAGCCAAACCCGCATCCTCAGCGTTTTTATCCGTAGCAGAAAAAATGCGCATGGATCCGGCAGAGATATTCTTTGTTGATGACAATCAACTGAATGTTGAAGGCGCGAGAACAGCTGGTATGGTGGCAGAACGTGTTCGGGGAATGGATGAGCTAAATCAAGTTCTCAATGAACATGGTATTCTGGTTTAGTTAATAATAAAAGCCGCTCTTTTTTAGCGCCAATCATTGGCGCATGATTAAATACAAACACCTGTTCATGGTACTCGTGTAAAATTCTGGGGACAGAACACCCGATCTCTATTTGTATAATTTCTTATGATTCGCTTCACTTCTATAAAAACTCTTGCTCTTGCTTCCCTCTCGATTGCCTTGACTGGTTGTGCTGAAATGCCTGTGAAAGTTGGAGACGATTCATCGAAGACTGTCGCAACCGGTTCCGCAGGCGGCGCTTCCTCCCAGAACGCAAGCTCTCAGCTCGAGTCATGTGGAGAACCATTGGGTACGATGGCGCTTTACGAGCAGAAATACGATTGGTATTACTCAATGCGGCGTTACGGATTGCAGTCAACTGTGCCAGTTTTGAGACTGCTGGCCCAGCAAAGCAATTGCTTCGTTGTAGTGGAACGTGGCCGTGCATTCAAAAATATTGAACAAGAACGAAAACTAGAAGAATCTGGGGAGCTCCGAACTAATAGCAACTTTGGAAAAGGACAACTGGTTTCAGCTGACTTTACCCTAACCCCTTCTCTCACGTTTTCTGAAAGCAATACCGGCGGCCTGGGTGGTTTAGTCGGTGGCGTGTTTGGTTCTGTTGGCTCTGTGGTTGGGGGTTCACTTAAATTTGGACAAGCTTCCTCTTTACTCACACTGGTAGATAACCGCTCAGGCGTTCAGCTGATTGCCGCTGAAGGTAGCGCTAAAGGCAGTAGTGTTGGTGGATTCGGCGGCTTGTTCGGCCGTAAGCTTGGCGGTGCGATGGGCGCCTATGCAAAGACGCCTGAAGCCAAAGTAATCGTCGCATCAATGATGGATGCGTTTAATAGCGTGGTCATTGCGAGTCGCAGTTATGTTGCTCAGGAAATCCAAGGGCAGGGGCTTGGCACCGGCGGTAAGCTGGGTGTTGATGGTGGAACCACAAATGCAAGCACAAGTTCACAAACTGCGGTGCAATCAAGTTCATCTGGTGGAAACCAGTCCATTATGACCGCCCAGAAGCAGCTAAACGCGTTAGGATACGATGCGGGAAGCGCTGATGGTGTGATGGGTAACAAAACCCGTACTGCCATTAGTCAGTTTCAGGAGGATAACAATCTGAAATCTACTGGCCGACTGGACTTGCAAACCAAATCTGCGCTGGAGCAATTGCAGTAATCTCATCCAAGTACAGTTATCAGGGTATACATAAATACCAGGTGCCCGCCTCTGCGGGCGCTTTTTTGATTACTCTTTATAGCCTTCTCTCAATGGATTATCAGCGCGGTTTCAGAGAAAAAATCGTCGCCGTTACTTTAACCAGTATGGGAAAATTGCTCTGCTTGCAACCGACTACCAGAATTTATTGCCTAATTCCCCTCGTTCAGGTTAGGGTAAATTTGATCTGGTAGTTTCCACATGTCACTCAGCATCAGTGCGCTTGGATTATTCCTTGGGGAAATATCTACTGGGCGATGATTCCAGGCGCAGAGCCGTGCCCCTGCTTAAGACTTTTTGCTAGAGTCACCCCACATAATCGCTGTATCGCAAAAATACGAACAAAACGACCAAACGCCAATGAAAAACTACCTGACCGG
>JAHQWE010000115.1 GCA_019633985.1 Acidiferrobacterales bacterium | reverse complement strand
TCTCCATGTTCGACAGCGTCGAGATGAACATTGGCAACGCCTTTAAGCTGATCTGCGAGCGCGGTCAGCTCAAAATAGTGAGTCGAAAACAGCGTGTAGCAGCCAATTCGTCTGGCTAAATCTCCTGCACAGGCCCAAGCGAGGGAAAGGCCATCGAAAGTACTGGTGCCACGACCTATTTCGTCGACAAGTACTAGGCTCTGGTCTGTGGCATTTCGTAAGATTTGCGCCATTTCGGTCATTTCGACCATAAACGTCGATCTGCCACCCGCAAGATCATCAGCGGCGCCGATGCGCGTGAAAATTCGATCTATGGGGCCGATAGCAGCACTCTTTGCTGGCACATAGCTTCCGCTATGGGCAAGCAATACGATAACCGCAACCTGTCGCATATAGGTGCTTTTACCTCCCATGTTGGGACCGGTAATCATCTGCATTCGGTTCTGCGCACCAAGTTTGGTGGAGTTAGCAATGAAGCCACTATCAAGAATGGATTCAACTACCGGGTGGCGACCGTCCTCGATATGTAACTGCGATTGGTCTGTCAGTTCCGGACGATTCCACCGCAGAGTGATCGCGCGTTCCGCGAGGTTTTGCAGTGTGTCCAAATGAGCAAGACTCCGAGCCCGTTCCATGAGAATAGACAGAGATTCGTTTAACTCGTCGAGTAATTGGTCATAGAGCCACTTTTCTCTCGTCAACGATTTACCTCTGGCGCTGAGAATCTGGTCTTCAAATTCCTTGAGCTCTTCGGTAATGAATCGCTCAGCATTTTTAACGGTTTGCCGCCGAATGTATCGTTCTGGAACCTGTTCAGATTGCGATCGAGGCATCTCGATAAAGTAACCATGTACTTTGTTGTATTTAACGCGGAGATTGCTCACGCCCGTTGATTCTTTTTCTCTTTCCTCCAGATCGAGCAAAAATGCGCTGGAATCTCGCTGTAAATGGCGAAGTTTTCCCAATTCCTCGTCATACTCATCACGCAATACGCCACCGTCCCGAATCACACTGGGGGGTTCGTCCAACACTGCGCGTTCCAGTAAATCATGTAAAGCGGGTAACGGTTGCAAATGCGGGCGCAGAGAGTCCAGCAATGATGAAGAAGTTTGCGCCAGTAGTGAATCGATTTCCGGTAACACCGATAGGCCACTTCTCAATCGCACCAGATCTCTCGGTCGCGCACTCTTCATGGCGACACGTGCCAGTATACGTTCCATATCTCCAACCTGTTTAAGAAGATCAGGAAAATCGCTGTGACGTTGATTATCTATCAACCAGTCTATCGCATCATGGCGATGACGGAGCTGGGGATGATTTCTGATCGGGCTACTCAGCCAGCGTCGAAGCGTGCGAGCTCCCATTGGCGTCGCACAACGATCGATTAGACCGAGCAGAGTATGCTCAGAGGATTTCGCCGCTTTGTAGTCGGCATTCTGATTTTGCTCTATCTCCAGGTTCGAACGTGTGACCGGGTCGAGGATCAGCAACGCGTCGTCCCTTTGAAAATGTATGCCAGACAGGTGGGGCGCAGCCATACCATGCAAGTCTTTTATATACTGAATGAGCGCTCCCGCCGCACGGGTTGCCAAGGGAAAGCTATCGCATTCAAAGGCGTTAAGGTCCTTGGTCTCGAATTGCTCGCTTAAACAGCTATTGGCTCTTGAGGGGTCAAAATACCAGTCAGGTATCGCGTTCGCATTTTCGAATTCCTCGATTTGGAAGTGCTCGAGCTGATGTTCTCCTACCAACACCTCCGCGGCATCAATACGAGATAGCTCTGTACCAAGCCGATGAGTCGTTGATAATTCCAGGCCTTCGAATCTGCCGCTGGAAATTTCAAGTGTGGCAATGCCGACTCTCTCGTTGTGAATCAACACTGCCGCGGTTAGATTCTGCTGTCGATCCGGTAGCAGATTCTCTTCGGTCAATGTACCAGGCGTAATCACACGAACGACTTTACGTTCAACAGGACCTTTTGAAGTCGCGGGGTCGCCGATTTGCTCACAAACTGCGACGGGGAGATTGGCTCTGACAATTTTTGCCAGATATTGATCGGCGCTGTGGAAGGGAATGCCCGCCATCGGAATAGGGGAGCCGGCGGACTTGCCGCGCGCAGTGAGAGTAATGTCTAGAATCTTTGAGGCTTTCTCCGCATCTTCGTAAAAGAGTTCATAGAAATCCCCCATTCTGTAGAAAACCAGCGTGTCAGGATAGTCCGCCTTAATCGCCAGGTATTGGCGCATCATGGGAGTATGTTTCTCTGATTCGCTCATAAATCGATCTCGCGGTTCAGGTAACACTGTGAAGTAGATTGCTTAACAAGAACACGATCAACTAATCCTGATAGCAATCAGCTCGACTGACTTCGGCTTTTCACTATCGACATCAACTCATTAAACATCGGTTGATTGGCTGCTACGATTTCGCCTGTTTCCAGAAAACTCTGCTCTCCAGTGAAATCAGCGGTCAGCCCACCAGCTTCCCGAACCAGGAGACTTCCTGCAGCCATATCCCAAGCCTGGATACCAGTCTCCCAGTAGCCATCCAGTCTGCCACAAGCAACATAGGCTAAATCGAGTGCGGCGGAACCACTCACTTTAATATCACTGGCCTTCGGCAGAACCGCCCTGAGCACTCGCATACTGGCATCCAGTTTGGTCATGTCTCGAAGTGGAAAACCGGTGGCAACCAACGATTCTTCGAGACTCGACTTGCCACTGGTGCGAATTCGGCGACTGTTGAGTTGAGCGCCCTTTGCTCTGGTGGCGGTAAACAACTCTTCACGCAAGGGGTCGAAAACAACCGCATGTTGCATCACCCCGTTTCTTCGGACTCCCAAAGAGATAGAGAAATGCGGATGTCCATGCAAGAAATTAGTGGTGCCATCAAGTGGGTCGATGATCCACTCGAATTCACTATCCGGGTTTTCAGAGCTACCCACTTGCTCTCCGCTTTCCTCGGCCAGAATTCGGTGGTTGGGATAAGCGTGGTGGATCGTATCGATGATGTCCTGCTCAGCCATTCGGTCGATTTCGCTCACAAAATCACGACGCCCTTTTTTCTCTACGGAAACCTGCTCTAGTCTATCGAGATAGCGAACAATGAAACTTCCCGCGCGACGCGCAGCTTTAATACCAATATTGACGATAGGATCCATTTGAGAGAGAGGGTGCCAGATCAGAAAGTGATGAGGGGTCGGGTTAAAAAAGTGATAGTCTGGTTTGAAACCAGTTGCATGTGATTTCTTTTGCTTTGGGCTTCATGCAAAATCAGACACATGAGCTCCCTCGATTATATCCGAGTCGTCCTGATTCAACCTAGTCACCCTGGCAATATTGGTGCCACGGCACGCGCCATGGCAAATATGGGTTTGTCGCGACTTGTACTCGTAAATCCCGCGGATTTTCCCAGTCCGATCGCCAATGCGCGTGCAGCAGGAGCCGATTCGATACTGGAGGGCGCTGAAGTGGTAAGGTCTCTCGATGCTGCAATCAAAGATTGCGAGCTGGTGATCGGAACCACTGCACGCTCCAGATCAATTCAATGGCCTGAAAACACACCCGAAGAAGCGGCCGCAAGAGTGGTGGAGGAGTCGGTGAGAAATGTTGCTCTCTTATTCGGTCGCGAAAGCAGCGGGATGACCAATGAGGAGCTCGAACGCTGTCAATCTCTCATTCGTATTCCGGTTAACGAATCATTCTCTTCGCTTAACCTTGGATCCGCAGTGACCGTGATCCTCTATGAGATACGGAAACAGTTTATCGCTTACCAGGGTTTAGAAGCACTATCCTCGCCGAAAGAAAAATTGGCAACTGCTGAGGAGCTGAGGCATTTCTATTCCCATATGGAGGAGTTTATTTCACGCATTGAATTCAGCGATGGACGCTCGACCAAACTCCATCGGAAAATGTCGAGACTGTTCAATCGCGCTGAGATGAACGCCCAGGAGGTTCGTATGTTGAGGGGGTTGTTTACGTCAGTGGTTGATAAACTTGACGGAAAATATTAGCTCTCGCAGATTGTTTCTGTCTACAAGCCGTCAATCGGACGGCTGGATGGATAAAGTATGACTGTGTCTATCACGTGATATCCATCTGATAGGTATTCCACATCGTCTTGTTGGACAACTTGTCGTAGAGATTTCTCGCTCGATAGTTATCGTCTGCGGTGATCCATCGAATTAAAGGCCAGCCCTGTTCTTTGGCGTGTTGTTCAAGTCGATCAAATAGAGCCTGTGCAGCACCGCCACCGCGAAAGTGAGGATCGACAAATAGATCATCCAAGAATCCGACCTCCGCGCCGCGTAATGGGCTGGGCATGGCGCGAACGTGGGCAAATCCCACGACGCTCGCTTCGCTAGTATCAACAGCGAGAAAACAGTTGATGACGTGGTGATCATCTTGTACCCAGTTCCATAGCCGGTTTTTGATTTCATCATCCATATGCACTTTGTAGAACGATGCATAGCCGTCATACAGCCTGGACCAGGCGTCAAAATCTTCTTCGGTCGCTCTTCGAATAATCAGTGCTTTATTCATTTCTATCTGTCGTCAGGTAACACAGGAGTATGGATTCGATATCTTACGAGAATTGGAACGCAATCACGATAATAATTATTTACTTAAATGCGATAAGTGAGAATGCGAATCTTGTGTGTCTTAGTTAATGAGTGATATGTACCAGAGCATTGCTCGCTTTTTTGTTGATAGCAAATAGACGACATCAACGTGTAATAATACCCGTTCATCATAAAAAGAACTGGGGAAAGAATACATGCGAAGACGTCGTAAAGCCAAAATAGTCGCTACTCTAGGGCCAGCAAGTTCTACCAAGGAAGTAATTCGAGAACTTTTTGATACAGGAGTAGATGTGTTTCGGCTTAATTTTAGCCATGGCTCTCATGACGAACATCAAGCACGGCATCAGGCTATTCGAGAAGTAGAGCAGGAAACCGGACGTCCAATCGGTATTATGATGGATATCCAGGGGCCTAAGCTGAGACTCGGAAACTTTGTCCAAAAGTCTGTGTGGCTCGCAGAGGGCCGACGGTATCGATTAGATATGGATCCTCAACCTGGGGATGAGACACGAGCTGAGTTGCCGCATCCAGAGATTTTCGCAGCCCTCAAGGTGGGAAACGAACTGTTGATAAATGATGGTCGGGTAAAACTGAAGGTAATTTCCTGTGATGCGTCGCATGCGATTACTGAGGTGGTAGTGGAAGGTGAAGTCAGCAGTCATAAGGGTGTCAACGTGCCAGATGTGATTCTGCCGATTTCAGTCATTACAGAAAAAGACCGCGCCGACATCACCTATGGCTTGTCACTCGGGGTAGATTGGGTAGCCCAGTCTTTCGTTCAACAAGCGAGTGATGTCGCAGAACTCAGAGAGTTGATCGGCCCACACGTTTGCATCATGGTGAAGTTAGAAAAACCCTCTGCCTTGGACAATCTGGACGACATACTTTCGCTCAGTGATGGCGCCATGGTGGCACGTGGGGATTTGGGGGTGGAGTTACCTCCGGAACAGGTGCCTGTCGCGCAGAAGGAGATCATTCGGCGCTGCCGCAAGGTGGGTAAGCCGGTAGTGATTGCGACTCATATGCTTGATTCGATGGTGAGTGTTCCTGTACCCACCCGAGCAGAAGCCTCTGATGTGGCGACCGCGGTTTATGACGGTGCAGATGCCGTTATGTTGTCTGCGGAGTCCGCCGCGGGCAATTACCCAATAGAGTCTGTACAGATGATGGACAACATCATCCATGCCGTCGAGCAGGATTCGCTTTATATGAATATCCTCGATGCGCAAAGGCCCAGGCCCGACAGCACCATATCTGATGCTATTTGCAACGCTTTGCAAAGTATTACTGGAATCCTATCGTCTTCAGCGACGGTAACATACACCACATCTGGAAGTACCAGTTTGCGGGCGGCAAGGGAGCGTCCTGGTGCACCGATACTGAGCATTACACCGGAGATCACTACCGGGCGCTATTTGTCTATGGCATGGGGTGTGCACGCAGTGGTGTTGGACGTTGCTAATGCGGATGCAGATTTACTCGGAGTCATTCACGCCGCAAAGGAGATCGCTGTTAAAGAAGAATTTGCTTCATCCGGACAAGCTATCATCGTTGCTGCCGGCATCCCTTTTGGTGTCTCGGGAACAACCAATTCACTCCATATCGCCACAATCGAATAGTGCATAAGTTGATCTGTGAGTTGATATAAGAAATCCCAGTGTTGTTGCGAGTAAAGATGTTGGAAACTCCCTGCATCTGAAAAACATCACATAAAGCTAGGTTGTTTGAATCGAAATGAAAATACGCGGAGAGAGAGTTTGAAAGCGATACTGCTTAAAGAATTCGGCGGAACCGAAAATATGATCTTCGGTGATACTGATACACCCAGCATTGGCGATGACGAAATACTGATCGAAGTTTGCGCCACTTCCGTTAATCGCCCTGACATCGTTCAGCGTCAGGGTAATTACCGACCACCTCCGGGTGACTCGGAGATACTCGGATTAGAGGTTGCCGGAAAGGTGGTCAAACTGGGGGCTAACGTGTCTCGGTGGGAAACAGGCGATCGGGTAATGGCGTTGATTGGTGGCGGAGGTTACGCTGAGTTTGCGCGGGCGCATCAAGATCATGCCATGGAGATTCCAGAGAACATGAGTTTTGAGGAAGCCGCTTGTATTTGTGAAACGTATCTCACCGCGTTTCTCAATCTTTTTATCCTTGGTGAGCTGAAGAATAATCAAATAGCACTGCTTCATGGCGGTGGCGGTGGCGTGAATACCGCTGCTATTCAGCTGTGTCACTATCTAGTCCCACAAACCCAGTTGATAGTGACTTGCTCTAGCGGTAAGGTAGAGCGGCTGGAAACAATGGGTGTGACACATGTGATTGACTATCAAACACAATCATTCTCAGAGGAGGTCGCCCGCATCACGAACAAGAAGGGAGTAAATGTAATTTTGGATCATATTGGGGCAGATTACCTCAGTGCTAATATGCGTTCCCTGGCGGCATATGGAAGACTGCTGTTGATCGGTGTCATGAGCGGAGTCAAGGCTGAACTCAATCTGGCGATCATGATGGTCAAACGACAGCAAATAATCGGTTCTGTGCTTCGTGCTCGCTCCACCGATGAGAAAGCCGAAATTATTTCTCAATTTAATCAGCACATGAGCAATGCTCTGGCAAATAGGGAGGTGGTTCCTGAGGTGCACCAGGTTTTTCCGCTTAGTGAAGCTGCCCGAGCGCATGATCTAATGGAATCGAGTAGCCATTTTGGAAAAATTGTTCTTAAAATCACTTAAAACCAAGCCATTTTTGTGCAATCTCGTTTGTTGCTTTACAACAGAGAGGCAGCGCAGTATGCTTTCATCTGGTATTTGGTATACCAAATACCATCATTCTAAAAACTAACTCCAAAGGAGAGTACAAAATGAAACCCGTACTACAATCACTAAGAAAAGCTGCGATCCCCGCAGTAGTAGCTGCTGCGACAGCGTTGGGAGTGTCCGCACCCGCTATGGCAGACTGGTCGCCGAAAAAGCCAGTTGAGCTCATTATTATGGCCGGCGCCGGTGGTGGCGCAGACCAAATCGCCCGTTTGTTGCAGGGCCTGATTGAGACCAAGAATCTATCACCGAGACCAATTATTCCAATAAATAAAGCCGGTGGTTCTGGCGCAGAAGCACTGCGCTATATTCAGGATAAGGAGGGGGATGACCATACTATTCTGGTCACACTCAACAGTTTCTACACGACTCCGGTCATCCAAAAAGGAATTGGTGTTGATGTAAGTAACTTCACCCCAATTGGTCGCATGGCGGTAGATAACTTTCTACTTTGGGTACATAGCGACATGAATGACATTACCGATCTTGATAGCTATGTTGCAGCAGTGAAGGCCGCAGGTAAGGGCTGGAAGGTAGGTGGTACCGGAACCGGGCAGGAAGATTCGATTCTGACCGCAATGATGGAAAAAGAGTTTGGATATGATGTGACTTATATCCCATTTCCTGGTGGCGGCACCGTGGCCAAAAATCTGGTTGGTAAGCACATTGACTCCACGGTGAACAATCCTGCTGAGCAGAGTGAGTTCTTTCGCGCGGGTAATACCAAGCCTATCGTTCAGTTTACCGCTGAGCGCCTACCGGCATATCCTGACACGCCGACTGCCAATGAGTTGGGTGTGAACATGGAGTATTACATGCAGCGCTCAATCAACGGACCTCCAGGAATGTCTGCTGAAGCACAAGCTTGGTATATCAATCTTTTCGAAACTCTTTTCAACTCGGAAGAGTGGCAGAAGTTTTGCGTAGAAGATGGTCTGGCTTGTGATACCTATCTCTCAGGAGACGCGTTGGGGCAGTATCACCAGGACCAAATCGCCTTGCACAAAGACTTGATTAATACGGTTGGTGCTTCTGCGATCACAGGCGAGTAATTCAAAGTCTGTTGGCTGGGAGTTATCCACCTTACGAATTTGTTAACTCGAATTTTGTGATTTTTTTCGGATAGGTCTCCAGCCTTTTCATATTCGGTCACCGGTGCGCGTTATGAAAGCGTACCGGTGATTCACATACGTCTTCTTTTTTCGTCGAAAACGTCGAATACAGGAGAGGTGCGTCTACATCATTTTGAGAGAGATAAAGCGAATGAGTGTTAGAACTGCTGAAATTTGTATGGCCATTCTATTGGCATTGTGTTCAATCGGGCTG
>JAHQWE010000114.1 GCA_019633985.1 Acidiferrobacterales bacterium | reverse complement strand
GGGCTTCAAAAATAGATCAACAGCAAACAGCTATTCCAATTTATGGCAAAACACCCGGCTCGGGTTGGCTAATTGATCACACTATCACCGGCAAGGGAACCTCTGAAGCGTTTCAGCTGATTCCCTTGCCTGATGAGCTTCCACTCATTCCTAATTTGCCACTTGAAGTTTTCACTTCCGACATGTTAAAAAAACAAAGCCAGACTTTAAAATTTCCAGATAGATCGTTTCGACAATCAGGCTCTTATCGAGTGATGCAAGATAACGACAATTCAACAGCTGCTTCTGAGCACAGTATTTTATATGTCGAAGATAACGACGATAACATTTATATGTTGACCCGTAGGCTCAGACGTCGAAAATTCATTGTTCACGAAGCGCGCACGGGTGCAGAAGGAGTTGAATTGGCTAGAAAATTAGTCCCGTCGTTGATTATCATGGATCTCATACTGCCCGACATTCATGGATGTGATGCGACACGACAGTTGAAAGCAGACTCTGCAACCACTGCCATCCCAGTAATCGCTCTGTCAGCACACGCCTCCACAGAAGACAGAGACTCTGCCTTGTCCGCTGGATGCATTGATTTTGATACTAAACCCGTAGATTTTGACCGACTAATGACCAAAATAGAATTAGCGATCCAATGAGTGCCGAAGAGTTAAATACAACCACTCAGATCTTGGTGGTAGACGATGATAGTGATCAACGATGGATGGTGGAGAACTATTTGGGTAAGCATGGTTTTAAAGTTCATACGGCTGATGGCGGCGAAGCTATGCGCACCCATATGGAAAACCATGAGATCGATATCGTTCTTCTCGATGTCACGATGCCTGGCGAAGATGGATTTACATTAGCGAAGTATTTACGAGAGCATGAGAATGTCGGAATAATCATGCTTACTGCCTCTACAGAATTGGTTGATCGCGTCCTCGGATTAGAGCTCGGGGCTGACGACTATATGACCAAACCGTTTGAACCTCGAGAACTAATGGCAAGAATTAAGAGTTTAATTCGACGGCTGCAGTCTGAAACACCCAGTGAATCGGCAGATATCACCCAGGCGAAAACCCAATTCGGCAGTCACACCCTAGACCTGGATGCTCAAATGTTACTGGATGAAAGTGGGGTGCAAGTGAGTATTACCAGTATGGAATTTGATCTGCTCAAAGCCTTTGCTGAAAACCCGGGGCGTGTGCTCAACAGAGATACCTTATTAACGCTGGCCCATAAGAAAGACTGGGATCCATTTGATCGAAGTATCGATATTCGAATTGCGCGTTTACGCCGGAAAATCGAACCCAATCCGTCAAAACCCAGCATAATAAAAACGGTTCGCGGTGCAGGCTATATATTTGTTGTGTCGGAATAGTGGAGCAGCTCGAACTAGTTATTCTCAGAAGACTCAAAATAACTATTTTTCAACTGTTCAATAAACTCGCTATTCGATAACATCCACTGATTGAACTCATCAATAACCTTCGGGTAGTGCCGGGTAGCCAGACGATAAGCGCCCTTATCGTAAGGCAGTGTCCGATCAAAAATCAATGACGCATTTTGCATATCATGTTCTTCTAAAAGCTCCCATGCCAGGTGCTGTACTACATCAGAATTCGCGTATATAGCATCGACTCTTCCACGTAGTGCCAATAGCACCAGAGAATGGAAACTGTCTGTTTGAATAAGTGTAGTGGCGCCAGAATCTATTTTTTTTTGCCAGGCGACGGGTGTAAAACCACGCACAATACCCAGCGTTTTAACATCATCGTTACCGGCATTAGTTGCCAGTACGCTGGCGCCATCGATGTAATCGACAACACGATCGCTGTAGATCACTCCCAGATCGGTCTTTGCAGTTTTTTTCCACTCGGGAGAAGAGGGATATTTAAAATCAATTTCGTTTAATACAAAACTGCGAAAGAGTCGCTCCACAGGCATGGGCTTTATTTCCAAGCTAAGCCCTGTGTCCTCTGCAAATTTACGCAGTAGATCTGCGCCGAATCCCTCCCATCGACCATCGATCAAATCATAGTGTGGAAAATAACGAGTGTCCTCCACACCCACAATCCATACTCTATCTGCGGTCGACGCACTGAGGCTTATACCGAGAGACAGGCAAAATAAGGTGGAAGCAACAATAAGCTTAAGATTAATGATAGAAATAACGAAATCTCTCTAACTATACTTTTGGGTGAAGAGTGACTGACCAGACGCTCTATCTGCGTAGCTTGTCACCAAAGTGTTTCAGTTTGACCTCAGCTTCTGCCTGAAATGTTTCAATTGTTTCAGACCCTGCTCAAGCTACAGATCAACTCTTCCAAATCTGACTCAGTTTGGTTTGCCCTTTCTATCAGGCAATAATAAAATAATGAATTGTCGGACTCATTAAATTGGAGACGTGGTGCGGTGAAGAAACTCGTAAGAGTGATTTTTTTAATGGGTATTTTGCTAGCGCAACCCGCTATCTCCGATACCTTCATTATTGGCGTCGAAGACAATCAATATCTTCCACACTACTCCTACGAAAATGGTCAGTACATTGGTTTTGGCCGCGATGTACTAGATGCTTTTTTTGAGCAAACCGAGGATACCATTGAGTATCAAGCTCTTCCCGTAGCCAGACTTTTTAGCACCTTCATCGCCGGCGGGGTTGATTTTAAATACCCGGACAACGAAATTTGGTCCGCTAAAGAAAAATCCAGGGTCAACATTTACTACAGCGACCCGGTAGTCGATTACATCGACGGTGTGTCGGTAGTGCCCGACAAAATGAACCAACCGATAGATGACATTAAAATCATCGGTACAGTGCGTGGTTTTTCGGCCTGGGATTGGCAAGATAGGATTGACTCTGGCCAGCTGATATTGTCAGAGAATTCCAGTACCGAAAAGCTGATTCAACAGGCGATCACCGGTCGAATTCATGGAGCGTATGCCAATATCGATGTGATACAACATATCCTTAAGCATCGATTTGACAGCAACCAGCAACTGGTATTCGACAGTAGCCTTCCCCATACGAAAAGCAACTATCGCCTATCTAGCCAACATCACCCAGAGGTTATTGAAGAATTCAATATCTGGCTAGCCAATAACGTCGAACTCATAGAAGCACTCAAAAATAAACACCATATACGCTCACACAGCAATTAGCTCCAGTCAAAAATAACCCATCTGCGTGAATATACTACCTAACCTGAGGAGTATTTATTGGAAGTTCCTGGCCGTTATGATTCCGGTCATGGCATTGGCTGCGTTGGTTTTTCTCTCACTCTATACCCTGTTCATTCAAAAGGCGATGGAGCGTGAACTTAATGAGAAAATTTTACTTGTTTCGCAAGTGCACAGCCTTGCAGTGGCAGAGCCACTTTGGACACTGAATATGGACGGGCTGGAACGCAGTGTTCAGACGATAGCGCTCCACCCAGAAATTACCTGCGCAGAGGTTCTCGAAAGCAATACCTTGTCGCGATACAGCTGGCCGACGGACTGTCAGGAGGTTAAACAGACCGATCGTCTCTACACCACCGAACTCGAGTTTCACGAGCAGCCAGTGGGACATTTGAACCTGTACTACTCCAACAAACCACTGATCGCAGATCTTATTCAGGAAGTATTCATCGGCGCTTTGCTGTTTTTCCTACTTGCCACAGTGGCTGGATTGGTGGCGTTTGGAGCCTTGAAACTCATCGTTGGTTCGCCACTTTCTCAACTTTTGAGATCAATAAAAAGTACCGAACAAGGTCATTCAGACACTCTTGTACAGTGGTCATCGAACGATGAGATGGGGACCGTTATTGATGCTTACAATCGCATGATTGAACAATCTGATCTCGATACACAAGCGTTGGTAGTCGCGCGAGAACAGGCGGAGCTAGCGGCTGAAACCAAATCACAGTTTTTGGCCAATATGAGTCACGAGTTACGCACGCCACTGAATGCGGTGATCGGTATTACAGAGATGCTCCGCGAAGAAGCGGAAGATCGCCAGGAAGACACTGAGCCACACACAAGGGTAGCGGCAGCCGGAAGACACCTGCTGGGGTTAATTGACAATGTTCTCGATTTCTCCAAGATCGAAGCTAATAAAGTCGACATAACCCCCGAACCCATTATGCTGCAGGAATTTTTAGAAGACGTGGTGCAAACAGCCAATCCCTTGGCGAAAAAGAACACCAATGCCATAGAATTGATTACCACCAATCTACCAAGCATCTTCCAAACTGACCCGGTCCGCTTGCGGCAAATTCTTCTAAATTTACTCGCAAATGCGTGTAAATTCACCGACAACGGGAACATCACCGTAAAGGTTGAGCAAGTAGAGGGGCATGATGTACCCGTCCTCCAATTCTCAGTAACCGATACCGGTATTGGCATTAACACTGAAAAACTCAAATCACTGTTTGATGAATTTGCACAGGCTGATAGCTCTACCACAAGACAATATGGTGGAACCGGTTTGGGCCTTGCCATTAGTCAGCGTCTGTGCCAACTACTGGGTGGTCATATCAGCGTAGAGAGTGAAGTGGGCAAAGGTTCTACGTTTTTGTTCAAACTAGAAAGCGCAACTCAATAAAAAAAGAACGCCACTGTTGTGGCGCTCTTTTGTACTTTAAATCAAAGCAGGTATTTAGAAGTATTCGGCCCAGGAACCTGTTAATACTTGGTCAGTACCGTCGTCATAGCTTCCATTTCCATCTGCATCTACAGACAGGATTACCATCTCCGACTCTTCTGCATCAATCTCGATCATTGTAGAGTTCGCCCCAAAGATTTCTAGCTCACCGGTGACCGGCTTATTGATGCCAAATCCGCTGTAGGGACTAGATTGGAACATGGACACTTGACCCCCAATTAGGCTACTGGCAACACGCGCTTCGTCTACCGCGTCTGAGTAAATTGCCGGATTCTCGTTTCGGTAAGTAAATAGAAAATCAAAATCAATCATTCTGGAAACTTGATTCTCTTCGCGGATGTAAATGACCTCATTATCAATACCTTGAAAGCGAGAGGTGGCCCCGCCAGAGATTTCGGTATCCGCCATGAACACGGTGGTTAGCACAAAGTCTCCTTCAAGTTCATGGTTTCGATCAGCGGTGGATATCTGCAGCCCATCCACATTAGCCATGGCAGAGAAGCTCCAATTCGATGCAGTGTCTCCCAAGATGCCATTAGCGATCACAAACATCAGCGACATTTGCCCATTATAGGTT
>JAHQWE010000113.1 GCA_019633985.1 Acidiferrobacterales bacterium | reverse complement strand
TTACGCAGCTCCAGTTTATCTACATCGGGTTCATTCACTTCTTGCCCTTCGACCTTGATCGATCCGCTATTGATCGGATTGAGTGCATTAATACACCGTATCAATGTTGATTTTCCCGAGCCGGAAGGGCCAATAATGCAGATCACTTCGCCCTTCATGACATCCAGCGAAATGCCTTTCAGTACTTCGAGATCGCCAAACGACTTGTGCACGTCTCTAATCGAAACTAGGGGCAGGTCGGGCGTCCAATTATTTGTAGTCATAAGAATTTGCGAGTTTTATCCTTTCACAATGAAGCGCTTTTCAAGTTGGATGGTATAGCGCGCGATGGGATAGCAATACACGAAGAAAATAAACAGCGCAAACCCGAAGAAGGGCATCAGGAGTTCCGGGTGATTATCTTCCGATTCCATTGCCTGTCGAGATAACGTAATGATTTCTTCAACACCTAGAAGAGAGATAAGGGGTGTTGCCATGGTGAGAATCGCGTACCAATTCATCCATGGTGGAATCATGCGTTTAAAACACTGTGGCAATATGATCATCCATAAGGTCTGTGATCGTGTATACGCTAGGGATTCAGCAGCCTCCCATTGGCCGGTCGGTACTGACTGCACTCCACCTCGGACAACCTCAGAGATGTTTGCCATGATTGGCAGAGATAAACCAAAAACTGCCTTCATCCAGTCTGGAATAGGAATAATGGTATCGCCGATTTGGATTTCGAAGGGAAAGGCGAGCATAACGATAAACAATAGCACCAGCCATGGCGAATTTCGAAAGAGCTGTGTGAAAAACCAGCTTGGTTTGCTCAGCCATGCACGTGGTGATATTTGTCCTAATCCTAACAATACGCCTGCGATGGTGCCAATCAGCATGGTTAAGAAGCTGACGATGACGTTTAACAGGAAACCTTTGCTTAGAAGAAAAGGCATCCACCGCCAGAGTGCTTCAAACGCCTGGCCGGTGGTGTAGTTAGATTGCGCAGCGGCAATCATCGGCCACAGGCAAACTACGCCTGCAAACAGGAAAAATGCCGATAGCGGTAGCTCAGCCATCCAGCGACTGAATTGTAAATCGCCGGGGCGACCGGCAGGACTGTAATTAAACGGTTTTAATACCGGTAAATCAGTTTGGCCTTGTTTGATTTTAATGGCCATACCCCGGTACCTTGATTCGACGTTCCCAGTGATTCATGCCCATGACCAAAATGCCAACAAGCACAATATAGGCGATGAATAACACTAGCATGCAGGCATACTGTGCGGTTGAATAATCGTTATAAATACTGATCATCTGATACAGCAACTCTGGGACCGCAATTGCCAGCGCTTGTGTTGTAGTTTTGACGAGATTAACCAGGTTGTTATTGAGAGCGGGAAGGCTCACGCGAAAAGCCAACGGAAATACGACGTAGCGGAAGACCTGGGAGCGGTTCATACAGAGCGCTTCTGCTGCCTCCTGTGTGGATTCAGGAACCGCCTCAACGCCAGCTCGAAAAATTTCCACGTTGAACGCACCGGCGAAAAAAGAAAGAGAAATAATTGCCCAACCGACATTTGAAATGATGGGCACTTCCAGCCACCCATCGGGAGAATAGGTTGGGGTGAACTGCCCTAAAGCAAAGTAAAAGAAAAGAAGTTGGACTAAGGGCGGGGTGTTCCTGAAAAACTGGATATAACCCTGCACAATCATTCGAACTATTTTGGATGGTGCTCCCTGTAACCAGGCGCCCAGAATGCCAATAATAACGCTCAGTATGACGCATATGACCGATAGTTGTACGGTCATGATCAAACCATCTATCACCCGCTGGGTTTGAACCGGGTCATAGAAGAAAATGAAATTCCATCTTGGGTATTCCTGCGCTAGATCGAAGAAATACTGTTGGAAGGCGTTCATTTATTGTAGATGATAAAAACGCACCTGACAGAAACTATCTGACAGGTGCGTGTTTTTATCGGGGGAAGGCTTATTCGATCCAGTCAGAGAATCGTGACTTCTGATCAACCAGGTATTGCGTCGGTTGAATGCCCCATTTTTTCTCAAGTTCGATCATCTTGCCTGACTGATGCATATTAAAAGTTAAACCGGACATAAAGTTGCCAAAAATGCAGTCCTTTTCCGCAAGCGGAACCGCCAGGCCCCAAGGATTGTCGTCCTCACTATTGAGTGGCATCTCGTAATCATCATAGTTCCCAGACGACAGATCTGACATGATAGAAGAATCATCATAAACCCAGGCAATACACTTCTTATCTCGTAAAGCCTGTTTGGCTTCAGCGTTTCCAGTGAATGCAATAATTTCGGCGCCGTAACGTTCTGAAACAACTTTATTGTAGAACGCACCTTGTTTGCCACAGACCGGTTTGCCATTGAGGTCTTCCCATTTGGAGACGCCAACCGCTTTTGGAGACATGACATTGGTTCCAGAAGTGTAATAGTTTGGTTGGGTGATACCGACAATCTTGCGGCGGTCTGGTCGATCGGACATGGTGGCAATCATTAAATCAATCTTGCCATTCTCAAGAAACTGCATACGATTCGATGACTGCACCGCAACGACTTCCATCTCGACGCCCATCGCATCTGCGGCCATTTGCGCCATGTCGATTTCCATACCAACGATATTGCCATCGCTATCACGATAACCCCATGGTTTGTAATCGGCTTTGACTCCTACCACGACCTTGCCGCGTTTCATCACTTTATTCCAGGTATCATTGGTGCATTCGGCTGCATAGACAGATGTCGTTGACAACATTAATGCAGCGGTTGCTGCGGTAAGTGCAATCTTTTTCACGGTGAATCTCCTCGGTAAATAGTGGACGAATCTGGATAGATTCGCATAGATATAGCTTTAGTTTAGTTTATGAATAACATTGAGTTATTTAATGCAATATATTTAACATGTGTCATGCCGTCAAGCATTGACGAGTGTTTGTCGGCTTTACTAATAAAGGAGGTTGGAGATGATTCTCCTATTACTGCGTCGAACTGGCTTTGATTGAATTCCTTACTAGACAGCAGGAGAAATTGAGGCCAACAATGAAATCACAGGCAAGAGTCGTCATCATTGGTGGAGGGATTGGTGGGTTATCAGCACTGTATCATCTCACCCAGGAAGGTTGGACAGATGTCGTTTTGCTTGAGCGCAACGAGCTCACTTCGGGAACCACCTGGCATTCAGCGGCACAATGCCCTGGTATCGCTTTTAACCAGCTTCTGTTGTTGTTGAGAGACTATACGATCAATCTCTACAAAGAGCTGGCGGCGGATCCTGCGTACCCGATTAACTATCACTACGGTACGGGTGGTCTCCGCCTGTTGACGAATCAAACACACGTTGATGAAGTGCATCATATTTTATCGATTGCCAAAGGCCTCGATTTACAGTTTGAATTGATCAGTGCAGCGGAAACGAAACGCCGGCAGCCACTGTTAAACATTAATGGTGTGCTAGGTGCGCTCTGGGATGACAGAGATGGAGATATTGATCCGGCACAATTGTGTCAGGCGCTAGCGTCCAGATCTCGCAAAGCGGGGGCGCAGATTCATAGAAATACGCCGGTAACAGGATTAAACCAAAAGCCAAGCGGGGAATGGTTGGTTACAACCTCCCATGGAACGATCACGGCCGAACACCTGATTGTTGCCGCAGGATATAGGGTGAACGAAATCGGCGCGATGATGAACCTGCAATACCCGGTTGTTGCGATGGAGCATATGTATTTTATCACTGAAGATATTCCAGATCTCCGTGATCGGGATGATCGAGTGCCAATGGTTCGATGTCCCAGAGATACGTTTTACATGAGGCAGGAAAAGAAAGGGCTCCTTGTCGGGATTTATGAGCATGATTGCAAAACATTTGGGATGAATGGAATCGATCCCGATTTTGTCAATGCCTTATGCCAGAATGACCTGGATCGCCTTCTACCTAAGATGGAACCGATATTTGATCGTCTTCCTTGTTTGAAGAAGGCGGGAATCAAATCTGTGATCAACGGACCTATTTCCTACGCCGCAGACGCCGGACCATTGGTGGGCAAACAGCCAGGACTCAGAAACTGCTGGTCTATGAACGGATTAAGGGTAGGTATTGGCGAGGGAGGTGGCTATGGAAAGATGCTGGCGCAAATGATGGTTCATGGTGAAACGGAATGGGACTGCTGGCAGCTTGATCCACGAAGAGTGACCAGCTTCGCCAATACTGAGTACACGGCACTGAAGGCTATCGAAGACTATCGTCATGAGTTTCAATGGCATTTACCCCATGAGCATCGTCCGGCGGGGCGGCCTGCAAAGTGTTCACCTCTCTACAATGCGTTAGCTGAGCGGGGTGCAGAGTTCGGCGTTGTCAATGGATGGGAAAGGGCAAGCTTTTACAAACCAAGTCCTGATTTTGTGGAAAGCTACGGTTATCAATTTCAGAACTGGCACGCCGTGGTGGGTTGTGAAGTGGATAATGTAACAAGGAATGTCGGAATTGCCGAGATATCAGGATTTAACCATTTTCGCATCCGGGGGACCGGTGCATTGGACTGGCTGGCGAGTTTGACTTGCTCTAACGTGTCCCGAACAACCGGGAAGGTGAGCTTATGCTACTTCCTCACGGACAAAGGAAATATTTCGTCAGAAGCGACGATCATCCCATTAGCGGATGGCAGTGTTTTTTTCGGTTCTGCTGCGATCGCCGAATTTCATGACATGGATTGGTTGATGGAGCATCTACCAGCCAATACCAACATTGTGATTGAGAGTTATACCAATACACAGACGACACTAGTGATCGCTGGACCAAATGCGAGAAAGCTACTGGCGTCTGTATCGCCTCGGAGCCAGTGGACACAAGACGATTTTCCGTGGCTTACTGCCAGGAGTTGTTACTTAGGCCACGTCGAAGCGTTGTGCGTTGCGATTAGTTATTCGGGTGAACAGGCCTTTGAACTGCACATACCCAATGCTCAGGCCAACGCTGCTTATCAGCTGATTTTGAACGCCGGTACGGGCCTGGAACTTACTCATTTTGGAATGTACGCGATTGATTCAATGCGCCTGGAGAAGGGGTATGGTCACTGGAAGACGGACTTTATTTCAGAATTTAATCCGATTGAAGCGGGATTGATTCAATTCGTGAACCTATCGAAAAACTTTATCGGGAAGCAGGGCTTGCTTCGACAAATCGAAAACGGTGACAGAAAGAAGCGTGTGTTGCTGTCGCTATCTACTACCGCTGCGCCTGCGTATCCTGGAGAGGGGCTATTCCAGAAAGGCCGACCCGTGGGATCTATCACTTCGGCGTCATGGGGTTATCGTATCAATCAAAATCTCGCGATGGCCTATATTTCCCCAGAATGTGCTTCAGTGAATACGGAGCTAGAGGTCCGGGTGTTGGGAGAGATCGTCAATGCAAAAGTAGAAAAAGCTTGTTTATATGATGAGCAAAATCTCGTTCCGCGCGGAATCGTAGAGTAGTACCGCTAGGTACCACTGTCAAAAACCCACCATTTACCCTTCAACTACTTCCTCGATAGCGCTAGAGAAGCGCATCGAAAAGAGCCACCGGTTGCAGGGGTGCCATCAAAAGAAACCGGGAACAGCTGATATCCCGCCGCGTCGAGTGCCTTGTTGGTCTTTTGGCAATGGGGACCACTTCTCACAATTAGCCGATCAACGTCGATAGAGAGGATATTTGTTGCCAGATGTTCCCTTTCTTCATCTTCTACCGTAATCCAGGAGTATGGATTCAGTATTTTCCAGACGTCTTCCCCGTTTTTCTTCAAGCTATCGGGATGTATCAATAGGTGTCCTAGTCCGAGCGGATTGAGACAACAATCCAGGTGAAGCTGTTGATGTTCTACTGGCACAGTGTGGTATCCCAAAGGCTCAAGATAATCTCGTAACTGCTCAAATCCAATTCGATTGGTTCGTTGATTGATGCCTACCAGTACAGTTTTATGATCTAGTTGAACAACGTCACCACCTTCAATAATTGCATCATCGGTAAAGCGCACTATTTTATCGGCCTCGATGTCGGCTAAGTGATATTCGATGGTTTTGATTTCTTCGGAGCGGCTGGGAACTGCCATATTGGAAGCGAAGAATAGGTCGCCAATTACAAACCCGATGTCGCGTGGGCAGGTATAGTCAAAGGAGTAAGCGGCTTGTGTGTCGGGTCGTAATACTAGAATTTGATTTCGCTGCAGAATTTCGACGTAGTTCTTAAATTCCTGAATCAGCTGTTCTTCTGGTGGATAGGATAATGCGAGTACCTGTTCACGCCAAGCGGTTTGAGGTATCAAAGGAAACTGATGCATTTCTCTTGCCACTTTCTCTTTGTCGCGTTGGTACGGCGAACCGCAGCCGATGATGATCTTTTTTAGTCGACTGAATTCGTTAGATATGTGAATCGGCATGAGGATTGAATAGGAGACATTGTTTTATCGATCTACGTATAGACTGGACGGATAGTTTTACGCTGCACCAACATTGCAGTATGTTTTAGATATTCTCTATCATGTTTCGCAATATTCCTGGTTAGGAGCCTCTATATCCAAAGCAACGTAGTGCAAGAGTGTGACACAAGTTACTGACATTTTCCTTTGACCGAATTACTGTGGCAGTTTTCGACTGATTTTATCGGCCACATCGACACTAGTTTTAGGTTGGCTTCATTGAAAATGACAAATGCACAAAAATAATAGAACGAAATTGAGTCTGGTCTTTGCGACCATGCTTTTATTCTCAGTATCTTTTGCACTCGTAGCAGAAGACAATTTAAGCCTTACTCGCGGCATACCTCCAGGCGGGGCATATGAGTCGACCTATCAAATCGAGTATAGAGGGAATCTGGCGACTGGCTTTTCCATTGAAATCGACAAGCGGCAATACTTGATTACCGCGCGACATGTCATTGATGGCTTTCAAGCAGGAGATAACCTTAATATAAGAATTAATCAGGAATGGTATACGGTTGACGCTAAACCAATCTTTTTGAGTAACCAGCAAATAGACATCGCGGCATTAGCGTTGAAAGAAGCTTATTTTCAGCCAGCCCAGATTCAACCAAACGCTGGCTTATATCTCGGCCAGGAAGCTTATTTTCTCGGATTTCCCTATGGACTAGCTTCTGATTTTACCTTGAAAAGAAAAATTGATGGGGCAAGTTTCCCGCTCAGAATCCCTACCACTTATCCATTTATCAAACGCTCGATTGTTTCTTCCTTAGGAGGCGAGAACCAGGTGTTTTATCTCGATGGCCATAACAATCCCGGTTTCTCCGGAGGGCCGATTATCGTCGGTGATTTAAGCAAAAAAGCAGGAAAGGAGGAAATTGGCGTCGCTGGCGTAGTTTCAGCCTATAAATCTCAGTTGCTAGAGGTTATCGATTCCGTGAGCCAGAGCAATGTCTCTACGCAGCAGAAAGAGCAGATTGTCACTCGATATGTTGCTGAGAATGCCGGTATTATTGTCGCGTATCGAATGCAACCTATGATCGATGCGATAAGAGCCAATCCTATCGGTCCATTGTTGAAATAGAACTCCGTACACTGCTGAAACAGGCAATCAGAGTTTTAATCAGATGCCCCAATCCCCATAGACGGCAGCGTCGTTTATCTGTTGGTATCCTTGTATCAGATTGATAAACTTTGACCTAAGCAGACCAGGCAGATGAATCGGGGCATTCGAACAAAACGGTATGCAGGGTGAACACTATTTTTCCCTGTGCCCTGAGATTAATCGACAGAGATTTTAGCTATGCAATATTTTTGTTAAAAAATCTGTTTGGTCAAAAATTAATTCAACACAATAAGAGGCCAATGTAGGTGGAGCTGGTAAAAGGTTACAAGTTTTTTTCTGAACAGGAGTGTGAGCAACTCAAAGAGTATTGCGATGAGAAAGAGCGTGAATTTGAAAAGTTAAAGAGTAGCTCTAATCAGAGTCCCAAGGGCCAGAAGGGTAGCGTAATTCCAATTACGCAACGGCACCATTCGAGGTACAACTTCTTCTATGATAATTCCCAGTATATTCATAGACTGATCACCTGTATCAAGTCAGTTTTTCCAGAACTTGAATTTCCCATTGCGGTGCAATCATGGGTCAACGTTTATCGTAAGGGGCAGGGAATCAAATGGCATAGCCATGCCGGTAAAAATGGTCATTCCTTTTCGGCAAATATATTTCTAGGCGGTCCGAAAACCCCGGGTATTTACTATTCGGTGGATCCAGAGAATATATTTAATATTGAAAACGAGGTGGGTTCAATGCACTTGTTTCCCAATAACTTGAATCATATGGTGCCGAAGAATGAGACCAAAAAGAAAAGATATACCGTTGGAATAACAATACATGCCCATCCCGCTATCGACAAAACTCTGATACATGGAGGAGCGCTTAACTCCAATAACCGGGAGACAATCATTCTCACGGATATTGGTTAATATCTTTGTTAGTAGTTGGTCACGATTTAGTTGAAGTGCCGATAGCGCTTTGAGTAGGGCATTAAAATCGATAGCTAGTGCAAAAAAAGCAAATAAAGCAAAAAACTAGCTATTCGCTGCTAGTTGTAAACGAGAGTGAGACGGCATTTGGTCCCATGTAAATACTCGCGGTGATGCTCATTCTCGAGAGTATGATTTCTACACTATTCGACTCGGCATGTTTTTCCAGCTCCAAATAAGCTTTAGTCAGGCTGAATGCTTCTGTGTCTCCCGAGTAGCTGACCGCGATGGTTCTGGTTCCCAGTCCCTGATCAATTGCATTACAAGCGGTTCGACAAATTTCAGTGAATGCGCTGTTAAAACTTCTGCAGACTTTCTCTTTCTTTGAAGTAGCGCGCTCCCAATGAATGACCGGTCTAAGCCCCAATATTCGACCAACTAGGTAGTCAACGGTGCCGACACTCTTTTCGTTTCGAAGCCTTCCACGGTTTTTTAAATAAGCCAGGTCATTAGGCACGACATAGGTATGTAGAATAGGAATCTGCGCTTTAATAAGATCAACCAGCTCGGAAAACTCAATTCCTCCATGCTCACTCGAGAGTTTGAGTAGGTTGCTCGCATAATTCGCTAGCAATGCTTCACCACTAAACACCGCTCTAGTGTCGATGGCGATGGCAGTTTGCAGTTTATTAGGCGTTACGCTGTCCACAGTGACAATCAACGGCAGTGATTTCAGCGCTTCCGCCGCATTGGCGTAGATGCCGCTTCTTGTACTCGAAATGCACAGGATGATCGCGTATTCAAATTCTTCTAGAACATTGTCTATGATGAAATTCTGGATAGTATCGGTGCTTGTTGGCTGGGTTCGAGTGATTTCGTTTGGGTCGAGATCTTCTTGTTCGTTAAATGCGGTCGCCATTCCCGGAACGCGCCGATCACGAAACTGCTTTCCCTTTACTTCAAATTCAATCGGGAGTACGAAAATACCTCGTTCTTCGATCAGTTCAACTGGAAGGTCGCAGGCTGAGTCAACAATCAGCGCTGTATTTTTTGACGTTGCAGTCACGAGGAGATGAAGCGAGGGAAGCCGAAGTTTGCCTGCATGCTTGCGATAGGGTATGGGATGTCACTCCGAAATCCATCGCTCGGACTTGCTTGCTTCATCTGCAGAGAATGGGCGCAGGTTGAGGTCGGCTTGCACCCAACTACGGAGCGCTTTCCACAAGTAACGGTAATGATCAACTTTTCCAACTCCTTCCTCCGGTGACACTTTCTTTGTTATTTCACGTCGCGTCCAAAATCGAACCCTATTACCCGTGAACAAAGCTCTTTTTATAAAACTGCGCAGACCAAGTAGCCCAAATCGCGTTATCTGGTTCTCCAGTACTTCATAACAACTATGCATGATCTGAAACAATAGACAATAACGCCTCAATTCCCGATTCAAGGGAATGGCGATTCGCTCTGCCAGACTGTTCCGGATGACCCTGAATGGCCAGTACAATATAACCAATTATATACCCATTATCGGCCAATCCATTCAAGCTAGCAAAGCTTTGTGCTCCCTCCGGCAAGGAGATAACGCTTCTCCTTGTAAAAAACACGATGATGAGTCTATCGGTCTGATAGCTATCGCAAAATTCATGATTGGTTGGAGTTAAGGAGAATACGCCAGCTACTTCTTAAAAATCGATACAATGGTTTTCGCTAACGAGTGACTTTCATGGGTTGCCTTACAGAGGATGGCCCCGTCCCAGTCGTTCCCCGCTATCTGCGCCTCTGTAACTGCACTTATGCCAACATATCCGAGCTGATGCAAAGAGTATCTAAAATCAAAAATGTGCCAACGCTATTTTCATTCATTGCGTTGTTGATTATGGGTGCAATGTGGGGGCTCCAATTTTCCATGCTGAAATTTGCCGCACTCAGCGGCGCTGGTGAGATTAATCTTTTGATGATTACCCTCACTGTTCTTTCAATAGTCTTCGGTGTGTTCATATTGTTGAGAGGGGAGAGTCTTCACCTCTCTTGGCGCTGGAGTCGATTTTTTGTTGTCATCGCATTGCTCGGATATGTGTTTCCGCTTGGTATTACGCTATTTGTGGCAGCACATATCAGTGTGGGTTTGCTCGCATTCATTGCGAGCCTGGCACCTGTGGTGACGATTGGTATTGCTTTGGTCTTTCGTACCGAGATGGTTTCGCCGAAGCGCAGAATGGCAGTAGTTCTTGGAGTTTGTTCGGTTTGTATCATTCTTCTGCCAGAGCTACAGCTACCGAGTCAGGGTGCTGCGTTTTGGATAATGATGGCATTAGGCGTTCCCTTAGTTTATGGAATTGAGCCGATCTATGTTGATGTGCGCTGGCCAGACGATATGTCTTCTGTTCAACTTATTGCCGGAGAGGCGATCTTTGGTGCGCTACTAGTTTTCCCTGTATTTATATCCCAGATAGATACACTCAATCTCAACGCGATCGAAACATCTACTGTCTGGCCACTGTTGGTGTTTGTACTTGCGGGTGTGGTTGAAACCCTCCTGTACTTTCGATTGATTAAGTCGACCGGCGCTGTGTTCGTGTCGTTCGGTACTTTTGTGTCGCTCGCCGCGGGAGTAGGGTGGGGAGTACTGTTATTCTCCGAGCGCCATCCCTATTACGTCTGGTTGGCAATCGGTATACTTGTGTTGGCGCTCTATCTAGCGCTCAATGCCCAGCCAACAAACAACGATAACGGTGAGGAAAATTGATTCGTGTCGCCGTCCTGATTTATTCTTTTCGTGCGACTAGGGAACCTTTAGCCGTATTGATTCTTTCTGAAAACCGACCCTCATAACCAACAATTCTCAACCAATAGTTTCATGAAATACATGCGTCAAGGTACAGGTCCTAGCGTTATTTTGCAGCACGGGTTTTTGAGTGGCGCTGAATACTGGGGTTCTTTGGCTAGTTGTTTAAGCGATTCGTTCGACGTGATCGCCACCAACTTACCGGGATATGCCGATAATACAGAAGGAGGTGTAATCAATCGTATCGAAGACTTTGCTGATTTCGTGCTCGAGCTAGTAGATGAACTGGAGATTCATCGATTTTCCATGCTCGGACATTCTATGGGAGGCATGATTGCCCAAGAGGTTGCGCTCAAATCTCCGGAGAAACTGGAGAAATTGATTTTGTTTGGAACTGGTCCTAACGGAGTGATACCCGGTCGATTTGAAACCATTGAAGCAAGCCGACAACGCGTACTGCAGGAAGGGGCAGAATCAACCATTACCAAAACGGTCGCTAGCTGGTTTATGAAGGGTGAAAACGACCCGAGTTATCTGGCAGGGATTGATATGGCTAAGCAATCCTCTGTATCAGCAATGCTGGCCGGTTATGAGGCCTGGGAGCACTGGTCTTCCGTATCCAGATTAAACGCGATTGATACCCCGACCTTGATTGTTTGGGGAGACCAGGATAAGTCGTACAACTGGCAGCAAATCGAACAGCTGTGGGATTCAATACCTAACGCTCAGCTATCAGTATTACCTGGGTGTGCGCACAACGCTCACCTGGAGAAAGAGACATTGTTTAACGCTGTTGTAAAAGGGTTTTTGCTGGAGAGCAGCTGAAGCGATGGGGATTTTCATCGCTTCGTTTCCGACGCTGTATTGATTACAAACTTATGTACTCTATGATTACTTTTTCTTCGGAAGCGTTTCTAAGAATGCGTGAATGCTTCCCCGGTCGGGGTGATGTTGACCGTCTTCAATAGAAGGAGATTAGTCTAGCTCTTTGAGTAATGATTCAATGTACGCATAGCGCGCTTCGTTGTCCTCTTTCATTCGCTTGAGTTCATCTCTAATAATTTCATGGGGTGAGGGCTTATTGGTTCTTTGATTCACCAATACATCCAGTTCAGAAATTGCTTTGCGTAGTGTTGGAGAAATATTTTGCCGTACCTGTGCACCTCGCGCGTCGCTGTCAGCGAGTAGCAATTCCTCATTACGATTGAAGCGATAGCGCCTGCTCGACGCAAGTAGAGATCCTTTCTTTCGTTTATAGACGACCCGGAGCACATCGACGTTTCCTACCGTCTGGTGGGAGTATCTATCGATTTCACCGGGGTTATTAATCCCCATTTCATTCAGTGTTGGATAATCGGACACGGTTTCTTCCTCGAATACATGACGCCCGGGAGAGCGCCAATTAGTTAACTGTGTTTGGTAGCGCTAGATAGAACTCACCCGCACTAATTATGGTTAGAGAGCCCGGCAACTAAGATACCGGGCTCTCTTGGGTTTACTGCTTCGCCGTTGATCTGGCGTAGTGACCTTGAATAATTCGGTCAATTACCATAGCGCAAAACAATATTGCGAGCCCAGCAAGCATACCCTGGCCTTTAGCCGCATATTGCAGCGCTTCCAGTACGTTTTTGCCAAGCCCACCAGCGCCAATCAGCGATGCGATTACCACCATAGACAGGCACATCAGAATAGTCTGATTGATCCCGGTCATGATTGACGGCATTGCCAATGGGATCTCCACATCTTTTAAGAGGGTGAACTTGGTGCATCCGAATGCTCGGGCGGCCTCCTTGGTATTTTCAGGTACGCTACGCATACCCAGTGCGGTCAATCGAATGACAGGAGGCATCCCAAAAATGATTGTGGACAAAACACCTGGTGGTTTACCGGTACCAAAGAACGCAATGATGGGAATCAGGTAAACGAAGGCGGGCATCGTCTGCATAAAATCCAGAATCGGTAGCGCAGCGTTGTAGGCACGTTTGCTCTTGCCAAACCAGATACCCAATGGAATCCCAAAAACGAGGCAGAGGAATGCCGCCGCTCCCAGTAGCGCAACGGTTTGCATACTGGTCTCCCACAGTCCAAAGAGGGCAAGATAGGCGAGACAAGCAGCAGTAAATACGGCCACTCTCGGGCCCGCGAGTCTCCAGGCCGTGACCAGTATTACCACCATCACCACAGGCCAGGGAGTATCTACGAATATCGTTTCCAATCCATCGAGAATACTCCGTATCGATTCCACAATACTATTAAATGCCCCAGCGCCATGTTTTGACAGCCAATTGAAGCCGCCATCCATCCAGTTAGCAGTCGGTGTGAAAAACTGCTTCTTAATGGGAAATGCCATGATCCACTCCGCGGGCTTAGTAAACGTGAAGCGATAGAGCGTGAGCGGAACAATGGCCAACCATAGTAGAACGCCGTAACCAATCCAGGATGAGTTAAATCCAGATGGCGTGGTGTTGGGTTGTGCCCGCCAGTTCAGATACTGCTTTTCATAGCGCAAATTGGACCAAAAGCCCTGAATTACTTTGAAAAACAGCAACAAGATTAACCCGGTGATCAGTATGCCGGAGGCCTCAGCAGACAAGGCTTGAGCCTCCGAAGTCGCTCTTGCTGCCGCATTTTTGAGGTTGCCAGCGGTTTCAATGAGATTTTGCGCACCTTCGTCTCCCGCCTGCAAGGCAGCCTGGCCACGTTCATAAAGCTCTTTCCAGCGAACGTTAAGCCGATCAGCTCGAGCGAGTTTTGCAGCACCCAGGTCTCCCCATAGCCCTCTACCAATTTGAACAAGCGCTATTAGCTCGAGTACCAGAAAGGTCCAGAACTGCCCCCATAGACCGCGTGCAGCAGCCCAAAACGGGCCGGCCACAGCGGCCATGGTATTCCAGGTCCATGGGAACTTAGTGGCGGATTGAATTTTGCCAAACTCTTTTTTGTAATACTCATCATTTTGCTGGACGAAATCACCAATTGAACTGCTGAGACTGCTTGGTCCAGCGTTAATACCTGTTTCTTGCATTAGTTGTCTCCTCCTTTAATACCTTTGAGAAGTGTGGTTTTGTTCACCACACCCACATCTCGCCCGTCGCTATTTTGAATCACAATCGGTTGGTCGGTGGTGGTGGAAATATCGATGAGACCGCTTAAGTCCGTATCTTCAGATACTCTGGGGGCAACGGACAAATCGTCGCCATACTGCGGTTGATATTCTTCAATTTTGTCCATGATGGTGTGGGCAAAAATTAATTTCAGTGTCGAGATACCCTCGACGAAATCACTGACATATTCGTCTATCGGGTTGGTCACTATTTCTTCTGGGGTTCCGATCTGCACGATATACCCATCTTTCATGATGGCAATGCGGTTACCTATTCGAATTGCCTCATCGAGATCGTGGGTAATAAATACCGTAGTTTTACCGAGGTCGGCGGATAACGCCATGAACTGCTCTTGAAGTTGACGGCGAATAAGTGGGTCCAGCGCCGAAAAGGGTTCGTCCATGAGCAAAACTTCTGGATCCGATGCCAATGCTCTGGCGAGACCGACACGCTGCTGCATGCCACCAGATAACTCGCTGGGAAAACGATCTTCGTAGCCGTCCAGATTCACCAGACTCAAGCAGCGTTGGGATTCTTCCCATCGCTTGTTTTTAGGGTAGCCTTGTACCTGTAACGGAAAAGCGACGTTATCGCGTACCGTTCGATGCGGGAATAGCGCCATATGCTGGAATACCATTCCAATATGGGCGGCGCGCATTTCTCGCAGGTCATTTTCGTTTAAACCCATTACATCTTTGCCAAGCACATTGATATTGCCAGCTGTGGGCTCCAGTAAACGGTTAAGGTGTCGTACCATGGTGGACTTGCCCGAACCGGACAGCCCCATGACGCAAAATATCTCTCCTTTGGTAACCTCGAAAGACGTCTCTGCTACGCCAACAACGCAGCCGAATTTTTCCAGGACTTCGGGTTTGGTCAGGCCGTCTTTTTTGACGGCTTCCATGGCTTCCGCGGAGCGGTCACCAAAGATTTTCCACACATCTTCTAGTTTTATGACGGGTTCGCTCAAGTCGATCTCCTCCCTTGCGGGTTTTCGTTATTCTTTTCGTTGCTGGGTTTAGGTGCGCACTTTTTTCAGGTGCGACTAGCAGGGCTCAAAGTGGTTTCTGTGTTTCCCGATATTCGCCCCAGCAAAAAATAAGGGCGGCGTCGTAGGTTCACGATGCCGCCCCTGGTCACTCTTTGTCGAAACGCATGTGACGATGCGAAGCGTAGCTCAATTACTTAAGCCAATTCTCGACAGTATCCTGGTTCTCCGCTACCCAGTTACGGGCGAATTCGGCTGGATCCTGTTTTTCTACCACCAGCGCAAACGTCATTTTGGATACGGTGTCGGTATCCAGCTTTACTTTGGAGAGTACTGCTGCTGCTTCCGGTAACTCTGTTTCCAGGGCTGACGCATAATGGATATGCAAATAAGCGAGATCCCATGCGACACCTGCTTCCGACTTTTCAAGCCACTCTGGATCGTCGGTGGGTTGGATGACGTTCCATTTGGCGGCATCGTACTTAGGCTCTTCCAGAATCACCAACTCATGCAATGCAAACATGTGATGCGGGGTGTAGCAAAAGAAAACAATGTCCTGATCCTGGGCAACCGCGTTATCCACTTCCGCTAGAGCCAGAGTTTCATCCATTTCCTTCAGATTCATGGTTTCGGCATAACCGTAGCTCTTAGCACGAATTTTCTCGACGTTGGTTGATGCCCAACCTGGTGCGCCGATCCAGATTTCACCTAGGCCATCGCCATCGGTATCAAAGTTGGCGGCCATATCGGGGTTGGTCAAATCAGACAGCTTTTTGATTCCGGTACGATCAGCAGTGCCTTTGGTTACGCACATACCTTGGAAAGCAGCTACACCATTGGGATTCATGACAACAGACCCTTTTTCTTTCACATAGGTGTTATTGAGATTGGACTGGTTAGGTAACCAAACTTCCGGATGTACATGCATACTGCCAGAGTCCATCGCCTCGAATACGACGGGATTAGTACCATTTTGCAGCTCTACTTCAAGACCAAGATTGTCTTCCAAAACTACCTTAAGAACTTCAGCTGTTACCGCCACAGAAGGCCAGTTTGGCACACCGATAACCATATCAGCAGCCTGGGCAACACCACCGAAACCCAGCGTCGCAGCGACTAAAGGTGCAGTGAGTTTTTTACTTATTTTTTTCATGTTTTATCCTCGTATTATTTGGAACATGTAGTTAGATCGATTTCTCCGTTGAGCAGGTTTGCAGAGGCCGGCGTCATTCCAACAGATCGGCTGATAGTATGGTGCTAGATCGCTGCAACTTGCTTTGTGTGTACATATTAATATGTAACCTCCTCACTATAACAAATTTGAACTCGACCTACAGGGAGGGTAGTCCAATAGTGTGTCTGCAAAAGTCCAAACGATTTGTATGTGCGACATGGTTATCTTCGAATGAGACAGATTCGCAGCGGAAATTCGTCTAAGCGCCTGCGAATCATTGATTGTTACGAAATCGTAATCACGAGGGATAACGATTGAGCGCTGGCTTTACATCTACTGAGGAGAAAAGAAAACATCACAAATTTGTTCACTCGGCAAAAGACAATGATCCTCGGAACAAGCGATCGATTGATAGCCAGTGTGCCTGCTCATTTGCAAGATTGGATCGCAATTCAGAGACACCGGTTGCCATCTGATAGTTGACAGCTTTGCTTGCATCGCGACCGTGAAACTCGTGATCTCAGTCCAAACTCATCGCGCTGAAGTGTGTTCCAGGTTTCATTTATTGATGATCTCAAGTGCGATGAGATTTTAGAATTGGCCGGGTGAAAGCTTCGCTGATAATCAATAACTGATTCAGTGGGAAGCTCCCGTAACTTAGGCTCAGGTCGACATTTTCTCGTCCCCGAATCCATTTCGACGCTTAGAACTCGGATCAATAACTCTAAGAAGACTGCGCAAACGGTTGGTAGTCCTGTGTTTATCCCCCATTTGAAGCAAAACCGACTGTGTACGAGTATAGAAATGTCTAATCTAAAAGGCTAAACCAAAATTATTGGGGAGAAATGGGAAAAATACTGCAGTTATAGCAAATAAATCTCTGAAAAATCGTCCCGTTAGTGTTTTTTGCCGATTAAAGCATCGATTTGCGGGCAAAAAACTTGTCAGTAAACGACAGTTGCGTCCTTTTAGTGCGACTCTTGACTAATATTGATCAAATTAGTGCAGTTCAGCGACGATCCAGTGCCTTTCGTCTGAAATATTTTGTGATCGGGTACTCCGCTTGTATATTCAGCTTCAGAATTAATGTATGCATTGATTCTTAAAAATAAAAATACATATCCATAATAATAAAAATATTGAGGTCAGGAAAGAGTGTAAAAATTTAAACGCCGAATGCGTTCGAACAGAAATTGAATTCTAATCGGCGGCGGTTTGTTAGTTTTTTAATCTTAATCGATACTTTAATATGAACGTTCAGCTTTGTGGCTTCAATCTGACGCCCGACATCCGGATGATATTGTCAGGCTTATGCCGCATATCAACCAAGCGAGAAATTCAGTATAAATACGACAATCATGATGCGATTGAAGCGTGTAATGTACTGATAGTGAACGGCCAGGACGAGGACAGTGTCCGGTTGTGGAACAAGCATAAGGATTCCGCACAAACTATCCCGGCAATTCTGATCAACTTCGACGAAGAGGATCATTCTCCCAATACGTATGTGATTCCCCGCAGTAGCTTGGGCATCAAATTACTCAACCTGTTGGATAAAATTGTCAATACCAAAGGTGTTGAACAGCTGCAGCTTGAGAAAAATCGCCGTGAGGTCATGGAAAAGGCCAAGCAAGCTGCGCAGCGATCGTCTGCGAGTGGTGAGGCGAAGGCTGCGCCATATGATTTTGACAGTGAAATTCTCGAAGCATTTTCTGGCCAAAACTCAAGCTGGCGAAAGAGGGCACTCATCATTGATGACAGCGCTTCAGTTCGCACTCAACTAAAGGAGTTCCTATCCAAATCCCGGATTGATGCGGACGAAGCCGCGACCGCAGTGGATGGGATGCAAAAAGTACGTAACAAGCAATACGATGTGATCTTCCTTGATATCGTAATGCCTGAGATGGATGGATACAAAGCGTGTAAACTGATCAAGAAGCAAAAGTTTGCCAAAGATACCCCTGTCGTGATGTTGACCAGCAAGTCTTCAACATTTAACAAGGCGCGGGGCATTTTAGCTGGCTGTGATGCTTATCTCACTAAACCGGTAAAGGCCTCCTTATTAAAACAGGTTTTGTGGGAAAAGATTGAAGCTTACGTATACGCTTAGGGTTTTTCGGTCTGACTAGCAATTAGTCAGATTTTATTTTGGATTTATGGGGAAATATAAATGGCTGTAAACAAGGTTCTTGTGGTTGATGATTCGTCAACGCAATTGATGCAATTGAAGGAAATCGTGAAAGAAGCGGGGTGCTATGTCAACGTTGCGTCATCAGGTCAGGAAGCAATCGAGATGGTCGAGAAAGAACGTCCTGATCTGATTTTTATGGATGTTGTGATGGATGATGTGGATGGATACAAAGCGTGCAGAAAAATTTTGCGCCAAGAGGGCAATAGCGACATTCCGATTGTATTTGTCACGACGAAAGGACAGCCTGCTGATCGAATCTGGGGAGAAAAACTTGGAGCGAGAGACATGATTACCAAGCCTTATACCAAAGAGCAAATTCTGGAGCAGATAAAAAGATTTTGAACTCTGTAGAGGGTGTCTGAACGGTTTCTCTTTATAACTAAATAACAAGAGAGCGTTCGCACCGACAGAGGTAAAACGGGGTAATCTACATTGATAGAAGGGGAACACATGAGTGACGAACTATCGTCAGTATCTGGGGAAGATACACAGCCTTTACCTGGCGAGGAAATGGCGGTCAATTTGACTGACCAGGATGCCAGCGAGGTTTACCACGCCATAAAATTAGGAGCGATCGGGCTGCTGATTCCTTCTGATGTTCGATCGGAAGTGGCGTTGACGCCAGTGATTTGTGAGCTTCCAGGCTCACCTGGCTGGATTCGAGGCGTAACCACACTAAGGGGTATTGCAGCACCGGTATTCACCATCGACCCCTTTCTTGAACATATGAGCCAGAAGCGCAGTGGTAGAGCGGTCGCGCTCATCGGTGAAGGTGACTTCATGGTTGGGATTGAGTTAGACAGCCTGCCCCAGCGTGTGAGTTTGTCCAGAAAGGACAGATTGTCGAATACGCCACCACTTCCAGCTTCGATCAAACCCTTTGTGAAGGAAAGCTATAAAAACCAGGATGGCCTGTGGTTGATGTGGGATATCGACGGCTTTTTTAGTGCAGTTGCAGAGTTGGCGAAAGCCAGCGATATCAATTCGGAAAACATCTGACTTCTGGTCAACGACCAGGTCGAAATCAAAGTGAATTAGAAATTTTGTTTCCGTATGGAAACAGCTTAATTGGAATTTAAAGAATGAATATTCGTACAAAGATCATTTTGGGGGCAGCGCTTGGATCGCTGATTTCGGTAGGCGCGGTGGCATATCTGATTGCATCCGTTTCGGAAAAAGCGGCACGAGAGTCGCTAACCGAGTTGAGTCAAAACTCGCTGGTTTCTATCAGAAACTCTCGTCAAGAGCAGGTAGAGAGTTACTTCAAAACTATACGAGGCCAGCTGGCGACCTACTCGAATAACCGCATGATTATCAATGCGGCAAAGGACTTTTCTCGGGAATTTGCGAATATTGGTGCTGAATCAGAACAGAACCTCGGTGAAACTGTTACCACAGTGAATGACTATCGATCACTGCAAGATTATTACAATGGGGTTTTCTCAGATCGATTTCAGGAGACCAACGTTGGCGAAGATCCGAACGCATCCAGCTATTTTGACAGATTGGACGAGCGCGCAAGACGATTACAGTCTTTATATATCTCAGACAACATCAATCCTCTTGGGCAAAAAGATCTTTTAACCCGTGCGCCGGGCAACGAGAGATATTCGGTTTTCCATGAGCGGTATCACCCATTTGTACGAAGTTATCTGCTGGAGTTTGGTTACTACGATATCTTTATCGTAAACAATGAAGGGGATGTGGTTTATAGCGTATTTAAGGAGATCGACTACGCGACTAACCTGATCTCTGGTGCGTTCGCAAGCTCTGGTTTGGGTGATGCATTCAGAGCTTCTGCCCCTAACGATATAGAGCCAGACGCGGTGCAAGTGATTGATTTTGACGAGTACTTTCCTTCCTATAATGACCCGGCGGCATTCTTCTCATCACCTATTTACGACGGTAGTCAGAAAGTTGGTGTGCTGGTTATGCAGGCGCCGGTTGATCGACTGAACGATTTGATGACATCCAACGGAAATTGGAAAGAGGTTGGACTGGGGGACTCTGGAGAAACCTATATCGTTGCAGACGACAACACGCTGCGAAACGATAGCCGCTTTTTAATCGAGGATAAGGCGAACTATCTTGAGGCATTACGTGTCGCTGCGGAGCCTAATTTAACCAGTATCAATGCAAGGGGAACCAGTATTGGATTGCAGTCGGCGAATACAAAGGGAACCAAGGACGCGCTTCTCGGTAATGCTGGGTTTGATATCTTTCCGGATTATCGAAATATCCGCGTATTATCGGCCTATACCCCGCTCGATATTCCAGGCCTCAAATGGGTGCTGATGTCGGAAATTGACGAAGAAGAAGCATTTCGTTCGGTGGAAAATGTAAGGAATACCATTCTTAAAAATACGGGTTTAATCGGTCTGGGTGCGCTGGCGTTAATTGGTATCGGTGCTGCCTTACTTGTGAGATCGATCACGAGACCTCTGCAAACCCTGGTGGGCACCATTGGTAAAGTTACCGAGGGTGATTTAACCGCAAGAGCAGAGCTTACCTCGGGAGATGAGCTGGAAGACCTCGGTAACGCGTTTGACACCATGTTGGACGAACGCGTACAAACCATGGCACAAGCAGAAAAAGACAATACTGCACTAAACGAGTCAGTAGTGAGCTTAATGGAGGCTACCTCTCAATTAGCTGATAGAGACCTTACTGTAAAGATACCGGTTGCAGAGGACGTGACCGGCTCAGTCAGTGACGCATTGAACCTGATGGTTGAAGAGACTTCAGATGTGCTCCTGCAAATCTCGAATATTTCGAAACAAGTAGAAGACTCATCCAATCTGGTGCAAAGTCATACCAATAGTGTAAAGACAGCGGCACAAAGCGAACAGACTATCATTCAAAATACCTTGCGTCAGTTGGAGACGGTGTCGACGTCGATGCAGGGAATCGCTGGTTTAGTGCAAACAATCAATGGCTTGGCCGGCAACGTACAAGAATCAACTGAGGCTACCGCACAGACGGTAACCAGAAATATCGACGGTATGGGGCAGATTCGTGAGACGGTTTCTGAAACAGAAAAACGCATCAAGCGATTGGCCGAGAGATCACAGGAAATCAGCGGTATCGTAGATATCATTAACACACTGTCAGAACGAACCCACGTACTTGCCCTAAACGCCAGTATGCAGGCTGCGAGTGCGGGTGAAGCAGGTAAAGGGTTCGCGGTTGTTGCAGATGAAGTACAACGTCTTGCTGAAAGTTCGCGGGAATCTACACAGGAGATCTCGTCTCTGGTGGACAGTATTCAACTAGAAACCTCCGAAGCGATGTCAACCATGAACGTGACGATTTCTCGAGTGGTCGAGGGTACTGATTTAGCGGGACAGGCTGGTGTTGAAATGCATAAAGCGCAATCTGATGCAGCAGAACTTGGCCTGGCTATTCAGAAGATTTCTGAAGAATCAACAGCCCAGGAAAAAGCGAACTCGCAGCTGAAGTCGCAGGCAAATAAAGTGCTGCAGTCGACCGAAGCAACTGGTCGGGCGGTAGAAGAACAGGCGGTGGAAACTACCAAACTGGTAGATTACGCAACCAAGCTTCGAGCCATGGTTCAATCATTTAAACTCAGCGCTTGATACAAGCACTCACGCATCGACAACAATTAAACTCGGGTCTAGAGAAGGGTTGAATGGACACTGATTCAAAAGAAATGCTGGTCGACGCCATCGATATGGCGGTATTGTCGCTCACCGATGCTCTGCAATCAGAAGAAGAGCCGGTAAGCGAAGGATCACTGTTTGAAGATGAAGATGCGCAATCGAATACCGGTCAACTACATCAAGTTGCGATTGGTGCTTTTGAAACGCTCAAGATGACCGGTGAGTTTGCGAATTGCGATTTAGTCGACCGGTTCTGTGAGCAATTATCTACCGATTTTTTCCACTTCGCTCACGATCAAGAAGAGGAAATCTCGACCGCTCAAGCAGGCGAACTTGCGAATTGGTTGACCGATCTTAAGACACTTTTCTGCAATGCCAATGCACCTGAAAGTCTGTTTGGGTTGTTTGCCCCTAACCACAAAGAGGAGTTGAAAAGTTTGGCGGCGCGGTTTCTGGCTGAGGAAGATGGTCACAGTGAGCAAGTGGAAATCAAAAACGTTGAAGATATGAAACCCGAGTCAATGGGGATTGAATCTAGCGTGCCGAATGAATCTGCAGATGGATGCGTATCAGAGCAAGTTCCGGAAGTGAATCTGAAAGATGAATCTATCGAAGAGCGGGAACTAGAAAGCACTCAATTCCTCGAGAAGGATGAGGAATCCATCGAAATAGAAGCAGAGGACGCTGCATCTGAGTTGAAGGAGAAAGCTGCTGAAGAGGCGAATACGGATGGTAACTTGGAGGATAGTTCAGCCGAGAATGAGCCTGACACTGTCAACACACACTCTAGCGATGATCGACCTACATTGTTGGTTGCAGGGTTTGATGGTGAAATTGTGCGAACGCATGCAGATTCTTCCGGGTTACTGACTGCTGAAGAAACCGCTTCACCACTACAAGAAGCGATTGAAGAGCCATCGTCTGAGCCGTCTTCCGAAGAAGCTCGATCTATAAAATCAGACTTTGATTCAGAACCTGCGACAATAGAATCTTCTGCAGCGGAGCGATCGGGGGAACATGATACCGACGCTACTGCTGCGACGTTGGGTCACTCTGATCTCTCCGATGTTGATGCACCGAACAGTTATACGCCATCACGCAATTTCAGTTCGCCGATCGAGCAGGGCGTGGTGGAGATTCTGCTTGAGGAGCTTTCCGAACTGGAAGAAGAGCTTAAAGTGCATTTAGATACGATGGTTGACCATGAGTCTACGGAAGAACAGCGTATTGAGGCAGCCACAGAATATAGTGAACAGGTCTCTCGCTTGTCTGAAGCATTCACTACCATGGGTTGCAATGGCTTAGGTCTTGCTTCCGAGTTTATCCAGAGTAGCGTAATCAAAGTCTCGGCTGTGTCTGAGGGCTCAGGACTGGACGAGGTGAAACAACCGCTTTCTTCCTGGCCCCGACTGTTTGAGCGCTATTTGGGAGAGCAGGATAGAGAACAATACTCCTTGGATATTGTGTCTCTATTTCAGTCTGCGGGTTGGCCGGGTGGAATTTCTGAACCCATCGCAGATGAGATGTATATTGCACTGATCGCGGAATTCGATCTTTCGGAATCGCAACAAAGCACAGAAGAAAGACTTGAATCAGCGACCGAAGAGGCGGTTTCTCTCACTACCGACCCGGAAGTAAGCGATAACGTATTTCAATCATTCCTGCAGGAAGCGCCAGATCTGGCAGCGCAGTTTACTCAGAACATCAATAGCCTGCCAAACAGCAAAGATCTGCAATCTGATCTCAAATCGAGTCAACGCACGATCCACACGATTAAGGGGTTGGCGACCTTGGTGGGCGTTAACGGCGTTACGAATTTATCCCATAATGTTGAAGATATTCTTGAATATCTGATGACCGCGAAGGTAGAACCACCCGAAGCGCTTTATGAAACGCTGTCCGAGAGTGCAGATACATTGGAGTCGATGCTCGACTATTTATCCAATCGTGGGAGTTTTCCGGATAACTCTCAAAGGCTGCTGGATGAGGTATTGGTGTGGGCCAGATTATGTGACGAGGAGAGATTAGGAGACTTCGAAAAGGAGAGCGCCACTACATCTCCACCGACTTTATCTTCAGAGGTTTTCGCTGCTGCGGAAATAAAGCAAGATGTGGGGGTACTGGACCGGTCTCAAGAAGCGGATGACACTAACACCACCGCTGTTGATGAGACGTTGGATCGAACAGATACTGATCATTCAGATGGCGAGCAATCAGTCGCAACCGACGAGCCCGAGAATTTAAGCGATCGAGCCGGGGGCGCTGAAGAGACCCAATATAAAGACCAAGACATCACCTTACCGAGCGCGTTAGAAGCAAAACATGAAACCTCTGGTCTCACAGGGGCAGCGAATATTGCTGCTACGCCATTCACGGTTCCCGCTGCGCCTGTTTTAACCCCAGTAACAACTGCCGCCGGGACGTCAAATACCGCAGTAGCCGGCGCCACCGGAGATGAAACTCGGCTCAATGTGCCGGTTTCAGTCATTGACGAACTGTTTAGAGCAGTGGGTGAAATGTCTGTTTCCATTGGCCAAATGCAGACGCAGGTTGGCAAAGTTATGCGGCAGTCTTCCGATATTCGTAAACAACACCGAGTGATTGGACAACGTCAGTTTGAATTGGAAAACGTGATCGACACCCAAACTGCGCAGGCTGCAAAGGCACGTACCGATTTAATGTCGAAGCAGGCAGCGTCTGATTTTGACTCACTCGAATTTGATCAATATGGTGAGTTGCATTCCGCATCGCACGCCTATATTGAGACCGTTGCCGATATGCAATCAATGGTTCGCGACGTAGAGTCCAATTCGTCCGCTCTCAGAACTTTGCTGGATGGACAGAAGCAGGTTAATGCACTACTCCAGTCTTTGGTCACCAATACGCGACTCGTTAGCGCCGATAGCCTGACGGCAAGACTGGAACGCTGTGTGCGTCAGGCTTCCAGGTCTACCGGCAAGAAAGCGGAGCTGGAGCTCAGTGGATCTGAGACCCTGGTTGATAGTGAAACCCTGAACCAGCTAATGAACCCACTGCTGCATATTCTTCGTAATGCTGTGGATCACGGTATTGACTCCAGGGAAGAGCGAATCGCTGCCGGAAAAGCTGAAATTGGAAGAATTAGCCTGAGTTTCAGTAGTGACGGCAGCAAGATTTCAGTGATTTGTGATGACGATGGCAAAGGCATTGACTACGATGGCATCAAGCAAAAAGCGATTGAACAAGGTTTAATTGATTCTATCGATCCTTCTGACAAAGCGGAGCTAGTGAGTTTGCTCTTTTTGCCTGGTGTGACAACACGCAGTGAAGCGACAGAAATTTCAGGCCGTGGTTTCGGCATGGACATCGTGAACGAAGCCGTTCGTCAAATGGGCGGTAATCTGGAAATGATGGAAAATGATCACGGCGGATGTCGTGTAGTCATTGAGGTGCCGGTGAAACTGGTTACGACCCACGCGCTGCTGGTCTCCGTTTGTAATGAAGTCTACTCCATACCCAGCTCCAGTTTCGAACAGATCATAACGCAGTCTATGGGCAGCCTGGAGTATGTGGGAAGAGAGTTAACGTTCTTTTTTGGTGACACGGCCTATCCGGCCGTCTACCTGGCCGATAAGCTAGGAATCGATCGTTCTGCGAATGCCGATCAATCTAACTCAACGATACTGATAGTGAAATCGATGACCAGCAATACTGCTGTTGTGGTTGATGAGGTACTTGCAAACAGTGAAATCGTGGTGAAAGGCTTAGGTAAGTATCTTGCTGGCGTGTTTGGTCACGTTACCGGGGTCGCAACACTCGGCGAAGGTCAGCTTGTCACCGTTCTTAATCTGGCAGGCCTACTGGAGCGGCAACAATCTGCTGCACTCGCGGCGGGATTGCCTACCTCTTCAGCGAGAGCTGCCGCGCAAATGAATACCGGTAATGTGCTTATAGTGGAAGATTCACTGAGTGTACGGAATGCCTTATCAGATATTGTGGAAGAAGCCGGTTATACACCGCTTATGGCGAAAGATGGGTTGCAGGCTCTTGACGTTATAAAGAGTGAGCAGGTTAGCTTGGTTTTAACTGATTTAGAAATGCCGAGAATGGATGGACTAGAGCTCACACGGCAAATTAGGACCACTGAAGACACTGCGACACTGCCGGTTTTGATGATTACTTCTCGTACTATGACCAAGCATCGTCAACAAGCCGATCAGGCCGGAGTGACGGAATATATTACGAAACCCTTTTCGGAGGATCAGATTGTCGATTTGATTGGGAATCACATTCAGGCGGCCCGCTAATACGCGCACTGTCATAGCACCTATTCGAGGCGCCAAAAGAAGTTGTACGTTTACCCAAGCATCGCGCTGTTTTTGCTCGGATAAAAGCACCTCTTGGCTTTGCGTAGCGCAGCGATGATGGAAGCAAATTGCATGTTGTCTTCTCTCACGGCTGGGTCGACTTGCAGATTATTCCCTATATTGCCCTCCACAATCGGCGATCGGGTGTCTCAATAGGATTTTCGCCACGATACCAGCTTCGTTTATCCCATGACCGGGTTTCATAGTGGGAACCATAGTACTTGCGAATTTCTGTTTCTTCTATCTCCAGGTCTGGATCGATAGAGTCAAGTCCAAATACAATAATCGTTCGATGCCCTCCTTGAATAGGACCAGGCGTATGTTCTACTTCAGTCCTTCCCCAGCTGGGTACCCAAAGTCCTGCATGACCTTCCGTCGTGGTCAATCTGGTTGCAATATCAAATACAGTTTTTCCGTTGACGCGCTGATCTTTGTTACGCGGTATCCCGCGACGTCGAATCAAGGTTTCTCCGCCAACGCAGTCTTGGTTCAAGATCGTAAATATGCCTTGCACATCGAGTAATTTTTCGATGCCATCGGTATGGTAGTTTCCCGGAAGTAGAGGCTTTTCGTAATAACCGTGGAGCATATCCAGGTATTCATTCTTGCTCACTTCATCTGGGTTGGGGTTGTTTTGCAAGGCTTGCTGGAGCAGGTGAGAGGGGAGTACTTCAGGTGAGCCGTAATAGTCTGTGATTCCGAAATATAGCCCCAGGCGCCGACGTTCAACCATTCTACGCTGCAGTTTCTTGTCCAACAGGCAAATCGAAGAGATCATCAGATCAAAAGCGGCTTCGAAAGCGCTTCTGTAATGATGGTAAACGAGGGAGTAGTTAAAATTTTGTGGCTGGATTCGATGACGCGATTGGTACTGACGAATCCGAGGCCAGAGGTATCTTGTTTTCAGTTGCTGCGAGTGGTCCAGCTCTACAATTACTTCTAAATCTGCGCGCTGCAAAAATATTCCTGTCATACCGTTTCCTGAATTGTTTCCATCTCCGGGTTTGGTTGGCACGTATACAGAATCCCATTTTCCATTGGCCATCTGCCGAATGGCTCCTTGCATTTTTTTTAGCGCGCGTTCGCTCACCGCATTTCGCGAGCTCACCGCAAGCGGCAGATACTGATAGGGAATTTTAGCGAGATCAGCCTGGTTCAATCGTTTGTCGAACACGACTTGCGGTGTGCTCGCATAATACTTTGCGAGTTTTAATTTCGAAGGGACTCTAACAGGACGCTGCCCCGGGCCAATGAAGTAAGGCTTATTCTGATCTTTTTTCTGTATGCGCCGAGAAACCATCTCATATACCTTATTGGATTGTCAGACTCTCTTTGCCGCCATCGACTTAGGGAACCTCTGCATTAGTCTGGGTGCGGCCGGCGAGGCGAGACAGATTGAGATGAAAAATGATCAAAATCAAGGCGCGAAACGCAGGTAATAGCACGGCTATTGCGAAGTTTTGCAACGCAGATATTGGTTATTTTTCGCTCAAGCTGTCCGTTCATGACTTTTGCAGAGGTTCCTTAGCTTGGGTCGACTGTGTTCAGGAAAAAGAGCTCATATGTCGCATCAATCGTGTTCAGGCTAGATATGTACGTTCTTAGGCTGGACACCGGAGGCTCATACGAATAATTTCTCAAACAGATATGACTAATATATCGCCTGAACTTTTCGGAGAAGCTCCATATAGCTCGAGAAATTCGATGAGGACAACACCACTTTCTGTTGGCGTTTGCGGGTCGACTTTCGCCAGCTATCAAAAGCATGTTGCAAGTAGTTGTATCCCAATTTCTCTTGAAAACGATTGCTGCGTGAACGCATCTTTTTAATAGTGTGATTTAACTGCTGCGCAATTTCCGCCAGTGCGGGATCGTCCTCAGCGTTAGATCGATTTTCAAGCCATAGTGGACCGTGTAAATTCCATCTGGAGAGAGAGCGCAAACTATTTGGTAAACTCAGGTAAAAACTCCCTACGCCCATGTAACGTCGAGTCGTAATTACTTTGTGGGTGTATTCGCCGGGCAGAAACAAAGCTTGTCCGTCAGACACTGTCAGCCATCGTGCTGATCGCAACGACAGAAAGCGCGCCATGTCGAATGAACAGTGAGAGAGGACTGTATCGATGGAGCAGTCTTCAAGTCCAAGCTTCTTACCTTCAAACGTGTCCCAAAATAACCAGACTTTCTCACCCGCGAAACAATAATTACTGCTGTCCGGTGCATCGGAGTGAGAATCGGAGAGGCAACCGCGAGAACTCACTACTAAAGACATCATTTCCTGCGTTGCTGCTTCCTCTCCGCAATCTGGTAGTAAATTGAACCAGCTCAAATTGCGCGGGTCGACCAGCTGTTCGATCGAGGTGCCACGAATATGTAAGTCAGTGACATTGACTCTGGCGCGGCTGCTGTTCCACCGTTCGACCAATTCTCGTCCGGTTAGATATTTGCTGGTTTCACTCGGACCACATCGAACCTCGAACCGATTTCGATGCCCCAGCCGGTTTAGCGCCGCCTCTACCTGTCTGACCGGCTGGACAGGCCCCGATTTTTTGAGCGGTGAAGGATATTGGTCGAATAACACCGGCTTGCCCAGCGCCATTGACGAAAATAGCGTTGCTTGGCTGTAAGCCTGTGGCCTGATTTGCCTTCTAGCCAGCCTGCCAAGCATCTGCGGCTTGATTTTCAGGCTAGGATCGATCTCCTCAAGATCTGAGAAAAGATCGCCGACTCTCCGATTCATCGTTAATTATTATGGAAATCTTTGCTCCATATTATACAAATCGCCGTTTGCTTGCACCTTTATTTCGCGCTCTTGCCAAATAACGGCTTCCTGGGATTGGGCCACCTTGCTGGCCCTCTCAAAAAGCGCTTCCGCCTCTAAGGTCGGGTCAGGATGAGTGTGTTTCAGGCAACGAGCTTTCAATCGAAGCAAAGGGGCTTCGACAAAACATTCGCCAAAGGTTTCAACTAGGTTCAGACCCTTATCTGCCCAGTACTTCGCTTTGTGGTATTCGCCATGCATGAGATATCGATCAGCGAGTAAGCCGTAAAAAATCGTGAGCTCAACCAGTTCTTCCGATTGCTCAAATCGATCGATAGCTTCCTTCATCATCTTTAATCCCGCGATATCACCTCGCGCTGCCAGCACACTACCGTAGAAAAATGCACCTTGGTAATACCATTTGATAAAGCCGGTTTTTTCGGATAACAACATTAACCGTGAAGAAGTTTCTTCCATGGTCTTCAAATCGTGCTGAATCACATTAAGGTAAAGTGAATTACCAAGCGCTGCTGCCAAATCATAAGCGGCTTTGTCTTCACTTATTTCAATAGAGTGTTTACACAGGAAGAAGGCACGATCTGAGTCGCCTTGAATATGGGTAATAAAACCCAGGTAGGTGTAAGCCTTACCGGGGTACCCTTCGACATGCTCAAATTCGTGTTCCAAATAACGCAATGATTCTTCCAGAGAAATTCGTGCCTGGCTAAATTCTCCCATGGCGAACTGGCACATACCTGCACCCAGCAATCCCAATGCAGCGGCTTGGTGGTTACCAACATTCTTTGCATAGTCAGTCAGCTTGGCTGCTGCAGAGAGTGTGACTTCAAATTCTCCAGAATCAAAGTGGAGCCACATCAGGTAAGTCTGGGCGGAAACGACGCTGACTTCATCACCCAGATCGGTTGCAATTTCCACGACGTTTTCGAATGCCGCGTGACCTTCCTGATTAATCGGCCCGTAATGTGCACTGATAACTTGACCAAGTATGAGCTCAATTTGCACCCGTAACCTACGGGCTTCGAGTTTATCTTCCATATGATTGGCCGCGTCGAGGCCACGTTCCAGACGGCCCTTCGCTTCCAGATTGGAACCCGTATCTCGAGCGGATACGCCGGCTTCCAGCCACAGTTCGGCTGCGATCTCCCACTCGCCTGCCATGCTAAGGTGATGTGCGATGACTTCTGAGCGGGAGCTTTGAATATCGCCGAATTCCTCCTGATAAATTCTTGCAAGCCGCTTATGAAGCTGACGGGCATCCCGATCCAACAGGTTTTTGTAAACCACATCCTGAATCAGGGCGTGTTTAAACGTCAAATTTTCGCCACTTGCGTCCAGTGTAAGTAAAATTCCAGCGTCGACCAAGCGACTTAAGTTGTGGCGAATATTGTCAGCCGCTGATTCTTTCAGCAGGCTAAGCGTTTCTATATCAAACTCTCGTCCGATTACGGAAGCGACTTGAGCAAGCTGTTTGGCATCGCCCAACCTGTCCAGTCTGGCAAGCAGCGGATCCTGGAGTGAGTGAGGAACATCTGGCTTAAAGGCGTCAGTTTGTGCAGAGCTCTTGTTCTCTTCACTTTCACTATCGCTCGAAGCGATCGAACTCTTTGCGATCTCTTCAACGAACAGCGGAATACCATCTGCCCATCGAACAATTTCTTCGACTCGTTCGGCAACCACTCCCTCCATCTCCGACATGGCCAGCTCCATGGTTTCGTTATGGGTTAGACGCTGAAGGTGAATTTGTTGGATATTGATGCTGTCTACATAGGCTTGCTTCTCGGGTCGACTTGTTAGTAGCACAAACAGTCCGGCGGTGTTTTTCCGCTCCAACAAAGACTCTAGAAGCATTTGCGATGTCGGATCAATCCAGTGTAAGTCTTCGATCACAATTAATTGAGTTTGCTTCTTCGAAAGATGGATTACGCCATCAACGATTGCTGCGCAGAGTTCTTCTAGTTTTTGCTTCGGTGATATGTGTTCATCAACATCAGCATCAGTCGACTGCACCATCAGCGACAGCATCGATTGCTCCTGCTCGACTTTTAGCGGCAGTAGGTTACGCAATGTCGTAGCGAGTTTCTCCCGACGTTCAGCGACAGAGTCTCGAGGGCTGATTTCAGACATGGATTCCAACAAGCGTGTCCATGGTCTTAGGGGGGTGTTCTCGTGATTCTCGAGACATTGCAGCACAATTGGAGGTTGTTCGATTCGATTGCAAGCCTCGTAGACCAAACGGGATTTCCCAATACCTGGCTCTCCAATTACCACAATCGCTTCGCCTTTTCCCTCACTGGCGCTTTGCCAGCAGCTACTCAGCGCATTGATCTCCGAACCTCTGCCTACCAACGGAGACAATGAAGACAAGCGTGCTTGGAATCGCGACTCCGACTGACGTTGACTATCTACCCGCCAGAGCTTGACGGGTTGGTTAAATCCTTTCAGCAGCTTGCTGCCTGCGTTGTGAAAATTGAAGTAGGGAGACGCGGATTCACGGGTAGCGTCGTCGACATACACTTCCCAGGGTTCTGCTGCTGATTGCAATCGTGAGGCAAGATGGGCGGGTTTGCCGAACGCTATGTCGACTTCAACATTAGAGCTTAATTTATGTGGGCTAAGCACGACCTGCCCGGTGGTGATGCCGACACGCACTGAAATCGGGTGGTTAGCATTCGCGTTTAACGATTCTAAAGAACGCTGTATATCCAAACCACATTCGATCGCGTAGACGGCGCCGGGTGAACCTGTCCCTGGGTAAAAATAGGCCTCGTAACCGTCTCCGGTATTGATGGCAAACACGCCATGATTGCGCTCAATCACTTCAACGGACAGATCAATGAATGACTGGATAATAACTTCAAAGACTTCGGGATCGAGCTCCTCCGCGAGCATCGTCGATCCCACCATATCGCAGTTCAGAATCGTTAATTGTCGTTTTTCTGCGGCCATATGCCCCGGTTCGAAATAATTTTTTATTCAAGTTGATGATCGAAAATATCAACTGCCCTCACGGCCGCAATCATATCGCGATCCAGTCAGAAAATGTTGGAAGAGTGCGGTGCTTATTCCGTTCTCAATCAGTCGCTTTCGTGTCTTACTGACGGCGTTGCAAGCGGGATCGAATCTTGCTCGACCGGAAATTTAGCCGGCCAGTTTTACCGCTGGCAGGAGACAGATATCGATAATATGCTTGGGTTCTAATGGATAGAGGGGGTATGATTCGTTGTTAAAGGCAACGAATCGTTAGCACTATGTCGCAATTGGACCAAGCCCAAGAAATGGCGGATGTCGATCGATATCCGGTTCATCAGCTGGAATCTGAGGCAGGGCAGCGTTTTTCAGCTCTGTGCCGACAACAGTACCTAGATAATGGCTTATGCGTTTTGCCTGGATTTATCCGTTCAGGGGCATTGGCCAAACTTGCTCAAGAAGCCAATCAATTTAGCGGCCATGCTTTTTTTTTGTAACAGTACGCACAACGCCTATCTCACCGAAGACGATAGCAGTTTGCCGAGGGATATCGTAGAGCGTCAACAGGAAAAAACATTCGTTGGGTCGGTGCCGTATGATCGAATTGGAGCTGATACCCGTCTGCGATCGCTTTATCTCTGGGACCCACTCAAAGAGTTTATCCGGCTGGTACTCGGCAAGACTGAGCTGCATCGCTTTGCTGACCCGCTAGGTGCTTGTTCGGTGAATGTTTTTGTTGATGGAGGTGAGCACGGTTGGCATTTTGATGAGTCCGAATTTACCGTCACACTCATGCTTCAAGCACCTGAGAAGGGTGGTGCATTCGAGTATGTACCATTAGTTCGGGGGGCCGCCGAAGAGAAGAAAATTGTTCAGAATGTGTTGAACGGTGATCGCACAGGAGTTCACGATCTGCCGTTCGCTGCAGGAACGTTACTGATTTTTGGCGGCCAACAAACGATCCACCGAGTGACTCGCGTTTCGGGGACACAGCCTAGATTGGTTCCTGTTCTTTGTTATAGCGAGAAGCCAGATATGAAAAATAGCGAGTCGGTTCGTAAATTATTTTGGGGCAGGACGGGAAAGGCGTCCATTGCTTCTCAGGCATTATTGTGAGCGATCTCTCGATTTCAGAATCTCTCATAGAAGAGTTTGCCTCAAATGGAGCCGTATGCCTGCGCGGGGTATTTAAGCAGTCTTGGCTGGATACACTGTCGGTTGGCATGGAGAAGAACTTCGCTGCCCCTGGCCCAAGCCATACTTACTACACGCCTGATGGTGAGCCTGGAGGGTTTTACGATGATTACTGTAACTGGTCGCGCTTTGCTGAATACCGAGACTTTGTAATGGAGTCTCCGGCCGCCGAAGTGGCGGCAAGGCTAATGAGCTCCCGTTCCGCACGGCTCTATCACGAGCACGTGCTGGTTAAGGAGCCCGGAACGCGCGAAGTCACTCCCTGGCATCATGACTTGCCCTACTACGGGGTAGATGGTGATCAACTTTGCTCGATCTGGCTACCTTTGGATGCAGTGCCCCAAAAGGCTTGTCCGGAATTTATTTCAGGCTCGCATTCCACCGGCGTGCTCTACTATCCGAGACTATTTGTAAATCATCAAAACTATGCAGAAGGTCATGCAGGATTTAAAAATATTCCGGCGATCGATGAAAACCGGGAGCAGTATGACATCCTGTCGTGGAATCTTGAGCCTGGAGACTGCATTGTTTTTCATATGCGCACGATACATGGCGCCCCCGCGACTGTCGGACTGGAGTCAAGACGGCGTGGTTTTTCCACTCGATGGCTGGGTGATGACGCGCGATTTGCTAAAAGACCTTGGAAAACTTCCCCACCTTATCCTGAGGTAAACCTGACACCAGGTGATGCGATGATTCACTCATCGTTTCCGTTGGTTTGGCAGGCTTCTTAATAACTCGTTACGTCATGCCGGGCTGCCGGAACAAAGCAGGTGTGTCTACTGCAAGCGCACTCAATGGGGTCAAAAATCTGGTCGATGACTGTATGTGCGGCTGATTGGATTTTATTGATTCTGGAACCTGCCGGAGAACGGTTTTATGACACGGAGTGTCTAGCGCGATTGAGAGTCATTTGTTATCCAAAACTTCGCATGTCACACTGATATGACCTCAAATTATTTCTGATCACCGCGACTATGGGAAGCGTTGATCACACCATATTTCTGAGCCGTTTAGGAAACTATCTGCGCTTTACGCCTATGATGGGTGAAGGCAGAATAACAATGAATTGCGCGCACGCAGTCGTACCCCCGGTCGTCTGCGCTATAGATCTCCAAGCTTGTAGGAAGGCAGGATTGGAATTCCTTCATAGGTGGGCGCTGGTTGCTCTGAGTCCCATCGGTTCGATGCCAACGCCGCAGTTGAGACTGGGGCCAATCTTACCATCGCGGCAATAGCAAAGACCCTGTTCGGACATAGTCTGTGACAGGAGTAGTTTGGGCTGCAAGGAAAATGCTTTGCTCAGTTTGTAAATTTTCCTGTGAACCGCACCAACCTGCTGATACATGTGGTAAAGCGGGTCCGGAGGCTCGGCTCCTGATGTGCTTCAATCCAATAAATATCATTCGTAATACACTGAAGTTCCTGACATTGAGTAAAAGCTCCCAAAATTTCCCGTGGTGGATTCTGTCAGAGAATCCTACTACTTCTAAAAATAGTCTGTTTTATCCCAGAGTAGACAAACTCTCTTAGATAGCGGCCAACGGTATGTGCTGATACTGAACGTGATTTACGGCGTTTTAATAATTTCTGTTTGTCGGGAAACCCACGTTAATTTCATTGTTCCTCTTTTATTATTCACTCTCTTTAGAATCGGGCATTTAGAGTATGTTGAACAGCGTTATGAAAATAGGAATGGTCGGCGTAACCATCGCAGTCTTGACGGGATGCTCGGTTTTTGGTCAACCCGGGGTGGATATTGCGCCATACTCGGTGATCGAAAATGAAGGCAAGATGGAGGTACGTCACTATGAAGAACTGCTTCTTGTTTCTACACCTATTTCAGACGACGGGGAAGATCAAAACGCGGCCTTTCGAAGACTGTTCAACTACATATCCGGGGCAAATAGAAATCAATCTAAGATACCGATGACGGCGCCGGTAGTTACGGGTGAAGCTTCTGAGAGTGGAGAAAAGATTGCAATGACTGCCCCAGTCTTCATGGGTAGAGAGGAAAGTGTGGGAAGCAGGGTAATGTCTTTTGTTTTGCCGGGCGAATTCAGTATGGATACCGTACCCGTTCCGAACAACCCCGATGTGTTTCTCTCAAAGACCAGTGATCTGACTGTGGCTGTGATTCGTTTCAACGGCTTACTCTGGGACCGAAATATTCGAACCAATAGGGAAAAGCTCGAAACCTGGATTGCCGGCAGAGACTTTCGCGTAGTCGGTGCAGTAAAAACTGCGGGGTATAATCCGCCGTGGACACTCCCCAGTTTACGGCGCAATGAAATTCTCGTCCCAATCGATATTCAATAACTTTCAACTTGAGTCTCACTCTTCACCACTTTTTTATTCTTACTGAGCCTGGCGGAACAGCAGGAGAAGTTTTAATAAATCTGGGCTTGAAGGAAAGTTTCAGCCGGGATCACCCCGGCCAGGGAACCTCAAATCGCAGATTCGAACTGGCAAACAGTATGCTCGAACTCCTCTGGGTGCGTGATGAGGAAGAGGCCATCGCTGGCCCTGGTCGTGATCTTAAATTGACAGATCGAATTGGTTATACGAACGCTTCACCATTTGGAATCATATTGGGGTGTGGCGAAAATTCTTTATCACAACCACCATTTACCGGTTGGAGCTATCAGCCGGAATACTTCGAACCGCCTATGGCTTTTCATGTTGGAGAGAATGCTGACAACATTCTCGAACCTTTATGTATTTACGCCCCCTTTATGCAGCCCATTGCGGTAGAAGAAAGTAAATGCACCTTGCGTTCACTCTCTCATATCAACATCACCACAACTGTCGATCCGTTATCTAATGTGTTAAACGCGGTGAGCTCAGCAGAGAAACTATCGATCGAGTCCGGCGATGAGCATTTGCTAGAGGTATATCTCGATACCGACAAAAGCTGCCGAACCGAAGACTTGCGACCAGACCTGCCTTTGATCATCTATCATTGATGCTTGGTTTACTTCAGGTTGAATCAGTGCGGAATTTAGTGCTTCAGCCGGTACTTCACAATTCGATCATTGCCCGAATCCGATATCCAAACAGTGTTGCCTTTTATTTCTACGCCTTCGGGTGTACGAAATACGTTTTTACCCATTCCAGGTGATCCGCCAACGACCTGGATAAGCCGATGATCTTTACTGATCACTTTCACCGCGTGGTTATTTTTATCCGCGGCAATCATCAAACCCTTGGTTGTTAAATCGAGATAGCGCACACCGTTGAAGTCAAATGCATCTCCCGACAATTCTTTTTTGACATCTAGCTCTGGTGATAAAAGGAGCAGTCGATGATTTCCAGCGTCAGCGAGCCAGATATCTCCATTAGGATCAAACGCAAGATCGTGGGGAGAAGATAAACCATTCAATTCTCCAACAATCTCTCCGTTTCGATACACCACCACATTATTTGACCAGGCGCCCGCAACATAGACTCGGCCATCGGGGTGAACCAGAACACCTTCCGGCCCTCGAATATTCTCAGATAATTCTCCAATACGTTCGGCATTTGCGCCGTTAACGGTATAAATCAACACCCGATTGTTATGGGTATCTGCGACGTAGGCGTTACCGTCAATGTCAAAATCAATATCGTGTGTACCTGCCTGGTGATCTGCACCAAACTCACCAATTACTTTCAGTGACTTAGGGTCTAGCACCGCAATCCGATTTTTATCGACGTCAGAAACGTAGAGATAAGCATCATTTGGTCCGAGAATTAGATCATGCGGGTTGCCAAATTCGGTATCACTTGCGCCAACAAAGGAGAGCTTGGGCTCTCCCGTAAATCCGGGTAAGGTAGTTATGGCAAGAAAGAGGATGCCACTACCGAGTGAGACGAAGCGGGAAAATATATTTCTTTTCATGGTTTCAGGCTACCAGCGCGTCAAATACAATGAACGTTTATGATTGCACGACATCGTGGGTGTTGTAAAAGGCCATTGCATTGCGTTTATCTAGTGCTAAGGTCAACGATCGCAGACAACGATTCCTTGTAAAGACGCCTTCGGCAAAACAACAGCAGGGAGCACGATTTTTACCGTCGACAATCACGGAGTAAAAATAATGAATGAAAATACAGGCTTCAATGCCATCCGTAGTATGGACTACGTCATTGTGCTATGTGATGACCTTGAAAAAATGGAACAGTTCTATAGCGATACTTTTGGTTTCCAGGTTGAAGACCGGGAACCTGGAAGATGGGTTGGGTTCCGTGTTGGAACTTTGTTTCTAGGTCTAAGACCACGAGGGCGAGCTTATGACGGACCTGCTATTCCAGACGAATCGGCTGCGATCCAGTTAAGTTTCAGGGTGCCACCTGCCGATGTGGATGTTGCGTATCAAACTCTGCAGGAAAAAGGGGTTGAAGTGATCGAAGCACCGACCAATCAGGACTGGTGTCATCGAACACTATTCTTTACTGACCCGGAAAACAATATTATTGAAATTTTTGCAGATATTCATCCACAGGATACAGCTTCAAAACCTTCCGGAGTTCACAAGTTACAAGGCATCTGAATGATATGGAGCTAACCATTGGGGTGCTCAGACTTGCTGTCATCAAGTTGTCTTCCTCAAGGGCTAGGTAGCTCTGATATCACCTGAAACACGAATTTAATGACAATGAAAATTAGAAATATCGAAGTATTTGGCTACGAACTGAGTTACAAACACGGTAACTACGTGATGTCCGGCGGGCAGGTGGTGACCAGCATCCCAAGTACCGTGGTACGAGTGATGACCGACGAGGGGATAGAAGGCTGGGGTGAGGTATGCCCACTCGGGCCGCTCTATTTGGCATCTCACGGAGAGGGAGCGCGCGCTGCGATCAGAGAAATGATTCCCTCGCTTATTGGTAAAGACCCAACGAATCTTTCCGAAATACATATCGCAATGGATGCGTCGTTACGCGGCCACAGCTACGCGAAAAGTGCGCTGGACATGGCCTGTTGGGATGTATTCGGCAAGTCGAAAGAGGTAGACGTCGCAACATTACTGGGTGGTCGAATCCACTCATCCTTTCCGCTTTACAAAGCAGTGCCATTGGGCCCGGCCGAGGAAATGCAGGCGTATGTGATGGCGTGCAAAGAGGAGGGCGTTCGATATTTCCAACTCAAAATTGGAGCGAACCCCTATGAAGATGCAGAGCGCGTAAAACTCGTTGTTGAATCCACAACGGAAGAAGATTTTATTATTGCTGACGCCAATGGCGGCTGGCGTTTGCAGGACGCCATGCTCGCGGCAAAAATGATCGAGCCCTATCACCGAGTGTTTTTCGAAGAACCCTGTAAAACATTGGAAGAGTGTTTATACGTACGGCAGCATACGCATCTGCCGATGGTGCTCGATGAGGTGATTACAGACGTAAATACCATGCTGCGTGCATTTCAAAACGGAGGTATGGAAGCAATCAATTTGAAAATTTCTAAATTTGCCGGTCTTACTGGCTCGAAGCTGGTTCGTGATATCGCGGATAAGCTTGGGCTGCGTATTACCATTGAGGACACCTGGGGCGGTGATCTGGTCACAGCGGCCGTCAGTCATTTGGCCGCGAGTACCAAACCGGATCAAATCCTCACCGTGTCATTTATGAATGACTGGAACAACGAGCATATCGCTGGTTATCAACCTCGTTCGGTTAACAGTATCGGCAGCGCGCCGGAAGGGCCAGGCCTGGGTGTGGAAGTGGATATAAAGGCCTTGGGCCAACCTCTGTTTACAGCGATTTGAGACTGTAAGGGGTTATGTATTTGTAAAAATACATCGGCAAATCAAGTTGACAGCCGTCGATGAGAAAATAAAAGAGTTCGGAAATTTTTCTTGTAAAAAAGCTTATTGCTTCTTTTTTACGTACAGCACAAGAGAGTGGTCTACGAGATCGTAACCATGAGCTGCGGCAATCTTGTGTTGCCGTTTTTCGATGATGTCGTCTGTGAACTCAATGATGTCTCCCGTATCTACACACACCATATGATCATGGTGGTCTCCTTTGGCCAACTCAAATACTGAATGCCCGGTTTCAAAGTTATGACGAGTGACTAAACCTGCGGTTTCAAACTGGGTAAGTACACGGTATACGGTTGCCAGACCGACATCGTCTCCGGATTCTAGTAACGCCTTATAAACGTCCTCGGCACTTAAATGTTGTGCAGTTTCTTCGGTCGACTCGAGTATGCGCAATATTTTTACCCGCGGTAGCGTAACTTTCAGACCGACGCTACGGAGTTCTTGATTTTCTTCAGACATAAATTGGTTAGCAGGTAGTAAGTCTGAAGGTAGGGCAAAACAGACTCTGAATCTCTAGTTTAACAAGAATCTCATTGCACTGTTTTGTTGCTAGTTCTTTCCTTCAATTTTAGAGGCGAGCGCTGAGTTTCTTAGTATTGAGCTCTGACGCTTCAGGCCTTCTTGCCCGTCATGATGGAGCGGGTCATTGCTCTTTCGAGGCTTGGTCAATGTAGTCATTTGAACAAAAATAGGCAAAATATTGGTTGTAATAAGAATCGTTATCATTTACATTCGCACTATTGATATCAAACAGTGTCAATGCGGTGAACAAATCGGCGGAAGACAAATCGTTTTCTGCGCAAATACATAGCATAGTGAGATCGAGTGAGCAGGACGTTAATGAAGTTTCACTGGATCTGACGGCGATGGCTGGATTGGAACCGGATTTGACGAATTTAAACTTGAACAATTTAATTTTCCCTAGGGAAACTCAATAGAACACAAACCCATGTCCAAAACGCGAATAACCCGTTTTTTTCTGTGCGTCGTCGCAGTACTCTCGCTCACTCTGAACAGCACCACTGGCTACACTGAAGATAGCGTGGTGAATGTTTATTCTGCACGCAAAGAAGCTTTGATCCTGCCGCTTCTGGAGCGTTTCAAGGCTGAGACAGGAATAGATTTTCAACTCGTCACTGGCAAAGCAGACGGATTGTTGAAGCGACTGGAAATTGAAGGTGAAGCGACTCCTGCGGATGTATTTATTACCACCGATGTTGGTCGTTTACAACGAGCAAAATCCGCGAATATTTTGCAAGCCCTGGATAGTGAGATTCTACAGAGTAGGGTGCCAGCGAATCTGCGCGACAATGATAATCAGTGGTACGGCATGTCCCGACGTGCCAGAGTGATATTCTATTCCAAGGATCGTGTCGATCCATCCAAGCTATCAACTTATGAGGGGCTTGCTGATGAACAGTGGCGCAACCGGCTGTGTATTCGTTCATCAAGCAACATTTATAACCAATCCTTGGTTGCTTCATTGATCGAACATATTGGTGTTGAGAAAACCGAAGCCTGGGCCAAGGGCGTGGTTACCAATTTTTCACGAAAGCCAGGTGGGGGAGATACCAACCAGCTCGAAGCAGTCGCTGCCGGACAATGTGATATCACTGTGGTGAATACCTATTACTACGGACGTCTGCTGAACAGTGGTGATCCAGAAAAGGTTGCCGTCGCAGAAAAAATAGGTATTTTCTGGCCAAACCAAGATGACCGCGGCGCGCATGTCAACGTCAGTGGTGCCGGTGTAACCAAGCATGCCAAGCATCCGGGTGCGGCGAAAAAGCTACTGGAGTTCCTGGTGACGCCCGAGTCGCAGAACTGGTATGCGGAGGTCAACAATGAGTATCCGGTCGTTGAAGATGCGGTAACCTCTGATACATTGCGGGCATTTGGCGAATTTAAAGCGGATGAAATTGATCTCTCCATTTTAGGTGAGAAAAATCGAGATGCACTTCAGTTGATGGATCGGGCAGGTTGGCAATAACACAGCTATCCGATGCAGGATACGAGCACAAAAACCAAGTGAACGAAATCAATACAGGTTTTATATGATGTGATAAGAAGATTGAGATCGTCCAGTAAAAGGAGGATTGACCCAGGGAAAGGGCTCTATTCTGCTTGACTTAACCGACGGATGAATTTGACTGCCTTATCGGGTCACACGCAAGTGACCCGTTATTCTCACTCACGCGGCTGGTTGTTTTCAGCCGTGGGGGTGTCTTGCGTCATTTTGCTTCCCATCATTACAATTTGCGCATATCTGTTTGCCCCGCCTAGTGACAACTGGGATCATTTGGTAGAAACCGTACTCCCTACCTATATTGGAAATTCTGTTTGGTTGATGATGGGAGTGACATTGGGTGCGGGAAGTATTGGTGTGACCACCGCATGGTTGACCAGCATGTATCAGTTTCCAGGGAGGAAGTTGTTGACCTGGGCATTGCTCCTGCCCTTAGCCATGCCTGCCTATATCATTGCGTACACCTATACCGGCATGCTGGATTCCAGCGGGCCCGTGCAGGAATGGATCAGATCGTCATTCGGATTGCAGTATGGTGAATACTGGTTTCCCGAAATTCGGTCCGTTGGCGGGGCGGTTGCCATGTTCTCTCTGGTGCTGTATCCCTATGTTTACCTGCTGGCTAGAGCTGCGTTTCTCAACCAATCGATTTGTGTCCTGGAAGCCAGCCGAACCCTTGGATGCACGCCATGGACCAGTTTTTTCTATCTGGCGCTACCTCTCGCGAGACCGGCAATCGTCGCTGGGTTATCTCTGGCCTTGATGGAAACTCTGGCGGACTATGGAACAGTTCAATATTTTGGCGTTAGCACATTTACTACAGGTATTTTTCGAACCTGGTTCGGCATGTATGACCCAGTCGCAGCTTCTCAACTTTCTGCACTGCTAATGCTGTTTGTTTTTGCGTTAATTATGCTAGAGCGGTGGTCTCGCAGTCGCGCTAGATTTCATCACACCACCAACACATACCAACGATTGCCAGAAATTAAACTGCAACCAGGAAAGGCCGCGATTGCTACTTTCCTTTGCGCCATGCCATTGCTGTTGGGGTTTTTAGTTCCGGTTTTTCAGCTCCTGATTTGGGCGATGGAGACTTATCAGGAAATGGTGGATGCGCGATTTCTTGTATTAGCCAAAAACAGTTTTCTACTCGCAGGTGCGGCTGCTGTCGTCGCTTTAATCCCTGCGCTGATTCTCGGCTACGGCAACCGAGTTCAACCCTCACGCGTGATGCAGTTTTTTTCCCGACTGGCTGCTATGGGTTACGCGATCCCTGGCACCGTTATCGCCATTGGTATTTTGATTCCGCTTGGCGCTATGGATAATGTGTTGAACAACTGGATGCGAGAAAACTTTGGCCTAAGTACCGGGCTGCTATTCAGCGGCACCGTCTTTATTCTGTTGTTCGCATACACGGTCCGATTTCTTGCAGTATCGTTGCAGACTGTAGAAGCTGGATTGGGCAAGGTGAAACCGTCGATGGATGACTCTGCACGGTCAATGGGCTTGAATCAAACGCAGGTCTTGAAACGCGTGCATCTGCCGATTATAAAAGGAAGTTTATTAACCGCAGTAGTCATTGTCTTTGTGGATGTCCTCAAGGAACTCCCGGCAACATTGGTATTGCGCCCCTTTAACTTTAATACACTCGCAGTCCGCGCTTATGAACTTGCTTCCGATGAACGACTCGCAGATTCTTCCACTGCGGCCCTTGCGATTGTGGCAGTTGGGATAATACCTGTGATCATACTCAGTGTTGCGATCAGCCGATCTCGTGCCGGAAGTCAGTCAAGATGAGCGAAAATTTAACCATTGACAATCTGTGTGTCGACCTCCGTGGTCAACGTATTGTTGACCAGATAAGCTTTAACATGATGGCCGGACAGATTGGCAGTTTGCTCGGACCCAGTGGTTGTGGAAAAACGACTTTACTCAGAACCATCGCAGGATTTGAAAAACCAGCGAAAGGTAGTATTCATATTGGTCCACGCTGCATCGCCGATGAGTCCCGGTCGCTCGCTCCTGAGCAACGTCAGGTTGGTATGGTATTTCAGGATCTGGCACTGTTTCCGCATCTAACGATTGAAGGCAACGTTGAATTTGGAATTCGCCACCTTTCATCTAAGAAGCGGTCTGCCAGAGTCAAAGAGCTGTTGGAGCTTGTTGGGTTGAGTAACTATCGGAAGAACTTTCCTCATGAGCTTTCTGGTGGTCAGCAACAACGAGTTGCTCTGATTCGGGCAATGGCACCCAGCCCGAAATTATTGTTGCTCGATGAACCTTTTAGCGGCCAGGATACTGAGCGGCGCGAGCAACTCGCAAGAGAGGTCAGCAAAATATTGCGACAGGATGGAATCACCGCTTTATTAGTTACTCATGATCAATTCGAGGCCTTTGCATTTTCAGACATGATAGGGGTAGTCAATGAAGGTCATTTACACCAATGGGATGACGCATTCAATTTATATCATCAACCGAGTGACCGGTTCGTCGCGAACTTTATTGGTCAGGGGGTTTTTCTTCCTGGCAGTGTATTAAACGATAAACGCATTGAGACAGAGCTTGGGATTATGAGTGGCGATATTTTTAATAATCTCGCGCCAGGTAGCAAAGTTGAGCTATTGGTTCGGCCGGATGATGTTCTGCATGATGATGATAGCCCTAAAAAAGCAACCATCGAGTCGAGTTCATTTCGGGGGGCAGATCACTTATATACTTTGATTTTTCCTGGTGGCGCAAAAGTGCTTTGTTTGGCACCGAGCCATCACAATCATAAAGTGGGCGAACAAATTGGCGTAAAACTGGATCTAGATCATCTAGTGGTGTTCCCAGAATCTTCGCATGATTCTGCCACTCCCGAGTGATGGGGTTTTGCGTAGTAATACTCCTATTTGATCTACCTACCAAAAGGCATTGGCAAAGTGACGGGTAATCCCACGATCTATATCGTCAATGGCATTGCCGCATTTCTGTTTTCTAGTACTGGCCCGGTTGCTATTGTGATCGCAGTGGCGGCGTCAATGGGGCTGGGTAATGATCACGTGTCCTCCTGGTTATTTGCCGGATTCGGTATCGCAGGGGTGATTAGTCTGGGTTTCAGTCTATATTATCGCCAACCCATTGTTTTCGCCTGGAGCATTCCGGGTACGGTTCTGCTGTTAACGGCGTTAGAACATTTGCCGTTTAAGGAGGTGGTTGGTGCTTATCTGGCCACCGCGTTGCTCATCTTTATGATTGGTGTGACTGGTATGGCCACAAAGATCTTGGAATGGGTTCCAAAGCCAATTGTGATGGCAATGGTAGCCGGGATTTTTCTTGATTTTGGTCTTAACTTGGTGAATGCGTTTTCCGTTTCGCCATGGATGTCGGCGTTGATGGTAGCCAGTTTTGTATTAATCACTGCAGTTGGTGCTTTACGTGCTGTCTTTCCACCGATTCTCGGTGCATTGGTTGTCGGCGCGATTTGGGTAGCTTCTCAAGGGATGCTGTCTTCTGAAATCGAACTGAATAGTATTTTAGTTACCCCAGTTTGGTTTACCCCTGTGTTTTCCTTACAAGCCATGATTGAGCTGGTAGTGCCACTGGCCGTCACTGTGCTGATGGTACAGAATGCCCAGGGCTTCGCCGTCTTAGGCGCTGCCGGACATCAAACCCCGAGCGCTGCGATGACCATGTCATGTGGTATTGGGTCTGTGGTGTTCGCTCTGCTTGGCGCGGTGTCGATGTGCGTCACAGGGCCCTCTAGCGCCATACTTTCTAGCGGTGGCCACAAAGATAAGCAGTTTATCGGCGCGATAACCTATTGTGTCTTGGCCATTGTCTTCGGACTGTTTAGCGGATTGATGGCCTGGCTGGCTTTCCAGCTTCCGTCTGCATTTATTGCGGTACTTGGCGGGCTGGCGGTTTTTAAGGTGTTGGAGTCCGCATTTGTATCCGCTTTTTCCAATGGATACTCTCTTGGGGCACTGACAACATTGCTGGTCACGGTATCAGATATCAGTCTGCTGAATATTGGTGCGCCGTTTTGGGGTTTGATTCTAGGCGCCGCAATCTCATTTGTGTTGGAACGCCCCTCAGATCCTTAAGTTGGCTAGTGATCGATTTCAAATAAATATCTCGGCCCAGGGCCTTGTTCTCCAGCCTGGTCCGCTTTGTTATACAACGCGCATCTTTTTAGTGATAGGCAGCCGCAACCGATACAGCCGGTTAACTGATCTCGGAGTTGTTGCAGGTTCTCAATTCTGATGTCTAACTCTTTTCTCCAAACACGAGACAGTTTTTCCCAGTCTTTTCTATTAGGGGGCCGTTTGTTTGGGAGCGTGGCAAGGGCATTCTCAATTTCCTTTAGAGTAAGTCCGAGTGACTGTGCAACCCGAATAATAGATATTTTACGTATTTCTGCGCGATGAAAGAGTCTTTGATTGCCCGCCGTACGTTGGCTCGAGATTAGTCCACGAGATTCGTAAAACCGCAGTGTGGAAGTGGCAACACCGCATCGGCTTGCTGTCTGACTAATCGTTAAAAGCTCACCTGGTTTGGTCATGAATATATTACGCACATAGAGTATTGACTTAAAGTTAACTTTAAGAATTACACTATGTCAATCTTCACATCCCAAAATTTGATCCCATGTCGAAATCTCTGAAAGCCACTCGCGAAACAGAAAAGTGGCAATTCGCAAGCACTGTCGAAAAAATCCAATCTAAATCATCGTTAAAGACACGTGTTAGTGGTAGACAGATTGCGTTGTTCCAAACTAGCCAGGGTATTCGTGCCTGTGATAATCGCTGTCCTCATGAAGGTTATCCTCTATCAGAAGGCACCGTTTCAGAAGACTGCACGCTAACCTGCAACTGGCATAACTGGAAATTTAATCTAGAAACCGGTGAGAATTTGTTTGGCGGCGATAAGCTTAATACTTACCCCGTTGAGATCAGGGGTAACGAAATATGGGTGGATATGCAGGAACCTCCCTACGAGACGCAATATGCAAACATCGTTAACAATCTAAAGTATGCGTTCGATCACGAAAGTTATGACCAGATCGCAAGAGAATGTGCCAGGTTGAAGCTTATCGGTGGTGATCCCATGGATACGCTTCGACTCGCGATTGAGTGGTCCTGGCAGAAGCTTGAGTTTGGCTGGACACATGCGTATGCCGGGATGGCTGATTGGCTTCTACTTTATGATGAATTTGCCAGTGATGCAGAGATGCAGCTGACTTGTTTGTTGGAGTCGATTTCCCACACTTCGTTTGATGTGCTTCGGGAGCGTACTTATCCTTATACAAATTTGGTTCAGCGATTTGATACGGCAGGGTTTTTGCAGGCGATTGAATCAGAGGATGAAAACACGGCAGTCGCCATGGTCGCGGGCGGTTTGCAGGATGGTTTGCATTTTTCTGATTTCGAGCAAGCCCTCACCGAAGCCGCGCTAGCGCACTATAATGATTTTGGGCACTCCCTGATCTATGTCACCAAAATTGGGTTCCTCATAGATCGACTAGGTAATCAAGTCGAGCGGCCGCTGCTCTTATCGTTGGTAAGAAGCTTTATCTATTCCGCTCGTGAAGACCAG
>JAHQWE010000112.1 GCA_019633985.1 Acidiferrobacterales bacterium | reverse complement strand
GGTTTCGTGCACAGGTACTCGACAACTACAATAATCAGTTCTACCATCCGAACGTGAAAGATAGTGTTTATAAACATTTCCAGAAGTTGATTCCCATAGATGAACTTGCGATGGATGAACTGGTGTGCCGCTATTTGATAAATGACAGTTTTGTATTTTCAAAGTTAAAATACAACACTGTTCTGCCATTCGCACCCAAAACGCCACCAGAACATGTTGTCAGGGAAATTCGTGAGCAGTGGCAAGATTACTGTCCTGTTCAAGCCTCAGAGGCATAGAGCCTGTCCAGGCTTTGCATCGAGAAAGTGTCTATTTGACACAGAAGTCTAAGCGACACTAAGTATATAAATTACAATAAATTTATTGGTTGTCAGCTAAGTGTCACTTCTCCCGAAAGGAAATAGCCACGCCGTTTTCGCCTGCCAGCAACCGTACCAGATGGTAGATTGCCAGCGGGTCTTCACCATGGTGTGCAACGACCGCAGCGAAGTCCTGTTTAGCTGTAGGGTCATTAATTTTTAATTTCTCGAAAGCTGCACAGTATGCTCCAATTGCCGGTGACTGTGCTTTTGCAACTGTAAGAGGTTCAAAAACATCGAGACCCAAGGCCTTGCCTTTCAGATACAGTGTGCCGACTGGACGACCAATAAAGTTCGGTACTTTTTCTACTAGTGCAGCGCTCGCACAGATCCGGGTTCCCAGGTGGCGATTCACGCTTTCGAGTCTGGCTGCAGTGTTTACTGCATCACCATAGGCTGTGTAGTTGAAGAAAAGCTTACCACCAAAATTTCCAACGGTGGCCGGGCCTGAGTGCAACCCGATTCTAGTCACACCAAGTGGTAGACCTTCTGTTATTCTCTGTTCCCTGAATTCTTCTGAAAACTTGTCGATTTCCAGAGCACAGGCCAGGGCGCGTTCAGCCTGGTCTGCTAAATTAGCAGGTGCGCCAAATATGACATGCAATGCATCCCCTACAATTTTATCGGTGGTGCCACCATGGCGATATACAATCTCTGTCATGGAGTCAAGATAATCGTTTAATAACGGAACAATTACCGACGGTTCGAACTTTTCTACTATCTCAGTAAAATCTGCCAGGTCAGTTGATAAAAATGTCAGTTCGCGCCGTTCTCCGCCAAGATTTTCGAATCCAGGGTTTTCAGTCAGTTCTTTCGCAAGATTGGGTGAGAAGTAGCGAGATAACGTCTCCTTTGCCTTTTCCGCTTCGATTCGAAGTCGCAGGAGTTCCTGCTCATTCCTGTCACTTAGTAACATCAGGCGGCGGGTAGTTTTGAATAGTTTCCGATACTCCTTCAGGAGTTTCTCAAATCCAGATCGTTCTTCTTGCGACCTTTTGTCACCTGAATCAGAGAGCAAAGCCTTCGCGTCGGCTATGACTTTTTCTTCCTTGGCAAACAGGTTGTCGCTTTGCATGGTTACGTCATTTTCTCCAGGTGAAACTGGGCATTCTCAAGATCTTCGCCAAATTCCTCTCCCAGTTCTTCCATCGTGCCATCATCAGGATCGTAGAACCAATGCACATCAATCTTATTTCCAAGAGCTGCGGACTCTTCAAGTTTTTCCATCAACATCATAATTGCTTTAGCACTGCTGCTGTTGAAATACACTAATTGAAAATCGAATCTGCAACTTCCTCCCGATAGATTTTTCAGGTAGTTGTCCAGAGCATCAAAAAGAGGATTGTAAAAACTGGTGACGTCTTCAGGGTAGGATTCGCCCGTCAATTTAAGACGATGTTCGTCGAAGTTGAACCAGACCGCTGGTGTACGCGATGTCGCCGGGAGCTCAATAGTGTCCATGGTAGGGGCTCAAACGGTGGCTTTGAAAGAAAAAAATGTGTGATTTTCATCAATCTGCATGAAATCGAACTCTATAGGTTTAGATGCTCTGCGAGCTATCTCTATAAATCCTATGCCGGCGCCGAGTTTGAATTCATCCGTATTGGATTTCAGTTTCTCTTTGTATTCGCGCTTGAGTTCTTCGTGGCTTTTATTTTGAAGTTCTGCGAGTCGTGATTGGATCTGAGCTACGTCTTCAGATTTGATCATATTGCCCGAATGTACCACGTAGTCTGCACCCTCTTGACCAATTGTCAATATGCCATAACGCGGTGTCTCGACGTCGGTCGATTGGGGTGATTCCTTCGAAGATGGAATGTTGCCAACTGAATATCGAATGATATTCTGCATTTGCTCAACAAATACAGCAAATACACTGCGTATCGTTCGTGTATCAGTGTCCTCACTTTCAAGCTTTTGTTTTAGAGCGTCTCCGACACCTGTCAAAATATTTTCGGTCATATATCCGCAGTAAGCAAAGGTAATACCCTCGGTACTCATATCACCATGCATTTTGTAGAGTTGATCAGCTCTCATTGTTACTTCATTCGCTGGAGTTGGTCGGCAGAAACGGGGGGTAGGGGGATTTTGCCGGGCGTTGCACAAATCCTCAATCTCAAAAGCACTGCTACCGAATAATCACAGTTGTCCAAGTATTGCACATTCGGTTAACATTCCGTAAAGTTGGAGACCTGCATTATGTCGTAATTTTTGAGCCTTTGCTATCGATTGTTGTAGCATTTGTCAGTTCTGCGCTCCATCTATGGGGTAACAGGATGCGGAAACAGAGGTACCCATGAAAACTGTTTTATTTCTAATACTTTACGTGCTGATTGTTTTACCAGCATCTGCCGCAAAACCTTCTGCTGCACTTCAGGTGGAACTCCAAAATGCGATGCTAAGCTATACCGACTCCATACTAGTGGATGGCGGCTATAGCTATCTGGATACCAAGACCGATAGTCTCACCACGGTTTATCCTGCCAATACACATCCGTTTGTCGTCACACTGGGTGAAAACTATTTCGTTTGTTCCGAGTTTATAACTGAAGCCGGAGATACCATAACGGCTGATTATCTTGTGCGTCAGATTGGTGAAAAATATTCTGTCGTTCAAATGATCCTGGATGATAGAGATTCGCTAAAAAAAGCGATGAAGAAATATAAAAAGAAAAAATAGCACTAGGTGTCTGCGAATCTTTTAGGCACCTTGTCCGGTCTGATTAAAAGCCGAATATTCTATAAATACATTCTTGCTACGCTCCTGATTGGAATCGCGATCAACGGCATTGTGTTAGCTGCTTATTTTCAGCATCGACAGAATGAGCAAACCGGGCAGATCGCAGCTGAACTCGCCACTATCGCCAACAGAATTAGCCGACCGGCTTCAAATCTCACCAATGATGGAAAAGACGTTTTAGCTCGTGAACTGTTGGCTGTTTTTGGTGCGTATTCTTACGTTATATGCACAGATCTATTTCTTGAAGATACGGTGACACCAGCGGTTTCGTGGCCCATCGTCGGCTGTGCTCGCATAAAAAAGCCCGGAAATGAAATCAGCATCGCTCTTTCAGGTGTTGGACCACAAGCGAAAATGCAGGTTCGAATAAATCCAGCAGTTCTTCAGGGGCGGTTACGCAATGAATTTGGAGTGTTGGCGCTGCTTGGGTCGGTTGGTGGACTTGCACTAATTCTTGCGGGTATAGGCGCATTTCTGTGGTTTATCAATCGACCTTTAAAACTGCTGTTAAGCGCGATTGAACGGTTCGAGAAATTTGATGATCCTCAGCAGGTAGCCTATACGTCGACAGATGAAATCGGAAAAGTCGTGAGTAGCTACAATACCATGTTGAACCGGGAGGTCGAGAGGGTCACGGATATTCGGGATGCGCATCGTTCAATCCTGGATAGCGTTACCTATGCAACACGAATCCAACATGGATTATTGCCCACCGCGGCACAACTGTCTGCTGCGTTTTCCGACTATGGTGTCTTGTGGCAGCCGCGAGATTTAGTGGGCGGTGATATCTATTGGATTCATGTAGAGGGTAAGTGTACAACCGTTGCGATCATTGATTGCACCGGTCATGGGGTTCCTGGTGGCTTTATGACCATGCTCGCTATAGCTTCGCTTGAACGGATATTTTCCGAAAATCAAAACCTGACTCCAGGTGAGATACTCACCAGACTTAGTGATTTAACCAGAGGATTGCTTAAGCAGGACCTGGAAAATCCTGAATCAAACGATGGAATGGATGCCGCAATTTGCCAATTTGACGCTACCAGGGATTATGGTGTGTTTGCAGGGGCCAGACAGTCTGTTGTTGTGTGGAATGAGAATCAAACTACGCGTTTGAAAGGTGATCGTCTTAGCCTGGGTTATCCTGATAGTCCAGCGGGGTTGGTTTTCGAGGAAAAGACTTTTCCAGTCGACGCCCTCACACGCGTTTTTCTTTACACAGATGGCGTGACGGACCAGATTGGAGGTCCTCAAGGTATTGCGTTCGGCTACAGTAGACTGGCGGATGTAATCAAGGCCAACGCGTCTAAAGATCTGGACGATATTCTACAAGCGGTTGAGCAGTCATATTCTGATTATGCTGGTAATGAAGCACGACGCGATGACTTTACCTTATTTGCCTGTCAACCCAAACTACGTGACGAGTAAAAACAAAGCGATATTATAGTAAAGATTGATTCTCGTCATAAATGGGAACGCTCCTGCCGATCGATCCTCTCCCCAATTCAAGCTACCTGCCGTATTACGCTTCCTGGCATTTTTTCTGTAAATCATTGTGGCCGAACTGAATGATCCAATTGGACGTCAAGTTACGTAAAGCGATGAAAATCCACACAGAGTTTCATTTTTCACCTGGAGTAGCGAACTAATGATCACATCTACCTACGTCGCTCTATTTGCATTGTTTCTGGTTTTTTTGAGTTTCAGAGTATTGTTATTAAGGCGGAGTAAGGGGGTTGGGGTAGGGACCGGAGGTGACTTGACTCTGGAACGGGCCATCAGGGTGCACTCGAATTTTACCGAGTACGTGCCCATAGCGTTATTGCTTCTCTATTTCATTGAAAAAAGTGGCACTTCAGGTATAGTTTTACATAGTTTATTTATAGCGCTTCTATTAGGGCGTATCGTTCATGCGTATGGGGTAAGTCAGGTTGATGAGAATTACACCTTTCGAGTGTTTGGTATGTTCTTAACGTTAGGAGTTTTGATATCTGCATCCATACGCCTGTTAATTTTTTAATGAAGTGGTGCAGATTTCCGAAGTGGTGTAGATTTTCAATGAGAAGATGCGTCAGATCGAAATATTTCTTGGTGAACAGCCATCTATCATTTAACAGATCTCAGTCAGCTACGGGTCGTGGCATCTACAAGACCATCCAACTTGAACACATCCATCTCGCCTTGCCGACCTTTGAGTTTGTAGCGTCCTGCTGGAACCAGATTAAATAGATTTTCTACTTTCTCGGCCGTTTCACTGCTAACCAATATTGATACCTCTGTGCCGGGAGGGTAAATCTCCTTCCCGAGTTGTTCCAGTCTTTGACCAACATTGACTGTGTCGCCGATAATCGTGTAGTTAAGTCTGCCTGGTGCACCGATATTGCCTGCAGTCGCTACTCCAGTGTGGATGCCGATTCGGATACCAAGTGGTGGCTCACCGGCAGTCCTTCGCTGACTGTTATCTTCCAGCATTGCAGAAGCGATGGCGCAAGCAGCGAGGCACGCCTGCTCAGCACTGTTGTTTTGGGTGTCAGGTGCGCCCCAGAAAGCCATCACAGCATCGCCCATAAATTTGTCTATTGTGCCTTCCTCTGACTCAATACAGCGTGCGACCAGGGAAAAATGTTGATTCACGAATGCAGCCACCTCTGGAGCGGACATACCTTCAGAAACAGCGGAAAACCCGACAAGATCTGTGAACATAACTGTGATTTCACGGGCATCGGAGATAGTTTCGTGCACCTCTCCATGTTTGATCAGTCGTCCGACTATCTTTTTAGGTACATAGAGTTCAAACCAGCGGAGTGCCCTGAGCATCGCATTGAATGCTACAGACTGGTTGTTTAGTTCGCGGAGCATACTGCCAGGGAGGTCTTCTATTTTAGATACCTCCAGATCACGAATCTGGCTGGCGGCTTCAGCGAATTGAACGATAGGACGAGCAATGCGTCGACCCAGAAATATTGCGGCCACCAACGAAAGAATTAAAAGGGCAATTCCGGCAAAAAGCGCTGCAATCATCCGCCGGACTTCTTTACTTACATCATCAGCCTGGAAATAAGCGCCGACTAGCATAGAATGTGGACCGAATCCGGGTAGGCTGCGGTACACGAAGGCATACCCGTCATTAAAAATCTCAAGAAAATGACCATTGGTACCTTCTGGTAAATTAAGTACCAGCTCGTGCCGCCCCTCCTGTTGCCAGATAGAGGCTAGAACCGGATCTCCGAATCCGTCTAACCTTGGTAACGGGTTTTCGCTTGACCGGTCGGGATAACCGCTCATTAACTGCCAATGTGCGAGAACGTGATCGCTTCCATAAAGGATGAAGCGATTACCATTACTGTCAAGTTCGCTTTCACTTATAAACGTCGACAATTGCTGGACTGATACCACAGCGACGATAGCGCCAATGAATTCGCCATTGCGCTTTACCGGATGAACCCGATTTAGGTAGGTTTTCTGAAAATTTTCACGCCAAATCGGTGGTTTCCAGACAGGTCCGAGCAATACATCATCCATATTCTTGCGGACGATGGGGTCGTTTGAATAGTCCAGTGTGTTTAACCCGATTTCCACAGGATTCAAACCCCGTCCAGCGACGAAAGATCGTAGTTCGGTATTGATGAACATGACAGCCTCGATCTGCGGAACGGCTGCGAGAGCGCCGACTAACAATTGTCCGAATTGCTCCTGGTCGGCGGGATCGACCTTATGGTTTTCAATTTGATTAGCGAGAAAGAGCGCCTGATGCTCAGCAGGCTGGAGGTGTTGCTCGATTTGATTGACGTCAGCGACGATAGCTTGATGGGCGTTTATACTAAGTAGATCAAAAGTGTTCTTCTGGGCAATCCAAACGCCTACCCCGAACACTACACCAACGGTCACCAATACCAGTAGACCTATGGCAGTGGCCAGGGTGACTGTAAGCGGCACTCGTCCGTACCATTTTGATCCGGCTCCGAAGTATCTCCTTGTTTTTGTCATGATGCCTTTGGAAGACTACTATATCCAGTGCAGGAAACGGGCTGAGAAGACGGTTAACATGTCGCTTACCACATCATAGCATTCAAGAATCTGGAAGGATCTGGATTAGTATACCAAACATCCAGAATCTAACGTGGGCGGATCTGCTGTGACAGGACTAGCGAATTGGTCTTCGACAATTGTGAATATGAGAGATCAGCTTGTCATTGTCCTGGTTCCATTTGTTGGGAACAAGTCATTGATCGATTCCGGATATAATGCCTCATTGCCATCTTTGAAACGCCCGGGTATAACTATTTCGGCACCTTTGCGTGACCGAGAACTTCTATTGGAATTTTTTGAGTGAGCAACCTTGATCTCGCAGATCAGGGATTTATGCAACGGTGCTGGGTTTCGATGTGCTTTTTTTCGTTCACAAGCCAGTTCTTAAACGACACTAGGACCAAATAATATATGGCTATCAATGTACCTCACGGTTCTCTCTTTGCAGTGCTGTTGCGTTCATCCTGGTGGTATAGCGCGCTTATCGCACTTTCCATTATCGTAATCAGTCTCGTGCTGGTTGGGGGTAACTATGGCGTACTGTTCACTTCGCTCTCACTCCCTTTTATTGGTATAGCCGGGTATGTTGCCTATAAACAATCCAAACAACCCAGCCGGAAGCAGGTATTGGAATTCGCACAAAAAGCCTACGGTATGACCGCAACGCAGATAGCGAACCAAATTTCAGAAACCTATGTAAAAGAGCGGTTCGATGCAGAACCGTTTAAAGGAAAAGCGGCCGAAATCGCCCTTGAGCGTGGAAACCGGAAGCTATTGTTGAGTAGCAAACGTTTCAAGGCGGCTAATACTGGAATTGAACCGCTGAAACAGCTGGTAGCCGCGGGAGAGAACGCTGAAGCCACGGGCTACCTGTACGTGACACTGGGGGAAGTCTCAGCCCCTGCGCAAAAGTACGCTGAGGAGAACAATATTGAGTTAATCGGGGCTCACAAATTAACTGCTTTTTTTTCGGAACAGGTGAAAATTGATTGAGTTCTGAGGTTTGAGGGAATTTGTGATTTTCAGCACTTTTTCTGAACGGATTATGTCTTCTGTCTTCTTTATTGAAAATGACACCGCCTCTCATTTGGCCTAAATTGAAAATAGGCCAAGTCTCAAGCTGCTGCT
>JAHQWE010000111.1 GCA_019633985.1 Acidiferrobacterales bacterium | reverse complement strand
TGATAAAACTGAACGCGCCCCAATATTTTAACAAGCGGTTTTTTGCTCGAAATATAAGAGACATTGAAAACCAAAGTCCGAGTACTGTCTGTCCCCCCGAAGTGTTTGGATTGCCAGAAAGTCCTCCATAACGACGTTCACCATTTAGAAAAGTAGTAAAATCGAATCCGTTTACTACAAAAATTATAAAACTGAACAGATGAATTATAAAAAGTGGAAACATGCAAAGAGAACAAAAATTAATGTATCGGTAGGGCTCATTCTTGTTTGCCAGAGCATAGACTATCGCTAGTATTAACCCGGACAACAGTTGAATTGTGTTGATTATCACACGTTCTGAGTCAATGCTTTGCGATACGCCAAAAGCGATCGTTATTATAATGAGAATTAGATGAAGGTTCTTTCGGACAAATGCTACGATACTTTTAAACTGGAAAATCAGCATCATGGCAGTAGCGGCATAAATTACCTTATTCAACTCCGCTCGGTAGTCGATTCCTTCTTCCACTTCGAGAATCTTGTCAAACCTCGATCCACCTGGAGTAAACTGTAGCTGATCGCCACTTGTGGACAAATTCAGGAGAATTGAAAAATCAACCGAATTGATCAGTATATAGATAAATAATATGGCTGAAGAAAACCAGCGAGTTTTAACGGTTAAATTCAGAATTACATCACGGAGTATTGTTATGCGGTTTCTTGAGTAGACAGCTTTTTTTTGGATGATATTCCGGGAGGAATCCTTTTGACGTTTTTTACGCTTTTTGCGAAACACTACTTTTCGCGTTTTACCGTTTTGATTGGGGGTGGGATTGTTCAAGGGTTAATATGCGAATTACAGTTAATTTGAAATAGCATGTTGGCAAACTAACAAAACATTGGATAGGAAAAAATAGGTTTTACCTGAAAAAAGTTTCGTTAGTTAAAGCTAGTAGGCGTTGTTATTCTTAAAGCCGCGTACAAGTGTTAGAGCCAATATCTTAATGTCAAACCAGGGTGACCAGTTCTTCATGTACTCTAAATCGAACTCTACCCTCTTTTCCATTTTTTCAAGTGTATCGGTTTCACCTCTCCATCCGTTTACTTGCGCCCAGCCGGTAATGCCGGGTTTTATCTTATGTCTCATCATGTATCCGGAAATTTTCTTACGATATTCTTCGTTGTGTGCAACCGCATGTGGCCGAGGGCCTACAAGGGACATGCTACCACCAACGACGTTGAAAAGTTGGGGCAATTCATCGAGTGAAGTACGTCTTAAGTAACGACCTATTCGAGTTACTCTTTTGTCCTCACTTGTTGCCTGTATGACATCTTTTCCATCTTCTGTCGTATTCATACTGCGAAATTTCCAGACAACAATTTCCCTGCCATCGACCCCATAGCGTCTTTGTTTAAAGAATACAGGGCCGACAGATTCAAATTTGATTAGCACTGCAATTATGATAAGAAGCGGGGATACTGCCACTAGGCCAATTGATGCTACTGAGAAGTCGAAAAGTCGTTTGACTGCCTCGCCAGCACTGGTTATTCGTACATTTGACAGACTGATTAGTGGGATACCACCAATCTCATCAATAGCGCCATGAAGTAACTGCGCTCCGAGTAAATCTGGGACTACGCAGACGTCAGCGGAGCTATCACGCAGGGTATCAATAATCATGTGAATTGAGGCCTCCTCTTTTAAAGGAAGAGCGACCCAGACTTGGTCAATCGGTTCGTCGAGTTCACGCTGTCGTTCGATATAGGAGTGAATACTCTCAAGGGATGCCACGACAGAGTGACCCAGCAAAGTTTCAGAATCTTCGAAGTTATCTTTCGAGACAATGCCCGCAATTTTCATACCGGTCCATGGATTCTGTTCAAGGGTTTCGATGGTATTTATAGCATGCTTCCCAGTTCCTACGACCAGGACACTGCGCCAGTTCAACCCGCGTTTTCTAAGTGAATTTAAAAATTGTCTTAGAACCAGTCGAAAACTGGCCAGGCCGCCTAGCGCGATAATCGATGAAAGACCGAACCAGCGACGTGAAATTATTTCACCGGTTTTGGTTAAAAATGCGACCATCCCAATCAACACTATCACCAGCAACCATGCAAGCGCGAGTTTGCCTATCTCCGCAGCCAAACTATGTCCTCTGGCAGAACGATAAATCCCAGATTCCCGGAACACCAGATAGGTGACTACTACGGTCACTTGGATAATGAACAGAAACTCCAGCGATGGAGAATACGTACCGACGATAAATTTATGCGATATCAAAAAACTTGCCGACACCACCAACAAGTCCAGGATCACAATCAAACCTTCGAGTAATGTACTTTGTTGTTTTAGAAAACCGCCTTTCACTCTAGCAACTGCCATTGGTTTATTTTCATAATCTGCGCAGCTTTTTTTGTTCAATCAGTTGCTGGTAGGCTGCAACTAGTTTCGTAGATTCATGATCCCAGCTTAGTTCGGTCACCACGCGCTGCCTGCCGAATTCCCCCATGCTTTTACGTAGCTCAGGTTGGTCCAACAGATCCAATATCTTGTTGGCAAAGTCCTCCTCGTTGTTGGGCAGGGCATAAACCGACGCCTCCCTGGCAGAGAACCGTCCCTCTTTCATATCGTACTGGACAATGGGTTTGGCCAGCGCCATATATTCCATAATTTTATTCATTGTTGACTTGTCATTCATTTCGTTAACGACATCAGGATTAACACAGACATCTGCCGTATTTAAAATCGACAACAATTCTTCATCGGGTATACGCCCCGTAAATGTTACATATTCATCCAGCTCAAGCTTATGCATAAGCGTCTGTAATTCAGCAAATTCAGTACCCGATCCGACCAGATAAAAGTGAATATCCGTTCTTATCTTTTGGCGAACTATATAGTTAATCGCCCTGAGCAGCCCATCGACGCCCTCTTGCTTTCCCATCACCCCCACATAGCCCACGAGAAATTTCTTTCCATGCTTGTAGGTATCATCGGGAGGCAAGATGCGCAATCTGTCAAGACGTGGTCCGCTCCTGACGACGTGCACCGAAGCAGGCGACCTGCCACCTCGTTGAATAGCGATTTCCTTATACGATTCGTTGGTGGCGATAGACATATCGGCAGTTTTAAAGGTCAGTTTTTCAGCCAGGCAAATCAATTTGTAAAAAAATCCCTCTTTGGCAAATTTTGCTCTAAACAGCTCTGGATTGATATCGTGATGGTCGAATACATATTTTTTTCCAAACGGTTTGTGCAACAGCGCAACCAGGAATATAAGATCTGGTGGATTACATCCATGAATAATATCCAGTCCGCGAGTAACTGATATCTTGAAAGAAAGGTAAATCTGCCAAAACAGCGCCGCAGAATATTCCACCAGATAACCGACTGCGGAATCAGCTTCGGCTGGTAAGGGGTGTCGGTAGATGTGTATGCCTTCCAGCAATTCATAGCTTTTGGTATAGCCTTGAGCCTTGGGAGAAATGATACAGACCTGAGCTCCGGCTGCATGCAGTGTTCCTGCCTCCTGCCACACTCGTCGGTCAAACGGACATGGGAGATTTTCTACAACGATACAAATACGGATGCCTTTCAGTTGTTGCATTTTAAACTTATGTGTTGTGTGAACAATCTAAAAATTCGAATATCGTCCGGAATTCCATTTCCCTGTTGAGAAGGCCCTTGCCCAAAAGCGATATACAAGCTTGTTTTTTGTCAAAACTTTCGGAGTACCAGCCAGCCCTTACTGGTTTATTAACGGCGTTGAGACAGTTCCAATCGAGAATGGCTGGGAGAGTCAATTGTAGTAATATTTTGTCGTTTCCGCGAGAGAGAGTCAGAATATCTTCACTCCAACTCTTTACGAATACATCAGGGTGAAAATGATACCAGACCTCGATATCACTTTCTTCAGCGCCTTCCTTACATGTTAGCCTGTCGGACACCACAATTTGGGGATGTAGATCAGAGATCGGCGTAAAACTGAGCTGACGGTTATGCAGAACGCCTAGTGAAGAGTAGCCATCATGGCTGGCGGCCACTGACTGTGCCTGTATAGTGGGCTGAAGGGATACCGTGCAGATAGCCCGTCTGGTCCAGAGAAATGGACCGCCAATTGTCGATTGGTTCTCACCCGATACTGAAATCGTATTGTGGGCCGAAGTGCCTCGGAAGTAGTCTCGCCAACCGCCATCGCTGCGATAGGTGTAAGTTCCCTGGTCTGTCAGCCACCATCGGGATTTGTAGGCGATAGTCAGACTAAGTGCATCAGCATGACCATGTGCAGCGGTGGAGAGAAATCCCAACTCAGAACACTTGAAGCAAATCTTTATTTGCTTATCGCCAAGAAGATAATACCCGCCGTCAGGGTATACGGCTGGCAGCTGAATCGGCTGGTCTAAATTAAGCTGATTGTTAAGATTTGAAATATCACGGCCATGTAACATGCTGCGATACCAAAAGCTCTTTAAATAGTAACGGGATTGATCTCCACTGTCAGATTCTTCCGTATCTTTTAAACTGCAAACAATCGAATCGAGGCAGACTGCAAAGGGATTCGCGTCAACATCCGCCGTAAATCGAACCACAAGCCCTCCATCCGCATCACCAATATTTGGCGGATTCCCTTCCATGCCTCCTATGTCCTTCAGAAATGAGGCCATTCTCGTGATGATCAATTCAAAGTTGTCTGAAAAGGGCTGCTCGTACCGTTTGCCGATCAACCAGCAAAACCAAAGATACTCCAGTACCCAAAGGTGATAGTAAATTGCCTGTTCTTTGTTAACCCCATCATCATGATTTTGCAGTTTTGCCTGCGTTTCGAGCTCTTGTTGTACTTTTTTAGCCCATTGTTTTCCTCTGGTGCCGAGGTTGAAAACATTACAGGCAGTCCAGACACCCACCAACTCTCCGATAAGATGGTTGTTGGCGGACGAATGACGAGAAAGGTTGCGCATCACAAACCGTACATGTTGTTCGATTGAATAACCCAGTTCCTTCTCGTTTTTAACAAGCCCAAAAATACCTTTTGGTCGATCCGCAGCAACCAGTATGGAATGCACGACACTCCAGGACACCAGTCGCAAGGACACTTCAAGCGCACTGCACCAATGGATGCCCTCGCCTGGAGGATTCTGTTCCAGCCAGCTGTCGATGAAACCTTCAAGCTTGTTTCTAATATCCGGATCTCCATGCACCAGAGAATCAATACACAGAGGTACAAGAAACTGTTGTCGCCCAAGTTCCCACACGTGTTTGACATCACCCACCAGCCGGTCATCACGGTAATCGATGGACAAGCCGTGCCCTGCAGGTGACAGGGTTTCTGTTTTCGGATCCCGTCGCCACTGTACCGGGTCGCCGATGAAATAGTCTTTGCCACCGCTGAACAACTTCAGGCGATTGTTCATCAAAAGTTCAAGTTCGGCAGATCGCGTCAGAGCTCTATCAGTTACTCTCTGTTCGAGGTCCGGAATTTCCGGGAACAACCCCCTTGATGAAGCCACCGTTGCAGGTTTTGGGCTAAGCCACCCTGTAGCTCTGCCTACACGCTGGTATAAAAGTTTGTCCAAACGACCCTGACAGGCACGACTAACGCGAAAGATAATTTCCGCTGGTGACATCGCTAAAAGTCGATTGCGTAGCCAGCTGATATCACGCTTCATCGGACATCCCTGCAGTCACACTGTCGAAGCACCGGTTTCATAGTTTCTAGCAGGCTAGGGTGAGTTCGAAGGTAATGCGACACTATCCGGTGCTCCGGTAGAAAGTAACAACGGTCGCCCGGATAACCTCTGTTCAACCTGTTTTAGCCACATTTCAAGGTTGAGCAGACTCCACAACAATTTTTCATGGTTTTGTTTTTTGTTCCTGTGTTCGAGCATTAATTTCTCGAGGTAGAATTGGTTGAGGTGCTCACGCAGTAATGATGAATCACTTAACAATTGTTCATTGAGGTAGTCGTATAGCGTAGTTCTAAACCACACTTCGACCGGTACTTTGAAGCCGACTTTTTTTCGGTTGATGATTGACGATGGTAACAAGGTCTTTATAGCATCACGTAGGATTGCCTTAGTTCTGAGGCGATGCACTCGATGGCTATCCGGGAGGGCGGAGACGAATTCGGCAATCCGGTAGTCAAGAAACGGCATGCGCGCTTCGATACTGGCAGCCATTGTCATTCTATCGCCACGTTCCAGCAAATTACCAGGCAACCACATCTGTTGATCGAATGCGAGAATGTTGCGTAGTGACGATCCTGGTGGTTTGCAGAATGTAGTGAGTTGTTCCGGCACAAGATCAGCCATAAATGTGCTTTTGAACAGTTTTTCCCTGACCTGAGGTGTCATAGAGCCAAACCAGATTTGCATCCTGCTGGAAAAGTCATCGGCCAACAGACTCGCACAGCAGATTTTTATTTTGTCGTATTTATAGGGAAGAACTCTTGTCACTGCATGTTCGCCACATCTTCTGATAACACGTGGCAGTTTTTCGGTTAAGGATGCACATCGTTCATAGACATGCTTGGGATACCCACCCAGCACTTCGTCACTACCTTCGCCGGTAAGGACCATTTTTACAGACTCTCTGGCCAAACGCGATAGCATTAAAATAGCGACATCTGAAGGCTCCGAAACAGGGCCGTCGCGGTACTCTATAGCTTCGGGTAAATATCGTATTATGTCATCGGGCTCGATGATGCATTCATGATGCTCGGTTTTATATTCTGCGGCGACGGTGGCCGCTGATGCCAACTCACTGAATTCTGTTTGCCGAAAGCCTACCGAAAAAGTCTTGACTGGTTGATCCAGATACTCAGACATGATGGCCACCACGGCTGCTGAATCGATCCCTCCAGACAGAAACGCACCAAAAGGTACATCGCAGTTTGTGCGAATTTTTACGGCGTCTCTTAACAATCTGAGAAATTGATCTGTGTGTGACCCTTGCGAGTTGGAAACACAGCTTTGCTGCTTTTGCGAATCAGGGTGGGAATAGTAAGAAGACAACTCCAGCGAGGCAGTGGCGGGATCATAGAAACCGCAATGACCGGGCAGAACCTCTCTGATTTCATTGAACAAGGTGTGTTCGCCAGGGTTGTAGCGCAGCAGCGAGCAGTTCCAAACAGCTGTCCTATTGATGGTCATTGCTGAATTTACTGAGAAGAACGACTTGATTTCCGAGGAGAAAGCAAAGCCTGCAGTTTCAGTATTTATATAATATAGGGGTTTTTTTCCATACCTGTCTCTTGCCAGAAACAAACGATCCTCACGTTCATCCCAGATCGCGAGTGCATACATGCCATTGAATTTTTCTACACAATTTTTTCCGTACTCTGCGTAACAACGTAATACCACTTCAGTATCAGAGGAGGTTTGGAAAGTATGTCCGATAGCGATCAACTCTTCACGCAAGGACTCGAAATTATAAATCTCGCCATTGAACGTCAGATGCAATCCTCGCTCTGTATCAACCATTGGCTGGTGTCCACCAGTCAGATCAACTATTGACAACCGACGGTGTCCAAGTACAACTGAGGCGCCCGCGGCACTGGTAATAGGATCAGTGATTCCCTGGCCGTCAGGTCCACGGTGTTGGATTTTCGCGCACATAGTGGCCACATCGCTCACCAACTGGTCAGCATTTGCAACAGATGCGACAATTCCCGTGATACCACACATGTGTTTCAATACCTTATAAAGCAAGTGTTAGGCAAAATGACAGTTGCCTGTATCAGCCCTTTATCCGCGGCTAGTTAACGTTGCGTCTTCGGCAACAAAGTCCGAGATCACACTGTCGGCCAGCATATGCACTACGCGAACATACTGAGCTCGAAAGAGCAGACATCAAGGCAAACGCGTTAAATCAAAATATCTTTTCGCCTTTACCGGCAACTCTCCAGCGTTGCCGCGACCATCCAACAGGAGGTCATATTCCTTGCCAGCCAAATCTTCTATTCCCGTCACGATAGTGTCCTGGGCATTCGGCATACGGGTCAATATGTGTGCTAGATTGGTTCCGTGTAAGGTGGTCGGCTTAAAATGTGGCTCGTAAATCGTCAAGTCATACCCTTCCTTCAGCAAAGAAGCTGCCATATCCAGCAGAGGGCTTTCCCGAACGTCGTCAGAATTATCTTTAAATGCCAACCCCACCAGTAGCACGCTTGCATTGGTGGAAACTGATTTCAACGCCGCTTCGGCAAGGTATTTTTTATGTGCTTCGTTACTGGCCAGCAGGTTGTCGATAATGTCTGTGGAAATACCCGAGTCTTCCGAGAGTGCGCTTAACGCTCGAATATCCTTGGGCAGGCAAGATCCCCCGAAAGCACCACCAGGGCGCAAATAGGCTGGCGAAATATTCAATTTGGTGTCTGCGATGAAGATATCGAAAATGGTTGCTGCTGAGATGCCATTTTGATGTGCAATTCGTCCGATTTCATTTGCAAACGCCACTTTTAAACCATGAAAGCTGTTATCAACAAACTTGGTCATTTCGGCTTCGGGAAAATGAGTTGCGAACCTCGGAGCCTCAATACCCTGATACAGTTTCTCAAGTTTTTCACATGAGTTCGCGTCAGTGGTTCCGTACACTATTTTAGGAGGACTAAAGTAGTCTGCTATAGCGGTGGATTCGCGCAGAAATTCCGGATGATAGACTAATTCTACCCGACTCTGATTAGCGCCAAGAGATTGTGCCAGTATTGGCTGAACCAGTTCAGTCATCGTGCCTGGAGCCATTGTACTGCGGTAGACCAGAGTCAGTGGTGAATCATCACGTTCAATGTTTTCAAGAGTTCGGGCAATTTGCCTGGTAACCTCAACCACAAAATTCATATTGTGGGCGCCGTTCACTTGACTGGGAGTGCCCACGCAGACCATCGCGATATCACTATCAGTCAGTTCATCACCGGTAGCTGTGGCTACCTCGAAGTTGCCTGTTTCGACACCCAG
>JAHQWE010000014.1 GCA_019633985.1 Acidiferrobacterales bacterium | reverse complement strand
CTTACGATTGCTGTGTTGGCAAGTTTCTTGCAAATCAATCCTGTGACACCTTTATTGCGGCATCGGCTACGCTGAAGACGATCAGTTCTACAGTCAATGCTCGTGTAAGTTGCCAAATAACCTGTAACTTCGCATAATGTATATTATGTAAAGTTATAAATACGCCACATACAATGATTTACCGGCCACGGGGCCTTCTCTTTTAGTTTTCCGAGTGTTTTCCCGACATCGTTGCAAGTTGTTGATTTACTTAAACAGGTATTTTCTTTGTCGGTAGTATGTCTATACAATGAATGTACCAATCTAGAAAAAAGGAGACTACCTCTATGAATAAGGTAATGATTGTGGCTTTGGCATTGTGTGGCGCCATCGCAATTTGGGGAGTTGTAGCTCCAGAATCGATGACCGGTGCAGCGCAAGGGCTGGTGAATTATGTACTCACCGCTCTTGACTGGTTCTATTTACTGCTTTGCACGATATTCCTAGTCATCATGGTAGTCCTTGCTACGACTAAGTACGGGAATATAAAACTGGGTCATGACGATGAGGAGCCAGAGTTTGGCACTGGATCATGGGTCGCGATGCTGTTTGCTGCCGGCATGGGCTCGGGGCTGCTTTTCTGGGGAGTCGCAGAACCTATCTATCATTTTGTCACGCCGCCTGATACGGATGGTGGCACCGCTCTGGATGCGAGGCAAGCGCTGGTAATTACCAATTTCCATTGGGGTTTTCATGCCTGGTCGATTTACGGTTGCTGTGCGCTGGTAATCGCGTATTTCACATTTCGACTCAACCTCCCTTCCATGGTGTCGACACCGATCAAAGTCGGGTTTAAAAATGTTTTTAGCAAAAGCACATTAAACACACTTGGCGGCACCGCTGACGTACTGGCAGTACTTTCTGTTGTGTTTGGATTGGCAGGTTCCCTCGCTATGGGCACCTTGATGGTGAGATCGGGGATGCACTCTGTATTTGGCACTGATCAAAGTGTCACCATGAGTCTGATTATTATCGCCGTGATGACGGTATGTTTTCTTCTTTCAGCGTGTACTGGCGTAGACAAAGGAATCAAAATACTCAGCAACATCAATATGATCACGGCAGTCGGTATTCTGTTAATCGTCTTGTTTGGTGGGCCGACCGCCTATTTGTTACAAGTGTTCGTCACCTCTATTGGTGACTATCTGTTTCAGTTAATACCGATCTCTTTTAAAACGTACAGCTATCAGGAATTTAGCTGGAACTGGTTTCACGGGTGGACACTGACCTACTTAATTTGGTGGTTAGCTTGGGGGCCATTTGTCGGTATCTTTGTTGCGAGAATCAGTCGCGGGCGAACAATCAGAGAGTTCGTGATTTACGTAGTAGGTGTTCCCACCATCGCTTCAATGCTTTGGTTTGCCACGTTTGGCGGCGCTGCGATTCATATCGAAATGTTTGGCGCTGGCATATCTGAAAAAGTGTTTGCCGATGTGTCGGCCGCCCTATTCGCCTTCTTTGAGTTTTTCCCTGGGACTGGTGTATTAAACTTTTTGTCTGTGTGTCTGATCTTTATATTTTTGGTTACTAGTGCAGATTCTGGAACATTTGTGATCAGCATGATGACGAGTAATGGCAGTTTAAATCCTCAGACCAAGTTGAAATTAACCTGGGGCTTAATTATCACTGGGATTACGATTGCCACGATTGTCACGGAGAGTGTCACGGTGGCAAAGGCAATGGCGATCACAGGCGCAATTCCGTTTACGATCATTATCATGCTCCAGCTGATCGCGTTTTTCCGCATCGTGCGTGAGGACCATATGGTCAAGGAATCCAGCACCAAGGTGCGTGCGGTGATGCCGGATTTCAACAAACCAGATTCAGCTGGATCGTCTTCGTGAGGAGTGGAACAATGTTAATCATAAATATGAAAAGTATTGCGGTTGTCATTATGTTTGCGCTTCTTATGGGTTGCGTTGACGATAAACCGACGCTTAAGGTGGGTTCAAAACCTTTTTCTGAGAGTGCCATTCTGGCGGAAATGATTGCTCAGCTTGCGGAAAATGAAGGTATTAATGTTGAGCGCAACATGTCTTACGGAACGACCGCGCGAGTAATGGAAGCAACTAAGCAAGGCGTTATTGATATCTATCCTGAGTATAACGGAACCAGTCTGATATTCCTGGGGCAGGCTCCCACTAGCGATAGTGCGCAGTCAACCACGACAGTGAATACGCTATTTAAAGATCAAGGGCTTGAACTGGCGAATGGATTTGGGTTTTCAAACGACTACGTTATGGCGATGACGCCCGAGCGCGCCCAGGAGCTGGGAGTGACGAAAATTAGCGATCTGGCGAAGTTGGACGTACCCATTACATTTACCATTGATGAGGATTTTCTGGAGCGTCCCGCGGATGGTCTACAGCAGATGAGCCGCAGATATGGCATCACGGGGAGTTCTCATATCGCATTTCCTATTGGAGCGGAAGGTAAGGATCAGCAGATCTCTGCCCTTTTGGATCAGTCAGCGGACGTAGCTGAATTATATGCAACAGATGGTCAGATTGCGGAATATGGTTTGGTGGTGTTGGAAGACGATCAACAATTTTTTCCAATCTATGAATCGATGCCTTTGGTTCGTAGTGATGCGTTGGCCAATGTAGACGGGCTCGCTGAAGTATTGAAAAAACTGGAGGGTGCGATTACTTCTGAAGATATGCAAGCAATGAACAAGGCCGTTGATCTGGATGCTCAAACCGCAGCGTCGGTTGCCACGAATTTCCTGGTCTCGAAAGGAATGTTGCCGGAGGGTGCCGAAGTTGCCGGCATCGATGAAATCAAGGTGGCAGCGGATCCGGGTGTTGGTCGGAGCAGTACAACGGCCAAAGCACTCAGAGCGATACGCGCTGGTTTTTCTGGGAGTGATCTTGAGGTGACGAATCATGAATCACCGCTGATGGCCCTTGAAAATGGCAGCGCCCGTGTCGCAATGGTAGGGGCAGAGTCATTCTACTCGCTTGGCGAGGCAGGCCCAGAAGCAAATCAAATGGCAGAGGCATTCGCTGTTCTCGGTTACAAAACCGCACATTTGATTGGTCTTAAAACTGGCCCAAAATCCATCACTGAAATGAAAAATATAGTGACGGACCAGGAAGGAACAGGTTCGGCAATCGTGCTTACGATGCTATTGAACTCGTTTGATTTAACAAACAGCGTCAACGTCACGTACTCTGATTCCTCTCTTGAACAACTCGTTGGTTCAGTGGTAAGTGGCGAGCACAATGCAGTTTTTGTGATGGAAGAGGAGAATGACCGGGCCATAGCCAGATCCCTCGTAAACCCAGCTGTAAATCTCGTATCTCTGGAAGAGTGGGCGCAAGGTGGACACACTGCCAGGTTCAGTTTTATTCGACCCGCTACCATTCCAGCTAAGACCTATAAAGATCAATTTAGGCCCGTGTCTACGGTTTCCACCCAGTATGTGTTGGCCGGCCCGGTAGAAAAGAAACAGGACACAGGCGAGGTCGGGCCGGGTACTGCAGGTACATTGCTGGATGGAGGTGCTGTGCCGATCAGCGCAGAAGCGGTCGCATCGATTCGAGAGGCAATTGGAGATACGGATGTGATAGACCCATCCATGCCGGTACATGCTTCTCTTGCTCCAGAAATTGAAGTGGTCAGTAAAGCGCTCCCTTTTAGCGCTAATGTTTCCATTATGAATATCTTACTAATTCTGTTTTCAGTCTGGATTATCTATCTGTGTTTTTTACCGAGCCCACGCAGTTTTACTATGCCTGAGGGTGATGACTAATCCGAATCACTCCAGGAGGAGAATCATTTTATGAGTAATTACTTAGCTGCCATTGATTTAGCCGACGAAGAATCGTGGGCGAAGGTGATAAAGCAAACTGTAGACATGGCTACCGGCATAGAAGGAGCAAAAATATATTTGATGACCGTGATTTCCGGAATCACCACTGGCCTGGACCAGCGTTACGCCGTAAGAGGAGAAATGCAAGGGTCTGCTGAATACCCTATGAGCGAATGGAAACAGGAAGCGCTTGAGAAACTTGAAAGTATTGCAAAAGAGCAGATTCCACTCGAGTTAGTGGGTGGTGTTGTTGTTGAAAACGGCACGGTATATCGCGAGATCGTTCAAGCAGTCAAAGACCTGGATATTAATCAGGTTGTGATGGGCGCACACCGCCCTTCCCTGGCGGATTTTCTGTTGGGTCCTAACACTGCTCGCGTTGCGCGGCATGCTGAATGCTCGGTGACTGTTGTTCGTTAAGTTTGGTTTTCAGAACCGAGGTTGACGTATATTAAGTCCGCCTCTCCAACAGATTTTGCCAGGCTGGATTTACCATATAGGTGAATCCAGCCATGAGGCTCTTTTATTTTATTCCGCCCATTCTTTGAAGATTCTCTGAGATCGCACCTCGTTCTGGGAGAGTCCAATCGACCTGTTTTTTATCTCCGCATCCTGTCTCCCGCTTTTACTTCTCAAGATCAATCGGGGTAATTTCGGAGATTGCGTCTGACTTTGTAGATACAAACCAAGGTTATTACTATGAACAGGATCGCTTACCGGTAAAATCTCGACTAAATCTAACACCAGAAATGCTATGACCGGAACCCAACAAGAACAAGTTCACCTCACTCTGAAACAGGCGTATCAACTATCGTTTGATTGTCTCCAGTTCAATGGTTGTGATGATGCCAACGCACATGCAGCGACCCAATGTATGGTGACCGCTGAAGGTGACATGTGTCATTCACATGGCTTATTTCGCTTGCCTTGGTACGCTTCCTCGGTCAAATCTGGTCGAGTAAATGGTTCTGCTAAACCCTCGGTAAAGCAGCTTGCTCCAGCGGTGATTCAGGTGGATGGTGATCGCGGTTTTGCGCCGATTGGTCATGGTGTCGGGCATGAAGCTCTCGCTGACTGCGCGCGCGCGAATGGCATTGCCGCACTCGCTTTCGTCAATATGTTTCATATCTCTGCAATGTGGCCTGAAGTAGAACGGCTAGCTGACGAGGGGCTGTGTGCATTTGCCTTCACCACTTCCTACCCCTATGTCGCACCAGCAGGTGGTATGAAACCGCTCTATGGCACTAACCCAATGGGGTTTGCATGGCCCCGGCATGATGCCCCTCCCCTGGTTTTTGACCAAGCATCTTCGGCCATGGCACGCGGTGAAATACAAATTGCGGCCCGCGATGGGCATTTAGTTCCAGAGACGGCGGGTATTGGCCCAGACGGTGAGAATACAACCGACCCGAATGTAGTTCTGCAAGGTGCTCAACTGGGGTTTGGTGGCTATAAAGGTGCTTCCCTGGCGATGATGGTTGAACTCCTTGCGGGGCCCCTCATTGGTGCCGCGTTGAGCAGTGAAGCACTGGAAGAAGACCGGGGAAATGGCGGGCCTCCTCGCGGTGGGGAACTCATTATGTGTCTTGACCCTGGTCGTTTCGGCGACCCTGACAATTTTCTCAGTCATGGAGAACGGCTGTTTTCAGATATTTTGTCTCAACCTGGAACACGCCTTCCCGGTGCTCGGCGGTTTGTTAATCGAGAACGCACTGCCAAAGAAGGTATCCATATTCCAGGAAGTCTCTTCGAAGAGATTCAGGAATTGATAGGTTAGAGGCTACGAATTTATTGATGATTCCATGTTTTTAAACTATTAAATATCAGGCATTGTGGCGCTTATTGCCATTTAATGCTGCATATATCATTCATTAATATCAAGATATAATGGGTGAAATATGCTACATTACGATTAAATAATTCTTCAATGTCGTAGTTTTCATGCGCAAACCCGCACTCAATATACTGGCCAGCACTCAGATAGAAAATGAACTTGGCAGGCAAATTGAGTCTATTCGGCTTAGTAGGAATATCACTCAAAGCCAGTTGGCCGATGCCGCCGGGGTGTCAAGGAGCACCATCTCTCGTCTTGCTAAGGAAAACGCGGGTATTTCGCTCGACAGTTTTATTCGCATTTTGCAGGCGCTGGATTTGACCGAACAGCTGGAAACTCTACTCCCTGATCCAGAGATACGACCGTTACAGCAATTGTCAAAGAAATCCTACAGCAGGCAAAGAGCAAGGCAATCGGGAAGTGGTACGAGCCAATCTGAAGAATCCTGGACCTGGGGCGATATCGGGGACGATCAGTGACCACTGCCAGTGTGGAACTATGGGGCAGGCAGATTGGCGCGGTGACATGGCTGGAGGAGAAGGGTTTCAGTGTTTTCGAATACACTCCGGAATTTGTGGCAAGTCATATCCAGGTATCTCCCATTGTGATGCCACTCAGAGAAGCGCCCTACCAGTTTCCCACCTTACCCAGAGAAACATTTAAAGGTTTACCCGGGATGCTAGCGGATAGTCTGCCCGACAAATTTGGAAATGCATTAATAGACATTTGGCTTGCGCGACAGGGGCGCCTTTCGGAAAGTTTTAATCCCGTGGAACGTCTTTGTTACACCGGATCTCGGGGTATGGGGGCGTTGGAGTTTCAACCCGCGTTGAAAGATGGAAACACATCGGCACGTAAACTGGAGTTGCAGAAACTGGTGGAACTTGCCAGCCAGGTGCTAACTGAGCGAAAGGAATTACACGGCAAACTTGGCGGCAATAACGATTCTCATGCCATCGAAGATATTCTCCGTGTTGGGACTTCCGCCGGTGGTGCTAGAGCGAAGGCAATACTTGCATGGAATCCTAAAACTGGCGAGTTTCGCTCTGGACAGGTAGACGCTAATCAGGGATTCAGTTATTGGTTGATGAAATTCGATGGGGTCGATGGCAATAGAGATAAAGAGCTAAACGATCCAATGGGCTACGGTAGGATTGAATTCGCTTACTATCTCATGGCGAGGGAAGCAGGCATCAATATGATGCCAAGTCGTCTCCATGAAGAGGGAGGCCGAGCACACTTCATGACCCAACGCTATGATCGAACCCCGACTGGAGGCAAATTACACTATCAGTCTCTTGGCGCGTTGATGCACTACGACTTCGAGAGTGCTGGGGCGCATTCTTACGAACAGGCGATTCTCGCAATGAGATCCTTAAAGCTACCGCTGAAAGATATTGAACAGCAGGTACTGCGTACTTTTTTCAATATCATTGGCCGGAATCAGGATGATCATGTAAAGAACATCGGGTTTCTGATGAATCAGTCTGGACAATGGCGACTCTCCCCCGCTTTTGACGTCGTGTACAGCTACAACCCCGGTGGTGACTGGACGGCACAACATCAAATGCAACTGAATGGGAAACGAAATCAATTTGACCGAAAAGATCTTTGGAGCTTTGGTCAAATGGCGGGTTTAAAGCAGAGAAAAGTTAACCAGTTGATCGAACGGGTCATTGAGGTAGTCACGCGTTGGCCAGAATTCGCCAGCCAAGCAAAGGTATTTGACGAACATGTCTCGGTGATAAATCGACATTTAAGACTGCGCGACTTCCCTCTTCACGCTGGGTGACATTCGTTTCTCTGATCGAGGACGAATGGTCCAGACAACCAAAGCGCCTTAGTAATACGCTAGTGCCCTCTCCCGTGTGGAATGATGCGCTTTTTAATACAGACACTGGGCATAAGATTTGTGCCGCATAGGCTGATTCATGTTCGACCGATCACCTTTGGAATATCAACCTGATTCCTGTGGCTTATGTCACTGATTTCCCCTTTTTGTATGACTATCCTTCTTTTTGTATTAGAGAGGTAATGGATGATGAGTGGTGGAATGACAAACAGCAGGATGAGAGAAAAAACGGTGATTAGTTTTTCGCCTGCTTGTCCGTGCCTGGGTGATCACGATGAATAGACCTTGCGAACCTGGCTTGAGGCCGCTGCTGAATCACTACTCAGATGCTTCTAGTTTCAGCTATCAAGAACTGATCTCCCTGTCAGAAGGCAGAGGACCGGTAGTAGGGTTTCCGAAATTGCCTAAGCCAGGGATGTTGATGCTCGATCGCATTGTTTCGATCGATCAGCATGGAGGCTCCTATGGCAAGGGACAACTTGATGCCGAATTCGATATATCTCCGGATCACTGGTTTTTCCGGAGCCATTTTGAGAACGACCCGGTAATGCCAGGTAGCCTCGGTGTGGATGGCCTATGTCAGCTGGTTGGCTTTTATCTCGGGTGGAGAGGATATCGCGGTAAAGGTCGCGCACTGGGTGTGGGGAAAACGCGATACAAATCAGAGATCCTGCCGCATTCCGATATGTTGGAATACCACGTAGACATTAAGACGATTCGAAATGGCGATTTTCCCTTTGCCATCGCAGAGGGCGTGATTGCGAGTGGAGGTGAAACAGTGACCGAGGTTTGGGGTATTCGAGTCGGTATCAAACCAGACTAATCGATCTTTCAACTATTTTCGGAAGCTGGCGCCATACCCTTTTTCTTGAGCTCGGTAATCGCACCATCTGTCTTTTTAATATGTTCCAATCCCATACCTTTGAGTACATGGTCTGCTTTAGAGAATTGAATATTACGATAAGTGGTAATTTCCACTCGATTGCCCCAGGGGTCTAGAAAGTCTAAAAACTTTGAATCCAAGGCCAGAAACTCTACTCCCATTTCAAGAAGTGTTTCTCTTGCCAGGGTTTTATCATCCACCGCGATTCCAAAGTGTCTACCGCTATCAGCCGCTTGGGTCCGTCCTGTCATAAAGTTGATAAACTGATCGCCAAAATAGATAAACGCAGAAGTCTCGCTTTGGCTTTCTATCTGGAAATCCAAAAACCGCCCATAAAAATCGAGTGCTTCCTCGATATTGCCGACCTCGAGAGCAACATGATTGATGCCCACTGCAACTGCTTTCCTTGGGGTATTTTCAAGGTTTTTTGGCATTAAACTGACGCCAGCTGATGGCGATTAGATCTAAACTGAAGCACCAGCGATATCAAAAGAACAATGGAGATCAGCACGCTCATCACAATCAGCGCTTCTGCCATTGAAACCCGAAACAGCAGAAATGGTGTGTATCCGCAGGGTTCGTAAATCTCAAACAACCAGGGAAACCATTTTTCAAGCGCCAACCACTCTGGGAGGCCGGAAGACATATCGCATTCACCGAAGATCCAGCCCCGCTCTACCCCGAGAAGCTGATATGAACGTTCTACCATCCATAACCAGAAAGCCGTGACGAGCGCCAGAATGAAGATCGCAATTCCGCGGGCGCTTCTCAAAATTAACCCTAGTATCGAGAGCAGCAGTATGGCTGCAAGTAGCATGCGCACGTGAATGCACAGCACACAAGGCAGGTAATTCAGCTGATATTGATAGAAAAGCGCGATGCCCTCAAGTGCGAGGCATAGCGCTATCATGCTGAGCCAGAACCCTTTGGATTGTGGCAGTCTGGAAAGGAAAGAACTCATACGCAAAGTGTATCAAATTGATGCCCTGATTTAGACACCAACCTGCTATTGCGTTCAATATCTTTTCACTCGAGTTCTATTAATCGCTACTCTGATTACGAGTTTCCGATAAAACTCTACTTGAGTTGTTTCAAAATAGAATCTACACCCTCATGGCGGACATCAATCCCATTTTTAATAAAAACAATGTGGCCAGAAATATTCTTGGCGTGACCACCAAAACGTTCAAGCGCGCGAATTCCGAGAACAATATCCACAAAGTTTCCAACATTTCTCGAATCTTCCATAATAAACGTGCTGAGATGCCGCAAAATTGACTGAAGCTGATCATCGAGCTTCATGCCCATGTGAAGCACGTCTATCGCGCCATCAAGATCCAGTTGGTCAAAAGACTCCATACTGCGATTCAGCATCTTGGTGACATATTCAGACAGAGCATAAATATCTCTCAGAATTTCCTCGTTCGGCGGACGACTCGAACCCTCGAAGAATCGAATGGTCAGGCCGGCAATTTTTCTTGCTTCGTCTCCCGCCCTTTCAAGCTCACTGACAATTTTTCCTACGGCAATGATTTCTCTCAAGTCTTTGGCCACAGGTGATCGTCGCGCAATAATGGTCGTGATCAGATCATCAGCATCAATATCCAGTTGGTTGAGCTTGGCATCATTGTTGATCACCTTGTACGCAAGCTCGACATCTTCTGATCTAAGTGTGGTGACAGCATCATTCAGCTGTTTGGACGCCAGTTTACCCATTTCGACTACCAAGCCATGCAGGGTTTTCATTTCTTCATCGAATCGCGTGAAGATGTGGCCTTCGCCTTGAATCGTCATTTACTATTTCCTCTACAAAAACTGGTTAGCCGAATCGACCGGTAATATAGCCTTCGGTAAGTCCGTGGCTGGGCTTGGTAAAGATATCATCTGTATTGCCTACTTCCACGAGTTTTCCCAGATGAAAATAGGCGGTTCGCTGCGAGACCCGCGCTGCCTGCTGCATGGAGTGTGTGACAATGGCGATAGAATACTGCTTCCGCAATTCGTCTATGAGCTCTTCTATCACCGCTGTTGCAATCGGGTCGAGCGCTGAACAGGGTTCATCCATCAATATGACTTCAGGGCTGATCGCGATGGCTCTGGCAATACACAGGCGTTGTTGCTGCCCCCCGGAAAGGCCGGTTCCGGGTTTGTCGAGCCGATCCGAGACTTCCTTCCACAGACCTGCACGTTTCAAACTTTGTTCGACAATATCGTCAAGTTCTGATTTCGATTTAGACAGCCCATGGAGCTTCACCCCATAGGCAACATTGTCGTATACCGACTTGGGAAATGGGTTGGGTTTTTGAAACACCATTCCTACCCGTGCACGAAGCAGCACGATATCCATGCTTTTTCCATAGATATCTTCCCCCTCCAGTTGAATATCACCGGCTACTCTACAAATATCGATAGTGTCATTCATACGGTTCAAACAGCGCAGGAAAGTAGACTTACCACAACCTGATGGACCGATCATGGCAAGTACTTCATTTCTGCCGATATCCACAGAAACATCAAAAATCGCTTGTTTATCTCCGTAGTGAACATCCACATTGCGGCATGTCATTGAGGGATCAGGTGCAGTGATATCGCCCACGGTAACGAAGTCCGGGTTTTCTGTTACCTGTTGTTCCAGCGTTTTTTCCGGCGAATCTTCGATAGCTTCATTCATTGTTAATTTTCCAAGCTAAGTATTTTTTGCGCTTTTGAATGCAAAGGTTCGCATTCAGCATTTGTTCTGGCATCTTCGTCATCGTCAATGGACCTACGCGGTCTACCATCGTCGTTCCAGTTTCTTTCTGAGCAAAACGATAAGCCCGTTTATCGCGATCAAGAACAAGAGCAGCATCATGATTGCCGCCGACGTGCGCTCCACGAACGCCCGTTCCGGACTGTCGGACCAAAGATAAATTTGAACAGGTAATGCCGTTCCAGGATCCAGTGGGCTTCCTGGTACATCCACAATAAATGCCACCATTCCGATCACCAGTAATGGCGCTGTTTCACCCAGAGCCTGTGCAAGGCCGATGATGGTGCCCGTCAACATACCCGGCATTGCCAGTGGCAGAACATGGTGAAGCACGGTCTGAACGGGTGATGCACCGACTCCTAACGCTGCCTCTCTGATACTGGGAGGCACTGCCGCCAGGGCTGCACGGCTCGAGATAATAATGGTCGGCAGTGTCATCAGCGCCAACACCATTCCTCCTACAAGTGGAACCGATCTCGGAAGCCCGAAGAAATTGATAAAGATCGCAAGACCCAGCAATCCAAAAATAATCGAGGGCACCGCTGCCAGATTATTGATATTGACTTCGATCAAATCAGTAAACTTGTTTTTCGGCGCAAACTCCTGCAAATACACTGCCGCTGCAATACCAATTGGGAATGCCAGCAGCATAGTGACCAGAATGGTAAAAAAAGAACCCATGGTGGCACCCCATATGCCAGCTTGTTCAGGTTCACGGGAGTCACCATTCGTGAAGAATGGCACATTAAACCGTTTTTCTATCTGGCCGTCCTCGATCAGTGTATCTATCCAGCCAATAGCATTATCCTTGAGCCGGCGATTCGCTTCGGGCTGCTCTCGATCGATTCTTCCTT
>JAHQWE010000110.1 GCA_019633985.1 Acidiferrobacterales bacterium | reverse complement strand
TAGTCGTGTCGCCACCGATCCGGAAACCGCTTCCAAACGGGCAGCAGTCAAGGCTAAAAAAGAAAAAGCGGCGGCGGAGTTTGCGCAACGTAAGCAAGCAGAAAAAGCGGCGGCAGAGAAATCTGGTGGAAAACGAAAGGCTGGGAGAAAGCCAGCGGCTAAGGCAGTAGCACCTGCAAATACCACCGCATCCGAGAGCGCAGGCAAAAAAACCAAAGCCGCAGCGAAGCCTGCGGCAAAGAAAAAAACAGCTTCGAAGAAAGTAACCAAGAAAACCGCAGCCAAAAAGGCGTCGAGCAAGAAAGCAGCGGCGAAAAAGAAGGTGGCTAAAAAAGCGGTCGCCAAGAAGACGACTGCCAAGAAAACTACCACGAAGAAGCCGGTCGCAAAGAAGTCGCCAAAAAAGAAGTCAGCGAGTAAAAAAGTGGCTAAAAAAGTGGCTAAAAAAGTGGCTAAAAAAGTGGCTAAAAAAGTGGCAAAGAAAAAGTCGGTCACTAAGAAAAAAGCCGCCAAGAAATCGACAGCGAAAAAAGCAGCGATCAAGAAAACCACCGCGAAGAAAAAAGTCGCCAAAAAGAAGAAGCGTTAATTGTTATTCGGCGCTATGACTGACCACCCACAGCAAGGACTTTTCCCAGCCGCGAGACCGCGAAGGATGCGGCGTGATGATTTCAGCCGACGAATGATGCGGGAAAATCGCCTAACGGCAGACGATCTATTGCTTCCAGTATTTTTAATTGAGGGCGAGAACAAGACCGAAGTCGTGAAATCGATGCCTGGTGTCCTCAGGATGAGCAAAGATCTTGTCGTCGAAAAATGCCTGGAACTCGAAAAGCTAGGGGTACCCGGTGTGGTACTGTTTCCGGTCACCCCGTCGAGTGCGAAATCAGAACTCGCCGAGGAATCTTGGAACCCCGAAGGTTTGGTGCAGCAAACAATTAGAGCGATAAAGGCAGCAACACCCGAAATTGGAGTCATCACTGATGTAGCACTGGATCCTTATACCAGTCATGGCCAAGACGGTCTGGTGAATGACGCGGGTTATGTGATGAATGATGAAACGGTGGAGGTATTGGTAAAACAAGCCTTATCCCATGCCGAGGCAGGGGCGGACATCGTTGCACCATCGGATATGATGGATGGCAGGGTCGGCAGTATTCGCGCCGCGCTGGAGCAGGCCGGGTTTATACACACGCGAATTCTCGCGTATTCAGCGAAGTACGCTTCGTGTCTCTACAACCCTTTCCGGGATGCCGTGGGTTCAGCCGCGAATCTGGCAGGTGGGGACAAGTACACCTATCAGATGGATATTGCCAATGGCGACGAAGCGTTGCGTGAGCTGGCAATAGATATTGCAGAAGGAGCAGACATGGTGATGGTCAAACCTGGGGTTCCGTATCTCGATGTCGTGTGGCGCGTCAAACAGGCATTTGGGATGCCCACGTTTGCGTATCATGTTTCTGGCGAGTACGCGATGTTAAAAGCCGCTTGTGACAACGGCTGGCTGGATGAGAAATCTGCGGTGATGGAAACCATGATTGCATTCAAACGTGCTGGTTGCGACGGCATTCTTACCTACTATGCTGACACCGTGGCTCGCTGGATTCAGCAAGACCAGCGATAGACAGATTGCGGTACCGATGACCTCTGCGAAAGATGTTTTTTCGCTTCGTCAACGCACTGTTTCCGAACATCACAAGCCTCAAGCCAGATCTACCGTTACGCTGGTCGCCATGTATTGGCTGACTAAATCCACCGATTCAAACAATTATGGAGATTCTCGACAATCATTTCACGCGGGCCGAACAATTCTGGATACACTACAGGTACCGGAAAACCGCAGCGATAAAAAGACTGGAATATGAGTAAGCATACACCCACTGAGATCAACCTAAACCAGCGAACACGTTGTCTAACAGTGTCTTTTGATGATGGCGCGAAATTCGAGATGAGCTGTGAATACTTGCGTGTTCATTCACCCTCGGCCGAAGTACAAGGGCATGGGCCCGGGCAGGAAACGTTGCAGCTAGATAAGGAAACCGTCAACATTACCAGCATTGAAGCGGTCGGTAACTATGCGATCAAACCGGAGTTCGATGACGGACATAACAGCGGAATTTTTTCCTGGGAAACCCTTTATGCACTGGGCATCAATCAGGAGGAAAACTGGGCGAACTACCTGGCGAAGCTAGAAGCGGCGGGACACAAACGAAAATTGGACGCCTAAGAAGCCAGACTCATCATCGTTTTTAAAAACTAGTAGATCATGGTAGAGAACGAAAAAACCCATTTCGGATTTCGCGATGTTGATATTCGAGACAAGGCCGGAATGGTTGGTGATGTGTTTCGGTCAGTTGCTGATAAGTATGATGTGATGAACGACCTCATGTCGTTTGGAGCGCATCGATTGTGGAAGCGATTCGCTGTATCGCAAAGCGGCCTTCGCGTTGGTGATAGCGTGCTGGATGTTGCGGGGGGCAGTGGAGATCTGAGCCGCTTGTTTTCCAAACAAGTAGGAACCAATGGCAGCGTTGTACTAACCGATATCAATGCAGCTATGCTGGCAGAAGGAAAGCGCAACATGCTCAATGAAGGCCGTGTTCCTCTCGTGACTTTTGCGCTTACGAATGCAGAGCAACTGTGTTTCGCAGACGAAAGCTTTCAGTGCACATCTATTTCGTTTGGATTGCGTAACGTTACCGATAAATCCAAGGCGCTTGCCTCGATGTATCGCGTGACCAAACCTGGTGGGCGCTTGCTGGTATTGGAGTTCTCCAAACCTATTATTCCTATCCTCGATAAGGCGTACGATGCGTATTCGTTTAACGTGATCCCGAAAATAGGTCGAATGGTTACGGGTGACGAAAACAGCTACCAATATTTGGTGGAATCCATTCGAAAACACCCGGATCAGGAAACACTCCAGAGCATGATGATGGAGGCAGGGTTTGATCATGTAAAGGTGCACAATTTGAGCGCTGGTATTGTCGCGTTGCATGTCGGCTATCGATTTTGATTGGTGATGGAAAGGTTTTTTCTTGAAGCGATCAATCGAGCGATTCAATCCGTTTTGTCGGTGGACCCCGACAGTGTAAAAGCGCTGGCAGCGTTAACAGGTAAGGTTTATCGCATTAACTTGACCGTACCGCCCATCACCCTTTTCCTACTTCCAGATCCGGAAGGTTTGTGTTTGCAAACCGAGTGTGCGCATACTCCTGATGTCACTTTGACCGGTTCTGTCTTTGCGTTCGCGAAACTTGGCAGTAAAAGCGGGGGAAGGACGAATAGCGGCAGGATATTTAGTGATGGGCAAATTACGATGGAGGGGGATGCTGAGGCAGGTCAGGCGTTGCAGCGTGTTTTGGCACAGTTTGATCTTGATTGGGAGGAATTAATCGCCAGAGCTGTGGGCGACTTGCCCGCGCGAAAGGTGGGGAATGCCTTTCGCGATTTTGGTGGCTGGGCTGAGAAAACGGCCAAGTATACACGCACCAACTTTTCTGATTATCTTACCGAGGAGAGCCGGGTCATGGCTAGTAAGGTGGGAATGCAAAGATTTGAGCGTGGAGTGACTGAACTCAGATCTGATATCGACAGAGTGGGACTACGAGTCGAAAAATTACTCAACCGCCGATCCGCGGGAGAATAGCCAAAACCGTACCTTCCAAAACTACAGTGTTTAAAAACCTTTCCCATCTCTATCGAATTGCCCGAGTATTGATTAGTCATAATCTGGACGAATTCGTGGTCGCGATGAATCTCGGGAAGCCATGGACCACCTGTCTTAGGCTAATACCGCGTCGTTGGCGAAGTCATCATGACAAACCCAGGGGCGAGAGATTGCGGATGGCACTCGAAGAATTAGGGCCGGTGTTCGTCAAGTTTGGACAGGTTTTGTCCACCCGTCCAGATCTGATACCAGCGGACATTCACCAGGAATTAACCAAATTACAGGATTCGGTTCCGCCATTTCCCGGAGATGAAGCCAAGACGGTTATTGAAACGGCTTATGGTGACACGCTGGATCAGCATTTTTCCCATTTTGAAACACAGCCGGTGGCATCGGCGTCAGTGGCGCAAGTGCACTATGCCAATTTGCTCGATGGCTCAGAGGTCGTGGTCAAGGTGTTGCGCCCGGGAATCAAGGCAGTGATTGATCGTGATCTTGCTTTGTTACATACCATAGCGATGCTGGTCGAGAAATACTGGCAGGACGCACCACGGTTCAAACCCCGGGAAATTGTTAGCGATTACGATAAAACCATTCATGACGAACTGAACCTGATGCGTGAGGCTGCGAATGCCAGCCAGTTGAAGGTCAACTTTGAAGGTTCGGATTTGATCCATGTCCCTGCAGTGTACTGGGATCATTGTCGGCGCAATGTCATGGTGATGGAGCGCATTTATGGCATTTCGATTCGCGACATCGAGGCGATCAAGGCGGCAGGTATCGATATGCGCAAGCTGGCACATGATGGTGTGGAGATTTTTTTCACCCAGGCATTTCGGGACGGGTTTTTTCACGCTGATATGCACCCGGGAAATATTTTCGTTGCGGAAGATGGACAATACCGAGCGGTGGATTTTGGCATCATGGGAACGCTCAGCGACGTTGATAAACGCTATCTAGCAGAAAACCTGCTGGGTTTTTTTCATCGTAACTATCGCGCGGTTGCTGAGGCACACATTCGAGCAGGCTGGGTACCCCCCGACACAGTAACCGAAGATTTTGAGGCAGCCGTACGCACAGTATGCGAACCCATTTTTGCTAAGCCCATTAGCGAGATCTCTTTCGGCGTGGTGATTATTGACTTACTAAGTGTTGCAAGGCGTTTTCAAATGCCGGTACAACCACAATTAGTGTTGTTGCAGAAAACGCTGCTCAATATTGAAGGCTTGGGTCGACAGCTGTATGCGGAGCTGGATTTATGGGAAACCGCAAAACCGTTTCTCGAACGTTGGATGAGCGAGCAAATTGGACCACGAGCTGCCGTGCGTGCATTGCGTAAGGAGTTGCCCAACCTCGCGACTATCGCACCAGAAGTTCCGGCACTCGCGCATCAACTGCTGTATCGTGTAAAAAACGATGAAATGATTTTCCGCACTCAGGATGAAGAGATCAAACAACTCCGGCGACAAATTGAAGTTTCCGCCCAACAAACTCGTTTGTTAGTATCCGGGATAGGTCTTGTGGTTTTGTCATTTGTGTTCAACGCTTCTTCAGACCCGGGAACCACATCCTTACTAAGTTGGGTTTGCGGATTTGGAGGTGTGGTGTTGATCGCCGGTAGCTGGTTGAAAAAGAGTTAGCCTGATTGTTTCCCCGAGTTTTGGTCCTTTCAGGCGTCGCATTCTGGAAAATCACACTCGGACTACCGTCTTGCTGAGCTGCTTTATCCCATCGTCTAAATGACATTGACCGATAGGCTATAAATCCAGGATCTCTAAGCAATAAAAGGGCTAGTAATTTTGAGCGCACAAGCGCCATTGAACTCTCCAGAAAAAAAACCTGAGTTGATGTTGAGTGTGACTCGAAGGGTTTTTTCTATTCTGTTGTTTGGACTGACTGTCGGGGTCATTGGTTCGATGCTGTCTATTGCGCTGGTGGAAGCTATCTATTTTTTCGAAAAACAGCTTTTCGCAGCAGGAGTACCCGGTGAGTTCAACATATTCTGGCTACTTTGCCCTGCTTTAGGAGGCTTAGTTGTGGGACTGCTTCTCAAAAATACCGAAGATCGCAGGGCGGAAAATGTGGCCGACGTGATCAACGCGGTTCAGGTTGGTGAAAAATCGTTTCATTGGCGTGACGGGGTGTTGAATGCAATAGCCGCGGTGGTTGGTATGGGAAGCGGCGCCTCGGTTGGACCCTACGGTGCACTGACTACATTGGGTGCGCATCTGGGCAGCTTTTTTCAGAGGTGGACCAGAGCAGATATGAATATGGCTGTTGGCTGCGGTATCGCGGCGATGATTTCTACTGCATTTAGTGCGCCCATTGCCGCAGTGGTTTTTGCCCATGAAGTGATTCTCAGGAATTACGCATTAAGGAACTTCGCGCCGATTACCATCGCCTCTTCCACAGGGTTTTTCATCAGCGCATACTGGTTGGGTCGTCCACCACTATTTATGGTGGAAGCACATCGCTCCTTATTTGCACCGGAGTTTCTCGCTTTCGTGTTGATCGGGCTTGTTGGAGCGTTGGTCGCTATTTTGTTTATGAACCTGGTGATCTGGAGTCGACAACTTGCCATAGCGATACCCCTGCCCAACTGGTTAAAGCCGGCGGTTGCCGGACTTGGCATTGGGCTCATGGCGCAATGGGTGCCCGACGTCATGGGGGTTGGTCGTCAGATACTTGAATTTGAAATTACCGGTGACCAGTTTGCAGTTGGACAGATGATGGTCTTATTACCCGCGAAAATGGTTGCCACCGCCTTGTGCCTTGGTTTCGGTTTTGCCGGAGGTGTTTTCAGCCCAACTTTGGTCATTGGTGTACTGACCGGCGCCCTGATGGGGGTGGGTGCAGAAGCAATAATGGCAGACCACTCATCGGGAATAACGTTCTACGCGATTTGCGGTATGGTGGCGGTGACCAGCCCGGTTATCGGCGGTCCGCTTACCGCCATCCTCATCGTATTCGAGTTAACCAGGAACTACGAACTTACCACCGCGGTGATGATTAGCGTCGTTTTTTCCAACGTCCTTGCCTATCGTCTATTTGGGCGATCTTTGTTTGATCGTCATCTCCTTGAGCACGGCATTGATCTCTCGGGGGGACGCCAAAAAGCAATTCTTAAAAGAAGACCCATTGCCAACCACGTGACTACTGAAGCAGTGACGGTAACGGAGACAGCATTGTTAACCGATGCCAAAGGTGCCATGCTGACAGAGCAAAAGCAGGAATGCATCGTATTAGACGAGCTAACGCAATTTGTGGGGAAACTGAGGTTATCAGATGTGCTTATTCTCGAATCCCGGCTTGAACAACTCGATGCAACCTGCCGAGAGCATGCTGAAAAAAATGCGCTCACCCTGTATCACGATCTTTCTGTTTGGGACGCGATGGCGGAGATGCAAGATTTCTCTGGGGAGAGTATTCCGATAATTGACCGGCGAGGTTATTACATCGGCGTGATTTACCACTCCACGCTGGTTGCGGCATACTTGCAGACTTCGGCAACTTTACGCGCGGAAGAAAACGCAGCGATCTAGCGAGTCAACCAATCAACCATAATCCAATGACTACTACCCCATTTACCTGGCAGGACCCCTTTGACCTCGAGTCACAGCTTTCCGAAGAAGAACGCATGGTGCGTGATAGTGCCCGAGACTTTTCGGAGCAGGAGTTGTTACCTGGAATCGTGGAGGCGAACCGCAGCGAAAAGTTTGATCCTGGTTTAATTAAGAAATTCGGCGAGTTGGGTCTACTGGGATTAACACTTCCAGAAAAATATGGATGCGCTGGTTTAAATAATGTGTGTTACGGACTGGTGACCAGAGAAATTGAACGAGTGGATAGTGGTTATCGTTCTGCGATGAGTGTGCAGTCGTCACTCGTCATGCATCCGATTTTTACCTACGGCTCTGAAGAGCAACGCGAACGTTTTTTGCCCAAGCTGGCGACCGGTGAGCTGATTGGCTGTTTTGGGCTTACTGAACCTGATCACGGTTCTGACCCTTCCAGTATGCGCACCCGCGCTGAGGCAAAAGACGGGGGATACTTGCTCAATGGCAGCAAAATGTGGATTAGTAATTCTCCGGTTGCTGATATTGCCGTGGTGTGGGCCAAGTTAGAGGGCGAAATTAGAGGCTTTATTGTTGAAAGGGGCATGGCGGGATTCTCCACGCCAAAAATCGAGGGCAAGCTCAGTCTCCGAGCCTCGATCACTGGAGAAATTGTGCTGAAAGATGTGATGGTCCCAGAGCAAAACTTACTACCCGGGGTCAGTGGTCTGGCTGGACCCTTTGGTTGTCTAAATAAAGCGCGTTACGGTATTGCCTGGGGGGTGATGGGCGCTGCGGAAAGCTGCTGGCATGCCGCAAGACAGTACACCATGGAAAGAACACAGTTTAGACGCCCGCTTGCGCAAAACCAGTTGATACAGAAGAAACTGGCAGATATGCAAACAGAAATCACTTTGGGTTTGCAAGCGGCTTTGCGAGTTGGAAGATTACTGGATGAAGAGCGTTGTCCGGTCGAGAATATCTCGATGATCAAACGAAACAATTGTGGCAAGGCTCTGGAAATCGCCCGGCTCGCTCGTGACATGCATGGTGGTAATGGTATCTCTGATGAATATCATGTGATGCGCCATATGGTGAACCTGGAGACCGTGAATACGTATGAAGGTACCCATGATATTCATGCGTTGATATTGGGTCGTGCGCAAACTGGATTACAGGCATTTTTCTGATGCAGCGAATTTACTTCGCCTATGGTTCAAATCTGTGGTTTGCCAGGCTTCACATTCGCTGTCCCTCTATTACGAAGATAGGCATGGGTCGCTTACCACAACACAGACTGTCCTTTGACAAGCCTGGCGGGGATAACTCTGGGAAGTGTGGTATTGAGTCAGTGGACGGTCAGGATAGCGTTATTGGAGTGCTTTATAAAATGACCCTCGACGACAAACTAGTACTAGATCGTATCGAGGGAGAGGGGCATGACTATCATGAAGAAGAAGTGGTGGTGCATTCTGAAAGCGGGCCGGTGGATTGTTTTACCTATTATCCGAGCCGTCTTGATGAAGCTACGCCGCCCTGGGATTGGTATAAAGGGTTTGTGCTTGAAGGCGCGAAGCAAAACCAGTTCCCCCCCGCTTATGTACAGATGATTGACGCTGTTTCGTCAATGGTTGATCCGGATTCCGTAAGACGCGCGGAAAACTTAGCGATTCTCGAGCAACGTTATACGAGCGGCCACCGCTAACCTCGCGGCCTACAATATGCCCCATTTCCAAGCGCTTTTGGCGCTGACTCTATTTGGTCTCTTCTGGGCGCTTACGGTCCCCATGACCAAAATCGCCGTATCTACAGGGCATCAGCCACCCGGTCTGATTTTCTGGCAATTGGTTATCGCGGTTCTTGTCCTTGGCGCAGTGGTGTTCTTTACCAACAAGCGTTTGCTGTTATCGATGGACGCACTGCGCTACTACCTTGTGATTGCACTGCTTGGTACGCTGTTCCCCAACAGCTTTTCCTATCTTGCGGCAGCGCACCTGCCAGCTGGTGTGATGGCAATTTCGTTGGCCACCGTGCCGATGTTCTCTTTGCTCATCGCGCTGGTGATCCGTTCTGAAGTATTTCAATCAGGTCGACTGTTAGGGGTGTTATTGGGCGCTGTCGCAGTGAGTTTGTTGATATGGCCAGAGGAAAGTTTGCCAGACCCAGAAAAAACTGTTTTCGTGTTGGTGGCATTGGTGGCTGCTGCCAGCTACGGCGCTGAAGGTAACTATGTTGCTCGTAGGGCAATGCAGCAGGTTGATCCTGTGGTGGCAGTGTTTGGTGCGTCGATCATCGGTTTAATCATCTGCCTACCAGTCGTCATATTCGGGGATTTTTGGGTTCCTGTTTATCCCGCACCAGGTAAGGCGGAATTGGCATTGCTGGCTTCCTCCTTGATTCATGCACTGGTATACACTGGCTATATCTGGTTGGTGGGAAAAACTAGTGCGGTTTTTGCGAGCCAAATTGCTTATGTGGTGACAATTGGAGGTGTCTTAGCAAGCGCTCTGGTATTGCGAGAAACCTATTCGGCATGGGTGATGGCGTCATTGTTACTCATGATGCTCGGATTGTTTCTGGTTCAGCCTAAGCAAAAAACGTCAACATACTGACTTCACACTGGATTGACCGTAACTTCTACATACTGAACCCTTAGCAATCACGTAGTTGGTTGCGGGTCTGTATTTCTTGCGGCGTAAACTCACTTGCGCTTCAGACTGAAAAGTGAATGGATTGTGTGACATTGGTATTTTCGCTCACGTGCTTTGACAGATCGCTGCTGTCAGACTTGAAACTGTTGGCTTCTGACGTCATCCTCGAATTCATACCATTAACTAAACGTTCCCAAATATATGTCCATAGTTGGCTACTACATACCTTTATTCGGTATCTTGCTCGTTGTGCTCAGCGTGCGAACACTACTGCTGCGTCGTAAACTGAAAATTGGCATTGGAGATAACGACAACGTCGAATTGAAAAGAGCAATGCGGGTTCATGCTAACTTTATTGAATACACTCCACTTGCGATCTTACTCATTTACTTTCTGGAACAAACGGGAGGCTATTCCGTCTGGATTCATGTATTGTGCATCGCGCTATTAGCTGGTCGCATCATTCACGCATATGGCGTGAGTCAGATCAAGGAAGATCTGCGATTTCGCGTGGTGGGCATGGCGCTGACGTTTTTGGTAATCCTATCAACCTCTGTCAGATTGTTGTTCGCAGCGATTTCTACTTGGTAAGAATGACAACCTTCAGAGGTTCATAGATCGGTATTTCTCGGTTTTGAGTTCTGCGCTTCTTTCAGCTTAACCTGCTCAGGATCATTGTCATGTTTTCTCCGGAACATGCCGGTACCGTAGCCATTTCGCCAATCGCTGCCCGCTGTTTGAACCAGCTTTTCAAATCGTTTTACTTCGGCCAGTGAAAAATAGTGGTTATTGATTTTATGCTGCACCAGATTGACTCGCCGAATAAGTTGCATTGTTGAATTGCTCATATTTTCATTGAGGTCGCCTTGTCCGGGTTTAACCGCATACTCAAGTTGTTCTACAAAAAAAACACCGCCTGGTTTGAGCAATTCGAAAAGGGTGCCGACGGCCAGCTGCTGATCTCGCATCAATCCGCTTCCACACTCAACGATAAAATCGAACTGGATGCCCTGCTGTTTCATTTGCAGAGCGAAGATTTCCATTGATGGGCGGTGACTGGTGTCTACCGTATGGAATGTGATGGCATCTGTTGCTTTTGACTGATCCGCTAGCGTTTCGTTATTCTTACACACGGTATGGACATTCGCTTGCGGGAGGTATCTCTTCCAAAGCTGGGTCTCTGCACTTGCCTTATCGCAAACTTCGAGGATAGAGAGCGATTGACCGCGCTTGTCTTCCATAAACAATTGAAAAAAAGGTAAGGTGCCGCGAGCGTATCTTCTGGGACTTACCTGCTCCGACAAGTCGATTAGATCAGGTTGCCCTGACTGTCGGTTCCTCTGCACTTCATTGTCCGCTATCACACGTGCCGTGATGTAACCAACCTCTCGTGGTTTGAACGTGTCTTCATCTGGTTTACCGTAGGCAGCGATACCTCTTTGTTGTAACAATATAGTGAGTATTGCCTGGTCGTGGCGATGGTCCTGAAATTCTGGAAAATTGGGTTTACCACACTCATTTTCCTGATCGGTAAGAATCCTGGGATCTTCACAAAATGCCAGCCATTGTTCAAAAAACTCTCTGACTCTACCTGTGTTCTTCCAGACATTAATGCCGGCTTGTACTTGAGGCTGGTTCCAGTATTGTTCGGTGTCGGCGTTCATCAGCACGAAACAGTCTCGTTTGATCCACTTCTTGCTTGGACCATACATGGGCACATAAACGCCAGGAAACATGCCGTCATGCCGTTCCGCCCAATCCACCAGCGGATCGATGGGACGGTCGAACTGATAACCAATCAATGGGTTTCTTCGTATCGCTCGCCCAACGTCATGGTAAAAGAGAAAATCACCTTCCGGAATCTCCTTCAAAATCTCCAGCATCAGGTACGGCTTCCACAGCCAATAGCCAGCACCCCGCTGACAGTCCAGCACCGCTTGATGTTGTTGATAGAAAGCGCTTTTCTTGAGTTGCTCGTGGTTCCAGGGATGCTGGTACTGAATATTGCCGAAGCGTTGGGCGGACCAGTGCAGATGCCGTTGTCTTTCCGCATATCCATCGTCTGATTCTCTGGAACCGAAGAATGAGAGCAAGTGATTAGCGGGCATTCACGTGAGGAAGACAAATAACAAGTCACATTATGTCGTATTTACTCGATAAGGTATATTGCGGCCATTCACTCATCTATTGTTGTTCCAGTCATGTCCTCTCGTGGAATCCAAAGTATGGCGGCACCAGCAGTTGCGATTATTTTTCTAGCGGGTATGTCATTTATTTTTGGCTGGCTTCTGGATAAGCAGCGCAACCCGAATCAATCAGTGTTAACGCAGATCAGTAGTGATGGTGGTACCTCCGTGGTTTTGCAGAGAAATCGAAGAGGGCATTACCTGGCGAGCGGAGCTATCAATGGTTCACTCGTGGAATTTTTTCTTGATACCGGCGCGACTGATGTGGTGATTCCCGGCCACATCGGCGAACAGCTGGGTCTCCAAAAAGGCGCTGTGATGACAGCACAAACGGCAAATGGAGTGATTCAGGTGTATCAAACCTGGTTGGATAGTGTGAGCCTGGGTGAAATCACCTTGCACAATGTCGCCGCCAGCATTAATCCGGCAATGCATGGGCAGCAGATCTTGTTGGGGATGAGCTTTCTCCGCCATTTAGAACTGGTTCAGCGTGACGGTCAATTGAAAATTCGCGTCCCAAAAGCATGAGCGAGAATATGACACTGTTCCAATCCATTTTGGGGTGGGGCTATCTGTTTCTCTGTTTGCTGCTGGTGTGGTACTTTGTCGCCGTTTTCGTTTTTCTTCTTCAATGGATCGGGCGTCAGGTGCGCTTTCGCAAATTGAGTGTCACTTTTTTCAAATTGCTTGCCTCACTCGTGATCACCCGCGGGGTAGTTTGGCTGGGCGTCCATTTCCCCCACTTATAACTGACTTCATTCCCGACAATGACATTTCAAAGAATAGACCAGGCAGTGGCTCTTTCTCTAATCGACGACGAAAGTGCCGTGGTTGTCGATATTCGAGACCCAGCATCTTTTAGTGCAGGACATATCAAAAACGCACTGCACTTGACGCAGGAAAACGTCGGTTCATTTATTTCGAGTACCGCTAAATCAGTGCCCGTCATCGTATGTTGTTATCACGGCAACTCCAGTCAGGGAGCAGCAGAATTTCTAAACCAACAGGGTTTTGAGCGCTGCTACAGTCTGGATGGAGGCTATTCCGAGTGGAACAAGGCCGGCCTTGATTGAGGACTAGTTGCCGAATGTTAGTGGAGTGAGGCATGCTGAAACCAACATGTATCCGGCCACTTGGTACGCGGAAACAGCGCAAACCGTTCCCGTGCAACCTCGGCTGGAAAGCGATATTTCAGCAGAGGTTGGCATAATTGGGGGTGGCCTGGCTGGCCTGCAGATTGCATGGCAGCTGAGTCAACGAGGAATATCTGTGACGTTGCTCGAGTCGCAGCGAATCGCCTGGGGGGCATCGGGACGCAACGGTGGATTTGTGACCCCGGGGTTTGCAGGTGATATCGATGAGGTAGAGGCGCGCTATGGCCAAGCGCTCGCAAAACGCCTGTATCAGTATTCAAAAGAGGGCGCAGAAACTATACGCAGTCATCTGCATGCATTTGCTTCGGATTGTTTAATGGGTGAGGGGAAGTATTCGGTAAGTCGATATCCTGCGTCAAAAGCGATGCGCAAGAGTGCTGAAAGATTGACCAGAGATTTCAATGACCCTGTTGAGTATCTGGATACAAGTCAATTGAGATCAAAGATTCACACTGATCGCTATTTCGACGGCATTTTCAAACCCAACGGCTTTCAGATTCACCCATTGGGATATGCCCATGCACTGGCAAGTCAAATTCTGGATGCCGGAGGCCAAATATATGAACAAAGTCAAGCACTAGCATGTTTGACGGTAGCTGGTAGCTCACGCAGATTGGTGCAAACCCAGTCGGGCTCTGTCAAAGTAAATCATTTGGTTCTTTGCACCAGTGGATATGATACCGGGCTCTACCGCCCGCTTAGTCGAGCAATTCTGCCAGTTGCTACCCACGTGGTGGTGACCGAGGCACTGAATCAGGATTTGCTCGATATCATCGCAACTCGAGCCGGTATCGCTGATACTGGCAATGCCTGCGACTACTATCGATTGATTGACGATAATCGGTTGTTGTGGGGTGGGAAGATCACTACGGCCACAACCCAACCGAAGAATCTTGATGCGCAAATGATGGCGGCAATGATGGATGTTTTTCCAACTTTCGGTTCTTTACGGTTGGACTACCGCTGGTCTGGCCTCATGGGTTATTGTCGCCATCGGATGCCCTTGATCCTGCAGCCGGAAAAAGGACTCTGGGTTGCCACTGCATTTGGTGGCCATGGCTTGAACACCACAGCTATGGCAGGAAATCTGATAGCGACCGCAATTACTGAAGACGACCGTCGCTGGCAGGATTTCGCAAACTTTGGTTTGCTCTGGAACGGTGGGGTATTGGGACAGGTCGCAGTACAAGGCAGCTACTGGTGGATGCAGGCGAAAGACCAGTTACTGGAAACCAAGGCGCGGCGGTCTCTGGCATCTACCACCGTCTGAGCATGAAGAATTTTATAATCACAGAATGAAGACGTATTCCGACTTTGTCGAGTTTGACAGTGTAAATGGTCTGAAGGATTTTTTTGAGATCAAGCAGGCGCTGAGCCCAAAGCAAGTGCAGCGACTGAATGACGTGGCGGATGAAATGGAGATGCAACCTTCCTACATTCGAACTGAGAAAGGTGATCGTATTCTCAATCCGGGTTTTCGTACCAGCGAGATTGGTTGGTTGCCCAATGAACGCCCGCATCTTTGGGTATATCGACGACTTGGAGAGTTGACCAATCATGCGAACAAAGCCACCTGGAATTTTTCGTTAACCGGTATGACCGAGCGGGTTCAGATCACTCAATACAATGCAGAAAACAGCGGCCACTTTGACTGGCACATTGATCTCGGCGCGGGTCAGCTATCGAAGCGCAAAATATCCATGTCGATTTTGCTCTCAGACCCTGATTCCTATGAGGGCGGCGATCTCGAATTTTTTACCGGTAAGAAAAACAACTTCGCGGGTAGAGAGCAGGGAACCGCAATCCTTTTTCCAAGCTATCTGCCGCATCGTGTGACTCCAGTAACCAAGGGGATCAGGCGATCGATGATTATGTGGGTTTCTGGTGCGCCATTTAAGTAAGTCACCGAAACCAGATAGATTACTCAAATATTCTCGTCACCCAAGCCTGCAAAAGGCGGTAAGGCAGAGGTCAGAGATAAACCGGAGCGCTCGAAGCCTTCCGTGAGCTATTGGGTTATCGCTCCATCGCATTGGTCGCGTACCGCGCTTGCTGCGGGTCGAGACAAGTATGCGCCTCTCAACCAGGACGATTTATATTGCTAGTCTTCCACGCTCAAAACCCGAATTAAATCCGTGCTACCCGCTTGGCGAGTATTTCCAGCGGTCAAAATCAATAAATCTCCGGAGAATAAATAACCCAGTTGCTTCCCATTCTCGATAGCAAAGCGAATTTTGTCTTCATCATCCCCTTTGCCATCATAGAGCATCGGCAATACCCCCCAGTTCATGGAGAGCTTTTGAACCACAACGGGAGAGGTGGTAATCGCAAGTATCGGGCTCTCCGGTCGGTATTTGGAAATAAGCCTCGAAGTGAATCCGGTTTCGGTCAGCGCAATAATGGCAGCGGCGTTCAGGTGATTAGCCATAGTGATCGAAGCCTGGGCGACCGCCTCGGTGACTTCATTGGAAGGATTGGGTTCGATACTTTGAAGAAAGCCATAGTTTTTCAAACCAGATTCAGCTTCAAGTGCCAATGTCGCCATGGTCTTCACGGACTCCACGGGTCTGGAACCTGCAGCGGTTTCACCCGATAGCATGACCGCAGAGGAACCGTCGAAGATCGCATTGGCCACGTCATTTACCTCGGCACGCGTAGGCCGTGGGTTACGCTCCATTGAGTCCAGCATTTGAGTTGCTGTGATGACCGGTTTACCGCGGGAAACCGTGGCGCGAATAATTTGCTTCTGGATCTTCGGACCTTCCCCCATGTTGAGCTCAACGCCAAGGTCACCCCTTGCGACCATCACCCCATCTGAAGCTTCGACAATCTCTTCAATATTCTCAACACCTTCGCGATTTTCGATTTTTGCGATGATCCCGATTTCCACGCTATGTTCATCGAAGCGAGTTCGGAGCGCATTGATCTCCGCCGCGTTTCGAATGAAAGAAGCGGCAAAATATTCCACCTTGTGCGACGCGGCGAAATCGACTTCCAGCGAGTCATCATGCTCGATGTCGTCAAGAGCGCTAGTATTATCGGGAAAATTCACGCCCTTGCTGTTCTTTAACTGACCGCCACAAATCACTTTGCATCGAGCGGCCTCATCATCGACAGATTCCACTACTAACTCAATTTGACCGTCGTCGATGAGAACTCGTTCACCAGGCTGCGCATGATGATGGAAGCGATCGAAAGTAAGAGAAACACCCTCACTGTTTCCTAGTCGATTGTCGCCGTACAAACTGAATTTCTGGTGTCTTTCCAGCATCACCGCGTCACTTTCCACTTTACAGGTGCGAATTTCTCGGCCTCGGTTATCTACCATGATGGCGACTGTTGTGCCGGCGATATTTGCCGCTTCCTGAACGCGCTGAAGCGTGGCGGCATGACTTTCTGCATTACCGTGGGACATGTTCAGACGCGCCACATTCATTCCAGCCTGGATCATTTTTACCAGAGTATCGGTGTCATCGCAGGCAGGACCGATAGTGGCGATTACTTTGGTTTTACGGAGTCGGTTAACGGTGTTTGGACGCATCGGTTAGGCATGTAAAAATAGTGGCTGGATTATACGGAAAAGCGAATGACACCCTGGCAAAAAATTGTTCAACAAGCTGAAGACCACAGCGGCGGAGCGATGGCGCTCAAGGCTCGACTGCCGGGTAGCTTGAAAAGCAAGTCTGGATTAATTCAAACACCCGACCATCGTTATTTGTCTGAGATCACCAAGTCGATTTTTAAAGCAGGCTTTGTTTGGCGTGTGATCGACAACAAGTGGGAAAACTTTGAAGCCGCCTTTTGGCAATTTGATATTGAAACATGTAGGCATATGTCTCCTGAGGATGAAGATCGTTTATGCGCGGATGAGGGAATTGTACGCAACCGACAGAAGATACTAACGGTCCCGAAAAACGCCTGCATGATCGCTGACATTGCCAGAGAACACGGGTCATTTGGAAAGTTCATTGCCGAGTGGCCTGATGAAAGTTATATCGATCTGCTCGATTATTTTAAGACGCATGGTGAGCGAATGGGTGGAAACAGCTGTCAGTATTTTTTACGTTTTGTCGGGAAAGATGGTTTTTTGTTGACTCAGGACGTGAATCGAGCGCTGATCAATGCGGGTGTTATTGAAAAGCCAGCCACTTCCAAAGCAGCACGAAAACAGGTGCAAGAGGCATTTAACTTTTGGCGAGAGGAGTCAGGTTCTTCCTTTGCCAACATCAGCCGCATTCTCGCGATTTCAATTGGAGATGGTTCGTAGCGCGCTATAGGCAAATTAGCAGCCGTGATCAGTGCCAATTTCATCCAGTAACCATTGGCGAAAGGCGGCAATCGCAGGTTGGTCTATTTTGCTTTCATGGGCGACAAAGTAGTAAGCAAAATCGAGGGGAATCGACATCTCAAAAGGCCGAATTAATTCCCCGGTTTCTAATGCGGACTCGACACTAATGCTACCCGCAAGGGCAACGCCTTGCCCCTGGATGGTTGCGTCAATGAGTAGATTCACTTCCAAAAATCGCAGTCCACGCTGCGTATCAACATTGTCCACACCCGCCGCGGCCATCCACATGTGCCAGTCTGGCCAGCTGGTGACGGGTTGCGCATAGTCATAGTGAAGTAGCTGATAGTGACGCAAATCCTCGGGTTGTTTCAGTGGCGCACCTTGCCGGATTAGCTTTGGGGCGCATACTGGGAAGACTTCTTGGCAGGATAGGAAATCGGTATGCAGTCCTGGATATTGTCCGCTACCGAATCGGATGCCGACGTCGATATCGCTATGGACCAGATCCGATAATGCACTGGAAGTATCGATTCTGACATCAATATCGGGGTGCTTTTTACTGAACCCCAAGAGTCTCGGTACCAGCCAACGAGCGGCAAAAGAAGGGGCCGCGCTGATCGTTAGTGGTTTGTCTGTTTGGTTTTCAATCACTTTATCAACGCTCAACATGATCTGATCAAACGCCGCCGTGACTCCAGGTATCAGTCGCTTGCCTGCATCCGTAAGCACAATTTGGCGATGGCGTCGTTCAAACAGGGCTTGACCGAGAAAGTCTTCCAGCAATTTCACGTGTTGACTCACCGCGCCAGCGGAAACAAACAATTCATCTGCCGCCTTGGAGAGGCTCAGATGGCGTGCCGACGCTTCGAATGCACGCAATGCCTTCAATGGTGGGAGCTTTTTTTTCATTTAGAAATACTAATGTGAAAGATTAAATTTAATCGTT
>JAHQWE010000109.1 GCA_019633985.1 Acidiferrobacterales bacterium | reverse complement strand
TGGGAAGTTAGCGGCCTAGAGAGAAGCTTGAACGCCCAGAAACGATCTCAAGATATAGGAACGAGATAAACCGATGACAGCAGAAGAACAATTGAAGAGTAGAGGGGCTTGTGTCAAGTGGGTTTTTCTACAGTCTCGTTATGCGATCAATTAGAAAATTGCGCTAGCGCCCGAAAAGCGTAAATTGGTCAAATATGATATTGTGTTGCCACTAGCGATCAAAGCTAAGGAAATAGAAATAATGGAGGAGGATAGTGAGATGAAATTATGGTTCGTTATCGCAACAATGATAATTACTACACAGAGTGCTCAAATCGCACACGGTGCTAACCAGAAATCAGAAAGGTTTCAAACTTTTCATGGTGGGGGCACGGATAAGTGTGGATGTCACTACAATAGAAAAACTGGCGAGTACCACTGCCACACTAGAAAACAACGAGGAGGGGATTGCCCTTCCTAGCTCTTGCCTGAATACCATTCGAAAAATCATTGGTTATTGGCATCGATGTCGCATAACAAGGCAAGGCAGAGCGGACCCGCGCTTCTCTCGTTCCGTTGCTCGCGGCGTTAATTGATATAAAAGTTTTCCTCAGTAGTGTCGCGATCTCAGCAGCAAATGCATGCGCATTAGTTGGTTTGCTCTATTTAGCGATTTTTAACTCCCAAGTCTTTGGAGATTATTCCGAGGCTGTTGTAGCCGTGTCATTTACTTTGGTTTCATTTTGGCTTGCGGGTCTTTTGATAGCTGCAATTACCCTAGCCCCACTAATACCACTCTATCGAAAATTTAGTAAGAGCTTTTCGTTTTTTACATTTTCTCTTCTTGGCATAGTTATCCCCTCTATTTCGATATTCGCAATTTCAACAATTGGAAATCCAGGTCGCCTCCAATTTGAAATGACTGAGTGCTTATTGCTTATTGCTTATTGTTACTGGACTGTCTAGTGCAATAGCAGCTTGGTTGGCTTTACAGAAGGCTTCGAGATGAATCAATTAACAAGTAATGGCAGCAAACACGTTCGGCCCGGACTCGCTATCGCTCGCCGCTGCTTAAAGCGTTATGCCACATGAGATCACAGAGAAATAAGGCATTGCGATGGATTGGTGTGATTCTTTCCGTTCCCGCGGGTGGATATGCTGGAGTAAGTGTAGTTTTCTATTCGTGGCTAAACGCTGCCGAGCCCGAGAGATGGCCAGCCGAAAGAGCCACAATTTGGGCCGGATCCGCTTTTGTCATATTCTTAATATGTCTAGCAGTTTTTGTTTACTGTGTAGTGTCACTCATTCGTCAATTTAATCAAGAGTATAGAAGCAGACATGGGGCAGCATAACCAGGCGTAGAAAGAAGGCTTCGCCTGCAACGGACTCGCTTTCGCTCGCTTGCGCGGCGTTAGATATTAATTAGGGAGGAGAAAGGTGAAAAAGATGAGAAGGCTATTTGGTGTTTCTATTCTTGTAGCGTCATTGGCATGTTGCGGAGGCGACTCTGATCCTGAGACTGGTGGCGGTTCAACGGCGACTACTGTAGAAGCGCCTTCAACAATACCTGAAGGGGTGACTAGTTCAGTATCAGATATTGATTTTCAAGGTCAAAAATGCGAGATAGTAAGTGTTGCATTTTTTCCTTCATCCGGCAATGTATCTTCATCAGACGTAGTTTCTGTATTAGTCGATTTTGTACTTGCAACCGCCGCTTTATCTCCGGAACAAATTTCGGAAGACAAATTTGGTTTTGTTATTTTTTTGAATGGTCAAGGCGGATCTGGTGTAAACGGATCTGGGACACTTGTTGAGAGGAAAATTGATAAAGGACAAAATATTGTTTAAAGTTGAATTAGTAGAATTAGGAACCCTAAGTGGTTTTGGATCGCTTTATGGGCTGGAAGTAGGAGGTATTAGGAGTTCCCGTGTAGTGTTAGGTCGCAAGGATGCCACTCGAGATTCGTGCGAGATTACCGTAAACCCAAACCTAAATTTTATAGGGTGAATGTGACAACAAACAAAATATCTAACAAGAAAGAGCATACCGCCCTGCGGGCTGGACGCGCGCCTATACCTTTAGCGTTAAATTTATTGTACGAAATAGGATAGTGAATTGAATAGCTCAATGGACGAAATGCCTGAATCGGGGAAAGCAATTATGGAGGCGATAGAGAGCCAACTAAAAGACGAAGATTTTCCTGAAGTAATGGAAACTCTTCAGAGACTAATGGACGGTGGAGAAGACAGAGAAAATGCTCTTCGATACATTGCAAGTGCGTTTAGCGTGGAAATATTTGAAGCCTTGAAGAACTCTAATCCATATGACGAGGAAAGATACAAACGACATTTAGAAATGTTGCCAAACTTAAGTTTTCTAGATGAGTAGAGGCAGAAAATATAACAATTTGCCGAAGGATGCTCCGCCGGACAGCTTCTCTGCGAGTTCGCCGCTACGGAACTGTCATTTGGCAAAGCGTTAGAGCTTTGAGCCTGACTGAATATCTGCGTTTAATGAATTACCCTATTATGTGGGAGTCTTTAGAGATGATTCCCGATGCGGTCAGAGTCAAGAAGAAAACATTTTAAGCGGTTCTTTTGCACTAAGTGTGGAACAAAAGTTTATAATCATTTGAACACTAAAAGAAATGGCTCGTACTTAGACCTATGCGGTACATTTCCCTCTCTTTTTGACGATCAAAATATTGCAACCAGCGATAGATGGCGCCCCAGAAAACACGTTTATTGCGCTGAAGCCATTATGGATCTATCTAAAATTAGTGACGAGTTACCGAGGTCTGAAGATTAGTGGTCGGATTTTCGAATGAGGGAGATGGTCAAACTACGGGCAATCACTGTAAGGCGATATCTCAACCAGACCAACTGATATGTGAGATCTCGTCCAAGTTGTTACACCGAGACACGTCGCACTGCTAACTAGATCATCCTTTATTTGAGTGTTTTTTTCTTGCCCTTTTTCTTCGTCCCCCTGGCTATCGACTTCTTCCTAGCTTCGGCCGCGTTTGGATTTTTTCTTGCCTTTGTTACTGACTCCTTTCCTTTATCTTGCTTGCGCCTTCTATTTACTAGCGCTTTCTTAGCACCTGATTTTTCCACTTTCTCCAGCATTTCTCTTGCGCTCATGAGCTCCTCAGAAGGCGCACTGCTAATATTCTCAGCTTTCGCCAACTTTGACCGAACCACATTCAGATTCGGCGCCCCCCTCAGCAACTCCTGAATTGCCTCAGAAATTAAAATGCCAGACTGTTTCTCATTGGCACGGAGTGTGCTTCGCTTAAATAGCTTATCCAATGCTGAAAATAATAAGTCAGCAGCTTTTTTAATTATCAGGGATTCAACCATCTTTCACGATCAGCCAATTCTTCAATTAGGTCCTGTTACTTCACTTCCAGTCTTTTTGAGATTTATTGATCCTCGACTAGCCTCTAGCCCTGGCAACCACCTTAATCTCTATAAGCGCTCCCTTCGATGCAAGCTCCGACACTCCAACTGCCGTCCAGGCGGGATAAGGCTCTCCAATAAACTCGCTTTTTACTTTTCTAAATTCTTTCAGATGATGATTTAATCCAATATGATATGTTGTCATTTCGATCACATCGGAAAAATCTACACCCGCTTCCTTCAATGAAAGGTTAATGCGTTTAAAGGCGATTCTGGTTTGCTCTCCGACGCCCTCTGGAACGCTACCATCATCCCGGGTTCCTGTGCATCCCGATACAAATATTAACCCGTTACTCACAATCGCTGGCGAGAAACCCCAATCGCGATAGTAGTCGGGAGCTTGCTCAGGGTAAATGACTTTAGGATCTTCTTTCATCGCATATTTTATTTACAGTATTGTAGACCCTGGCTATTCGTTGGGCGTTTTGTTCTGACAACGAGACGATAGTCTTGTTGGTCATTCGCTGACGATTTGCGACAATTACCACGTCTCATCCCTTCTACAATGCAATCAAATGTTTGTGCAAACTGCGTTCAATATGAAGAGCAGTGTATTAACCCAGATTGCTTAGCGTCACTTCACCATTGGGTGTGTTGAACATCACTTTTAATTCAGGTGATGTGTTTGCCATTAACGGTTTCACTTTCACCAGCTCCTGCGCATCGATATCGCTTAGTATTCCGCTTATCCAACTCGAATACGGGTGAGAGACTTCGATCGATTGAAGCTCACAATTAAGATCTGGCATCAGCGCTGCAGGGTGAGGCGACACATGCCACTGCATTACATAAGGCAATACGCCACCGGCAAGCAGTCGACCATCATCCGGGATAGCAAAACTCCAGCTCAGATTACCACGGGTAACCGGAGTTGGATCCCCGAAGTTAAAACTACTTTTTTCCACCAGGGCGGAAATATTGTTCGTATTCACCACCCACGTGAGCAACCTAGGAGCGTGACTGACGATATTGTAAACATAGGGGTCGTCTAGTCCATACCATCTGGGTCTGGCTGGGGGCGGCAAGTCTGGGTTTATCGCGATCACTTCAATAAAAGTTCGATCGCTCAACTGCATTAATAGATTGTGCGTGCCCATAAGAGGATGCTCCCCCCCTCTTGGCATGGCCACACCAAAGGTCTTTTCAATGAACTCTGCTCCCTGCTCTAGATTTGTAGCACCAATTACAATGTGATCAATATTTGTAGGCATCAGTTACTCACTCCCTTCTTTTTCTACTACCAGAATTCTCGCTTCGCCGACTGGATGCGCCACATGTTCTGTACCCGTGGATGCAAAAAACACGTCGCCCTGCTGCAAAATAACCGACTTTTCCTCGCCATTCTGTCGGTAGAACATTTCGACCTCGCCATCAAGCACAGCGAATACCTCCTCGCCTTCATTGGTATGCCAATGATAGGATTCGTTGGTCCAATGTAGCCGAGTAGTCACTCCCGACATATTGCAAATATCCAATGCGCCCCACGGGCGATCAGCCGTATAGTCTCGACTCCGAATCACTTTCATATTCATCTCTGGTTATGAAAAAGAAAACTGCTGCAGATCTTTTGCCTTGAGCAGCATATCGATATGTGGAATTCCGTCTTCATCATAAATCTCTGAAATCGTCTTGAACCCGAGCGTGGAGTAGAACTTCTCCAAATAACTCTGCGCCGATATTCGTACGTCGATATGCGGATAGTCTGCAGATAAATGCTTCAGCCCTTGGCGCATCAATGCGTCACCCAGCCCGTGACCGCGCGCTCTATCCGATACCAGAACTCTTCCAATCGATGACTCCTCGAAACTCGCGCCCGGAGGCAAAATGCGCAAGTAAGCGGCAACGTGTGGTTCTATTTCTTGACTCATTGTCCAACCAATCAGATGCATCGCCTGTTTATCTTTGGCATCTATATCCGGATAAATGCACTGCTGTTCCAGCACAAAGACAGTCTGTCGTTCGAACAATATTGCGAACAGTTTTTCCGCATCAAGCTCGGCGAAAGGTAGATACTCCCAATGCACAGAAAGGGCGTCGTTCGAGTTCAAGATGCACCCTCTACCATTGAACACCGCAACTCCACCTGATTGCCATCGGGATCATAAATGTAAATGGATGGCCCAAAGCCTTCTGCGCCATTTCTCACCTTAAAGTCTTCGTTCTGTACGCCGTGGGATCTCAGCACTTCGATTAAATCTATCTGATTGATCGGCGCAATCCGAAGACAGAAGTGATCCATATTATTGCCCGACGGGCCGGGAGCTTTTCCTCCCATCCTGCCAAGCTCGCTATCGACAGTGACCAAGTCGATGAGCGCTGACCCTGCGCGCAACTGAGTCAACCCAATTTTCGCGTCCGTTTCGCGCTCAAGTACACAGCCCAACACCTCACAGTAAAACTGCTTCATAGGAACCAAATTTTGTGTGCGCAACACAATATGATCGATTGCCAAAGGTGAGAGTGATAACGTCATCGGATTCAACGCATTCCGAGCGAAGTCTCGCCGAACAGTCCCTTTACAGAATGGGGCTCACTTCGCCAGTATTGTGGCGGTGCAGCAACTTGCGCTCCGAGCTCTGCCGCAGCATGCCAGACCCATCTTGGGTTGTAGAGAAAGGCCCGTGCGAGAGCCACCATGTCTGCCTGTCCATCCGCCACAATTGATTCTGCCTGTGACGGCTCTGTGATCAAGCCAACTGCCATTACCGGCGTTGAAACCACCTGCTTGATCGCTTCTGCGAAGTGCACCTGATAACCGGGACCGAGCTGAATTTTCTGTGCACTGGATACCCCCCCACTTGAGACATCGATCCAATCCATCCCGCATTTTTCACATTCCTTTGCAAAGCGTACGGCTTCGGTTAGATCCCAGGAACTTTTCGCATCCCAATCGCTGGCTGAAAGTCGCAATCCAATTGGCTTTTCTTTCGGCCAGACTTTGCGCACAGCGTGATAAATTTCGAGAGGGAGGCGCATTCTGTTTTGCAGCGACCCCCCGTATTCGTCAGTACGTTGATTCGCCAGCGGAGAGAGAAACTGGTGCAACAAATAACCGTGCGCCGCATGTAATTCGATGGCATCGATACCCAAGCGATTCGCTCTTTCGGCTGATTGCACAAATGCCTGTATGACCTGTTTTATCTCCTTCAACGTTAGGTCTCTTGGAGCCACCTCGTGTTGGAGATGTGGCAGAGGTGAAGGGGCGACAGCTTCCCAACCGCCCCCACTAGCAGGAATTTGTTGGCCTCCTTCCCAGGGAGACTGACTAGAAGCCTTTCTTCCTGCATGCGCTAACTGAATACATACTGGAGTCCGATAATTTCTGACAACGTCCTTCATCACCCTCAATGTATCGCCCAACGCGCGCTCGTTGTCGTCACTGTACAAACCCAGACAACCAGGGGTAATTCGACCAATGGCCTCAACCGCCGTCGCTTCAAGAATCAACATGCCTGCAGAGGCCATAGCAAACTGTCCAAGATGGACATGGTGCCAAGGCTGCGCACTTCCCTCTTGTGCACTGTATTGACACATCGGTGAAACGATCACTCGGTTTTTGAGTTGAAGATGGCCCAATTTGATGGGTTGAAAAAGAGCACTCATAGTCTGCTTGGCAAGTTATTGTTAAAGGTTATTTCAGGAAAGTGGCGAATCCATTCAAACTCTCCCGCTCGGTGATCAAGGAATTTTCAATCGCCCGTGTGTCAGCATATCCAATCGCCATGCCACACACGACGACTTCGTCTGCAGGTAAAGATATTACAGGGCGAATCGCTCGATGGTAATCAGCCCATGCGGCCTGTGGACAGCTATCTAATCCGTTCTCTCGAGCTAGCAACATGATGTTTTGCAAAAACATGCCGTAGTCAAGCCAGCTGCCAGTGGAGAGATCGCGATCTATCGAGAATATCATCCCAACCGGCGCATCAAAAAACTGAAAGTTACGACGATGTTGTTGCCGGGTTTTATCCCGTTCACCTTTTTCAATTCCTAGTAATCGATACAAATCCCACCCTACTTTTCGGCGCCGGGAAATATAAGGCTCAAACCATTTTTCAGGGTAGTACCGCACTTCACTGTCGTGCTCTGCCCATTCGGTATCAAATGCATCACTAACCGTATCGCAAAGCCGTTGTCTGGCGTCGCCAGTTAATACATATACTTTCCAAGGTTGCATATTCGTGCCACTCGGGGCGCGTGCAGCGTCTACCAGTATTTCTCTAATCAGTGACTCAGGAACCGGGGAAGAAAGGAAAGCGCGCAGTGACCGCCGGGTATTTACTGCCTCGGATACAGTCTTCGCTTCAGAGTTTAAGTTCATGCCTTGATGGAAGTAGCAACGTCGTTAACCCGCAGTAGTCAATCACGACTGCGATCATCAGTCAGAGAGTATTGACTATGATAGCCCAGAAATTGAGCAACACAATGAGTAATAAGATCGCGCGGGTCAACTTTTTGGAGAGAGCAGAAAATCCAAGAGCCGCAAAGATCTGTAGTGATTTTCCGACCGCTACACCAGGCACTATTCCCAACATGAGCGCTAAATTTTTTACCACCAGGTTTTTCTCAAATTCGATCCCGTCTCGCCGCATGAAATTCAGCGTGGTGAGAAAATCGAAACCCGCAGTCAATACCAGCAACAACCAGAGAAACCAGTGGTTACGCAGCGAGTAGTTAATATTGTCTAATAGAGAAATCTCCTCACCCAGAATTTTCAAACTCAGCCCTCAGAAAACTTTGTACATCTCTTTTCTCGAACTGCTTAAAAAGGCCAGACGAGCACGATCATTGGAATGGATACTGCAATCACGATAATTTCCAGCGGCAGCCCCATACGCCAGTAGTCACCAAAACGATACCCCCCGGGACCCATAATCAAGGTGTTATTTTTGTGACCAATTGGGGTAAGAAAGGCACATGACGCAGCAACCGCCACTGCCATGAGAAAGGGATCCGGGCTGACATCCAGCCTTGAAGCAATATCGATGGCGATAGGCGCCGCGATCACCGTTGTCGCGGTATTGTTCAACACGTCAGACAAAGTCATTGTCACTACCATCAATAATGTCAACACAATGATGGGTCCGTGACCTTCTGAGAGCAAAATGATTTGTTCCGCAATCAGGGCAGTGCCCCCAGATTGCTCCAGCGCCGATCCGATAGGAATCATAGACCCCAATAGCACAATCACTGGCCACTCTATTGAGGTATAAATTTCTCGCAACGGAACAATGTTAAAACCGACCATTACCATGCATACTAGCGCCAAAGCCTCGGGTAAATGCATCAGCCCTGCGGTAGCAGCAGCGATTGCGACAATGAAACTCGCCACAGCAATTCCTGCCTTATTGCGTTGTACAACCTGCAAATCCCGCTCTTTAAGAGGCAATCCACCAAGCCAGTTTGCTACATCACTCAGTCGCTCGGTTGGGCCCAGCAGTAATAACACGTCTCCCGGTCGAATCGACAACTTTCGAACCCGCTCTCGAAACGATTTTCCTTGCCTAGACACACCAAGCAGCGTCACCCCATATCGATATAGCAGTTTGACATCTAAAGCAGTACGACCGGCAATGCGCGCGTTTTCTGGAACAACCACCTCTACCAGCGACAAATCTTCTCCCACCAGATTGCCATGTTTCTCTGAACCAACGTACTCCAGCTTCAGCGCGCCAACCAGTGCATCAATAGAATCAGCAACTGCTTCAATCACGAGCAAATCACCCTGTTGAATGATTTCACTACGGGCACGGCCGGGCACACGTCGTCCATTTCTCACTAAACCCACAATGGCGACATCGACGTCTTCCGCGATGATATCCAGATCACGAATCCGCTGATCAATAGCCGTAGATTTCTCACCCACACGAACTTCAGCGACGTATTCCTGAATCTGATCTAGCGCATCTCCGGCCTTCTCTTTACTTGCGTCCAGGGGGATCAAGCGCCAGCCGACCAAGGCAATAAACAAAACACCCACCACGGCGGCAACGATTCCAACTGGTGAAAAATCGAACATCCCGAAGGGTTCACCGACCGCCTCCTGGCGAAAGCTGGCAATAATGATGTTAGGCGGTGTGCCAATCATCGTAATCAAGCCACCAAGAATGGAGGCAAATGACAGTGGCATAAGACTTAGTGCGACACTTCGTTTCGCTTTGGCAGCCGCCTGCATATCAATGGGCATCAGCAACGCGAGCGCTGCGACGTTGTTCATGAGCGCCGACAGTGCAGCCGCCACACCTGACATCACGCTGATATGCATAAATAAGGACCGACTGCCGTCGATCACGTACTTCGCGATTAGCTCTATCGCGCCGGAGTTTGACAGCCCTCGGCTGACAATCAATACCAGGGCAATAATCACCGTCGCATGATGACCAAACCCGTCAAATGCATTTTCTTGTGGGACTACACCGATAATAACGGCAATGATCAACGCACCAAACGCAATAAGATCGTAGCGAATTTTGCCCCATACAAGCAGCGCGAAGATCACCCCCAAAAGGCAGAAGAGAATGATTTGGTGCGTGGTCAATGAATCGTTCCTAGCTTATTTCTCTTGGGGATTCTAACCTACCCGAAATCCAGGAAGGGTTCTGTGTTACATCCAGACTGCGATAGTCTGAATACTTCGCTCCCAGTACAGCTAATAGAGATTGGTAAAAAAAGCACCCATGATCAGGAAGCCATCCTAAATTGCAGCTGAACTGACGATATTGATTGCTACAAGTGCCGCCGAGTAGTTCCCTCAGGAGTAAACCTGAACCAGCTTTTGATCGAGAAAAAGAATGAAATGAGGGTGGAGGTTAGTTCATCAGTATGAAGAAATGCAAAGTCGCAAACTCAGTCGTAACTCACCTTGAGAATTTCGTAGAGCTTTTTCCCACCCGGCGCATTCACCTCTACTTCTTCACCCTCTTCCTTGCCAAGTAGCGCGCGGCCGATTGGCGAGCTAATAGAAATCTTGCCGTTTTCAAGATCTGCTTCGAGATTACCCACCAGTTGGTAGGTGACTTCCGCGTCGTTGCCATCGTCAAACAATTCTACGGTTGCGCCAAACACCACTTTTCCAGGAGTGGCAATGGTCTTGGGATTAATGACTTCCGCGATCGCAAGACTGCCCTCCAGCTCAGCAATTCGACCTTCGATAAAACCTTGTTGCTCCTTGGCAGCGTCATACTCTGCATTTTCTGAGAGGTCGCCATGGGAACGTGCTTCCGCAATCGCCGCAATGACCTTCGGCCTTTCAACGCTCTTTAAATTCTTTAGCTCAGCGCGCAGTTTTTCTGCCCCTGCTGATGTCAGTACCACTCTTTCACTGTTCATTGGCTTCTTCCTGTCGATTTTTTTGTTACCGACTAAATATGTACAAATACGTCTATGCGCAAACAGTTTCGTTCCGCTTTCCATTAGAAAAGCGGAGCAATCTTCGCGATAAGATAAGGAGAAACTTTTTCGTTGTTTCCTAGACTGCTTGTTGATGCAGGGACTGCAGACGATTGATTGTGATCGCCCCTGCAGCGCGGTGCGCCTCTACCGCAGCCCGCGCTCCTGCAAGAGTAGTAAAGTATGTGACTTTATGCAACAAGGCTTCACGGCGAATGTGATAGGAATCTATCAAACTTTGCTTGCCAGACGTTGTATTCAGAATAAGATCAAAATCATCGTTTTTAATTCGGTCGACCACGTGCGGACGCCCCTCAATCACTTTGTTTACGCGGGTAACGGGAATTCCTGCTTCTTCGAGCATTACCGCTGTACCTTGCGTCGCCACGATTTCAAACCCATGATCTGACAAGTAAGCCGCCACCGGAATGGCGAATGGCTGGTCGTCTTTACGCAGAGAGATAAGCGCCCTGCCCTCAGCAGGTATGGCGTAACCTGCCCCTTTGCTCGCTTTATCAAATGCCTCGCCGAAAGTTTCGCCGATTCCCATTACCTCACCGGTGCTTTTCATTTCCGGGCCAAGAACAGTATCTACGCCAGGAAATTTGATGAACGGAAATACCGCTTCTTTAACAGAGTAGAATGCAGGCCGCCATTCGTCCTCTACGCCTTGCTCGGTTAATGATTGGCCAGCCATACACCGCGCAGCAATCTTCGCCAATGGACGTGCTGTCGCTTTTGATACAAATGGCACAGTGCGTGAAGCACGTGGATTCACTTCAAGCACATAAATATCGTTACCCTTCACAGCATACTGCACGTTCATTAGACCCACCACGTTTAATGCCAACGCCATCTCCTTCGTTTGCCGAACCAACTCCTCCTGCAGATCTCCGTGCAAGCTGAACGGTGGTAGCGAGCAGGCGGAGTCTCCGGAGTGCACACCGGCTTCTTCTATGTGCTCCATAATGCCACCAATCACCACACGTTCCCCATCGCAAATCGCGTCAACATCCACCTCTGTGGCATCGTTGAGAAATCGATCCAGCAATACCGGTGAGTCGAAAGATACGCGCAATGCGGAGGTCATGTAGGCTTTCAAGTCCTCAGCGTGGTGGACAATTTCCATCGCGCGGCCGCCCAGAACATAAGAAGGTCTTACCACGATGGGATATCCGATCTCTTCCGCCAGTGCCAGCGCCTCATCCGCCTCACCAGCAATTCGATTTGGCGGTTGCAATAGATCGAGATCACCAAGCAACTTCTGAAAAAACTCGCGATCTTCCGCCTGATGAATTGATTCTGGAGAAGTACCAATGATCGGCGCACCCGCCTGCTCCAGCCCCCTCGCTAGTTTTAATGGCGTTTGTCCACCATACTGCACGATTAACCCATAGGGGTTCTCTACTCGCACTATTTCAAGCACATCTTCCATTGTTAGTGGCTCGAAATACAACCGGTCGGAGGTATCGTAATCGGTTGATACCGTTTCCGGATTACAGTTCACCATAATAGTTTCGAAGCCATCCTCCCTTAACGCCATCGAAGCATGAACGCAACAGTAATCGAACTCAATCCCTTGTCCGATGCGGTTCGGCCCGCCACCTAATACGATGACCTTTCGATTGTCCGTCGGGGCCGCTTCACATTCCTCATCGTAGCTGGAATAGAGGTAGGCGGTGGCGGTGTCGAATTCTGCAGCGCAGGAATCAACGCGTTTAAAAATAGGATGGATCTGGTGTTCGATACGAAAGTTTCTTACCGATTGCTCGTCGACATCCAGTAATACCGCCAATCGCCGATCAGAAAATCCTTTTCGCTTCCAGCTATGCAACAGCTCTGGTTGTAAATCCGATAATTGATGCTGCTTAACCTGCGACTCTGTCAAAAGCAGGTCTTCAAATTCTGCGAGGAACCAGGGGTCGATACGACAGATATTATGTATCTCCTCCAGCGTCATGCCATGGCGGAATGCCTCAGCCATGTACCACACCCGGTGTGCTCCTGGTATTCGCATTTTCGCCGATAGTAAATCGACGAGATCTTCACCGGTTTCGGTCAATTCCATATCGTCAAGACCATCGCTGCCGATTTCAAGACCACGTAGGGCTTTTTGAAATGATTCCTGAAAGCAGCGACCAATCGCCATCACCTCACCCACAGATTTCATCTGTGTCGTCAGAGTGGCATCAGCTTGTGGAAATTTCTCGAAGTCAAATCGGGGAATTTTGGTCACCACATAGTCGATACTTGGCTCAAACGACGCCGGCGTTGCGCCACCGGTAATATCATTGCTCAATTCGTCCAGTGTGTAACCAACCGCCAACTTCGCAGCGACTTTGGCAATCGGAAAGCCGGTCGCCTTGGAGGCGAGTGCGGAAGACCGTGATACCCGGGGATTCATCTCGATGATGATCATCCGACCATTGTCCGGATTGATCGCAAACTGCACGTTAGAACCACCAGTGTCTACGCCGATCTCTCGCAGTACCGCGAGACTGGCGTCTCGCATGATCTGATATTCCTTATCCGTCAGGGTCTGGGCCGGCGCGACGGTGATGGAGTCCCCAGTATGGACTCCCATCGGATCAAAATTCTCGATCGAGCAAATGATGATGCAGTTGTCAGCAGAGTCCCGCACCACCTCCATTTCGAATTCCTTCCATCCCAGGATGCTCTCTTCAATTAGTAATTCCCGAGTCGGTGATGCATCAAGTCCGCGGCGGCAGATTTCTTCGAACTCATCCTGGTTATAAGCGATACCTCCGCCGGTGCCGCCGAGTGTAAACGAGGGCCGGATAATCGCAGGGAAACCTACCCTGGTTAAAATTTCTCTCGCTTGTTCCAGATCATGGGCAATATCCCCGCGGACAGTCTCGAGCCCAATCTTGTGCATCGCATCGCGAAACAAGGAACGGTCTTCAGCTTTATCAATCGCATGGCTGGTGGCACCGATCATCTCGACGCCATACTTTTCCAGGATCCCGAGACGATTTAAATCGAGAGCACAGTTCAGTGCGGTCTGCCCTCCCATAGTGGGTAGAATCGCATCGGGCCGTTCGGCCTCTATCACTTTCTCAAGGGTCTTCCAATCAATGGGTTCGATGTAGGTCGCGTCGGCAAAGTCCGGGTCTGTCATGATGGTAGCCGGGTTGGAATTGACCAAAATCACTCGGAACCCTTCCTCCTTAAGCGCCTTACAAGCCTGTACCCCAGAGTAATCAAACTCACAGGCCTGGCCAATGATGATCGGCCCCGCGCCAATGATGAGTACCGATTGAATATCTGTGCGCTTACTCATGATCGCGCCTCCTTGTAATCGTTCATCATCAGGATAAATCGGTCGAATAGCGGATGAATATCTCGCGGGCCTGGGCTCGCTTCCGGATGCCCCTGAAAAGAAAAAGCAGGGAGATCATTGCGTTCGATACCCTGAATTGTGCCGTCAAAAAGAGACCGATGCGTCACCGTCACGTTCTCTGGCAGGCTGGATTCGTCAACGGTAAAACCGTGGTTCTGACTCGTAATAAAAACATTCCCGGTCGCCAGATCCTGGACCGGGTGGTTGGCACCATGATGCCCAAACTTCATTTTCTCTGTTTTAGCACCGCTGGCAATCGACAGAAGTTGGTGCCCCAGGCAGATGCCAAATACCGGCACACCGGTTTCTAGGACAGACTGTATCGCGTTGATGGCATAGTCGCAGGGCTCTGGATCACCTGGGCCGTTCGAGAGGAATACGCCATCGGGCTGATGCGCAAGTATTTCCTCAGCGCCAGTTTGCGCGGGAACCACCGTAATATCGCAACCACGATCAGTCAGCAAGCGCAGAATGTTGTGTTTGATGCCGTAGTCACAAGCTACGATCTTGTACTGAGACGCTGGCGGGGTTTGGTATCCTTGATCCAAGTCCCAAACTCCAGCAGATTGTTCTGCATTCCAGTGGTAGGGCTTGTCGATGGTCACTACCTTGGCAAGATCCATCCCGGCCAGACCCGGAAATGATTTGGCTTTTCTTAGCGCATCTTCTTCATCTAAATTGGCACCTGCCACAATACAGGCCCCTTGCGCACCTTTGGTACGCAGTAACCGCGTGAGCTTTCTGGTATCAATATCACTGATCGCAACCACGTTTCGAGACTGCAGATAATCCGGCAACGACTGAGTCGCGCGCCAGTTGCTATGCAATTTTGGGAGATTGCGTACGACCAGACCAGAACAGAATATGGATCGCGATTCCTCATCTTCTTCGGTAACCCCTACGTTACCAATGTGGGGATAAGTCAGGGTAACAATCTGGCTCGCATACGATGGGTCGGTCAGAATTTCCTGGTATCCGGTCATCGAGGTATTAAAAACCACCTCTCCTGTTGCTGCGCCCTCGGCGCCAATCGAGGTACCCCTAAAAACCGTTCCATCTTGCAATACAAGTAATGCGCTGGTCGCTTGATGCTTCAATCAAATCTCCTAAAAGAGTGGATAAACAAGGCTGGTCTCATCAGAAAGTCACAAATCATGCACATAAAAAAAGGGAGAAACCGCAACTGGTTTCTCCCCGTGTGTTTGTTCTCGCCCGATGTCGTAACAGACCTCGTCTGGTTGTGTATTCGATGGGCGCGATTGTACTCGCCAAGCTGTTTCGATTCAACGAAGATTCGAACGAGTTGCGAGTGAATGCAACATTTAAATTTTACACCCCGGTTTGCCTATCGAGAAACAAAGTGGTCAGTGAATAAATACACCGCAGCACCCGGAAACCGATACAAAAACCCTCATCCCTATGATTCTCTGCGGCCACACAAGACGGGTTGAATCAATGGAGCGCCAGGACATCACGCATATCATAAAAACCAGGAGATTGTCCGACCAGCCAGCGTGCCGCGCGAAGCGCACCTTTTGCAAAGATTTTCCGATCTGTCGCTCTATGCGTAATCTCGAGGCGTTCGCTTTCGCCGATAAACATCACCGTATGCTCCCCGGCAATATCTCCACCGCGAATTGTAGAAAAACCAATACAGCCTTCTGGACGTGCACCAGTAATACCGTGGCGCGCGAACACACCGTCTTTGTCCAGCGATTTACCGATGGGTCTCGCTGCAGCCTCCCCCAGAAGCAGCGCGGTACCCGAAGGCGCATCTACTTTGTGTTTATGGTGTGACTCAATCACCTCAATATCTGTGACGTCGCCAATCACCCTGCTGGCAGTTTCCAGCAGCGCGACACAGAGGTTGACCCCAACACTGGTATTGGCTGCCAGAACGATGGGGGTCATTTTGGCAGATTCGGTGACAGACAGCTTTTGCTCCGCATTCATGCCGGTGGTGCCTATCAGTAGCGGTTTACCCATCTCCGCACAAAGCGCGGCGTGTTCCACGCTCGCGGCAGGAGAAGTGAAATCAATCACGACATCTGCTTTATCCCATTGCGGGCCGCCGGAGATGATAACGCCCAACTCCCCGATACCAGCCAGAAGGCCGGCATCCTTTCCAACTGCTTCGCTACCAGCGTATTCAAAAGCCGTTGTCACCTGCAGTTCGGGATCTTCAGTCGCCATGCGAATAAGAGCCTGGCCCATTCTGCCGGAAGCACCAGCAATTGCGAGTTTAATCATCGCCTTGATCGTTTTTTTAATGAAAGAGTCCCGAGACTAACGGTCCGATTGCGATCTGACAACATGCTTCAACGGAGAAAGGTTGATCTCATCCACTACCGCATGGCTCGGAGCGGTAAGTCCATGAAACACTGCTTCCGCCACATCCTCTGCCTCCAGGGCATTATTCACATCGTCACCTGGCCCAAAGTGCAGCTCGTCGAAAAATGGCGTATCCACCATACCGGGATTTACCAGTAGCACCCGAACGCCCGCCGTACTGGCCTCCTGTCGAAGAGACTGTGCTAACCCACGTAACGCGAACTTGGTGGCGGAATAAACCGCTCCTTGTCGTCCTCCTCGCAGTGCAGATTCTGAGCCGATCAAAACCAAAGTACCATGCCCCTGGGTTTTCAGGATCGGTAAAAACAGGCGGGACAGCAATATGCAGCTGGTGAGGTTGGTATCGATGAGCTTACGGATGCGCTGGCTGGAAAATTGCTCCAGCGCACCAAAGTCCCCATAGCCGTGGCTCAGTATCACGCCATCAATCACTGCCAGTTCCTTGAGCGACTCCAGATTCTGTTCAAGTTGACTTAACTTGGAGAGATCCACCTCCAACGAGGAAACGAGTTTGGAATCACATTTCGCAGGACGTCTGGAGAGTCCCAACACCTGACAGCCATGATCTGCCAGTAGCTGCGTGACAGCGGCCCCAATTCCTGAACTGGCACCGGTCACTATATACTGCTTTCGATTCGGAATCGTCGCCACTACCCAACACTCAACAATTCGTTGCCGCCACTATTTAACCTCAGCTGCATCGCCTTTCAGCCGCACGGCGATTAACGAATTGTATCGATGCCGCCCATATAAGGTTTGAGTACTTCGGGTACCGTGATGCTGCCGTCTTCATTCTGATAGTTTTCCATCACCGCAACCAGAGCACGGCCAACCGCCAGCCCAGAACCATTTAAGGTGTGCACCAGCTCCGGCTTACCTGTTTCGGGGTTGCGCCAGCGGGCTTTCATTCGTCGGGCCTGAAATGCTTCACAGTTGCTGCACGAGGAAATTTCCCGATATTGATTTTGGCTCGGTATCCACACTTCGATATCAAATGTCTTGCTGGCCCCAAATCCCATGTCACCGGTGCACAACGTGATGGTTCGGTAGGGCAGTTCGAGCTTTTGTAGTACTTTCTCGGCATTCCCAACCAGCTCTTCCAGAGCCTCATAGGACTCCGATGGTCTGACAATATGTACCAGCTCCACTTTTTCAAATTGATGCTGACGAATCATGCCACGAGTATCGCGACCGTAAGATCCCGCCTCACGCCGAAAACACGGTGTATGGGCGACACGGCGGATAGGCAGATCGGCGTCTTCAATGATTTGATCTGCGGATAAATTGGTCAGCGGCACCTCGGCGGTGGGGATCAAATAAAATGGTGGATCGTCCTGTGTGCTGAATTGATCGTCCTCAAATTTGGGGAGCTGACCGGTGCCATACAGCACGTCAGGCAAAACCAAAAAAGGTACATACGTCTCGGTATAGCCGTGTTCTGAAGTGTGCAAATCCAGCATAAACTGCGCAAGACTCCGATGCAGTCGCGCCAGCCCTCCTTGCATGGTCACAAACCGTGAGCCAGACAATTTCGCCGCCGCTTCAAAATCCATCATCGCCAGCGCTTCGCCCACATCAACATGATCTTTGACTTCGAAATCAAAGGTTTTGGGTGTACCCCAAGTGCGAACCTCGACATTATCGTCCTCGTCTTTGCCTACCGGCACACTTTCATGCGGTAAATTGGGTATTTCATTGCATATCGCGAGTATTTTTTCCTGTAGCTCGCTGAGCTCAGCCTGGCTTTCCTTAATCTGCTCCCCGAGATTCGCCACCGAATCTAAAATTGGTTGAGCATCTTCTCCCTTCGCCTTCGCGGCGCCAATTTTTTTCGAGGCGGCTGTTCTCTCCGCTTGCAACGCCTCTGTTGAAGCCTGCAACGTCTTTCGTCGGGATTCAAGCGTATTGAACGCGTCGACATCCAGGGTGTAACCGCGGCCTACTAGCTGTTGGCGCACGGTTTCGATATCTTTTCTTAGCAGCTGCGGATCCAGCATGTTTTCCTATCCTCTCGTATTCGGGGTGCACCAGGGTGCGTGATGATCAGGTAGTGAATCGTGCTACAGCCATCCCCGCCGCTGCCGCAATGATACACACCAGTAAACTCAGTATTATATTCAACAACGCCTTGCTCCATAAGCCGGACTCGAGCAACTGGAGCGTTTCCAGAGAAAAAGCCGAAAACGTTGTAAAGCCACCAAGCAGGCCAACAATGACAAATGATCGCAACTGATCCTGGGCGGCCTGCCCCGCAACATGGTGCTGAATCATTAGGAAGCTAAGGCCAATACAAAATGAACCCACAGCATTGACCGTTAGGGTACCGATTGGAAAACCCGCGTTGTAGCCATAACGATGCATCATTGCGCTGGAAACGATAAATCGACAAACCGAACCGACTGCACCACCGAGAGCAATGTAGAGTAATTGCATATTTAGGTTTTCCCTTTTTCGCTGTGATGTTTTGATCGAAGCCAATCAAGTTTCTCTCCAATCTTTTTCTCTAAGCCATTTTCAGAAGGGGAATAGAAAACCGGTTCTCCCATCGCATCAGGAAAATAGGTTTGCCCCGCGGAAAAGGTGTTTTCCTCGTCATGCGCATAACGATATCCTGCTCCATGCCCCATTGATTTGGCCAAACCGGTCGGTGCGTTTCGGATATGCAGAGGAACAGGCTGGTCGGGAAACTCATGAATCGCCTGATTAACCAGTTTATGCGCGCGGTACACTGCATTACTTTTCGCACATACCGCGAGATAGATTGCTGCCTGGGTAATCGCCAGATCACCTTCTGGAGATCCGAGACGGTCAAAACTGTTCCAGGCATCCAGAGTCAGGGTGATAGCACGAGGGTCAGCATTGCCCACATCTTCACTGGCGATACGGACGAGACGTCTGAGCACATAGTGCGGATCGCAGCCCCCTTGTAACATTCGGTTTAGCCAGTAAGCAGCCGCATCCGGATCGGAACCGCGGATCGATTTATGCAGTGCAGAAATCTGATCGTAAAAATGATCCCCACCCTTATCAAACTGGACGGTGCGATCTGTCACTACCTGCCGCATTAACTCTAGCGTGATGACTTGGTCGGTTTCTTCACCAGCCGCAATATCGGCAGCGGTTTCGAGAAACCCCAATGCTCTTCGGGCATCACCCTGGGCCGCTTCGGCAAGAAACGACTTTGCATCCTCTGCAATGGTTATCTGCAAATCACCAAGCCCTCTTGCTGTATCCAATAATGCTCTTTCGATCAGCTTAGCGATAGCCTCTGACGAGATTGCCTGCAACAAATACACCCTACTCCGGGAGAGTAAGGCGTTATTTAATTCAAATGACGGGTTCTCGGTGGTCGCACCGACAAATATAATGACGCCATTTTCGATATGCGGCAAAAAGGCATCCTGCTGCGCCTTATTAAACCGGTGCACTTCGTCAACAAAAAGTAGCACCTGACCGCCCGCTTTCTTGAGTTCCGTCGCGGATTTAATCGCCTTTCGGATATCCTGAACACCACTGGTAACCGCTGAAATCGTTTGCAGCGTCGCATTTCCATTCTTTGCTAGCAGTCGGGCGATTGTTGTCTTGCCACTACCGGGAGGCCCCCAGAGAATCATCGAATGCAAGTGCCCACCATCGAGCACTCTTCGCAGTGGCTGATTGGCATCGACCAAATGCCCTTGACCAACCACTTCTTCTGCAGAGGCTGGGCGCATACGTTCCGCAAGGGGCTGATTACCCATTGCAGAGGGATCAGGAAACAGAGATTCTGATTCCATTAATGCGGAGTTGAATCGGTTGCGATGAACGCGCGGGTTAACTCGACTCGTCGATAATATCCACGCCGGGTGGTGGAATAAAATCAAAAGCGGTATCGGGAATTTCCTTATTTTCCTTCAAATCCACAAACGTCATTCTGGTTCGTTGGCCCAAATTGTCCAATAATTCCATTAATCGAAGACGGTTATCTTCAAATCCAATTCGAACTTCGGTGAACCCGTTGTCTTCATTGACTGGAATCAGATTGACCCAGTCGAATCGCCCCTGGGTACCGATATCAATGATCGTGTAGTTATCAGAAATATCCTCTCCACCAGCCAAAAGGATAGCGGGTGTGCGTCCCAGCGCCTCTTTTTGGTTACGTACAGTAACCTGTTCAAGCTCTACGTCGTAAATCCAGACCCGGTCACCATCGCCTACAATTTCCTGCGCTTCTGGAGATTCATAATCCCAGCGAAACAAGCCCGGGCGCTTGATTTTCATAATGCCCTTTCCGTCATCAATCTCTTCCAGAGACTCATCCAACACCACCTGACCGAAGGCGGCCTCAAAGGTATTGATTTCAGAAAAGAAATAACGCAACGAATCCAGGCCAGGACTTGCCAAAGCGATCTGGCAAAGACTCCAACCTGCGCACATAATCGTGACTCGTAGTGATTGAATTAGGATGTTCATAGGAATTCCTCGTTAATCGGGATCAGGCACCAATGCCGGGCATGGTGCGCCTATCCGTCTGAGATTGGAGATCGTAATCTGGGTGGTTTTCATCTTTCTGAATTGCCCCGCTCTTTGAACGCCGTTTCGGCCTAATCTTCAGGAGCCGCAGGGGCCAGCACCTCGCGTTTACCATTTTCAGCGGAAGAAATCACACCGGCTTCTTCCATCGTATCAATCATCCGGGCCGCGCGGTTATAGCCAACTCTCAACGCTCGCTGTACCGAAGAAATTGAAGCCTTTCTACTTTGGGTAACAAACCGAACTGCATCATCATATAGCGGATCAGCTTCACCCTCTCCTTCAGAAAAGTTCCCGGGTTCACCGGCGCCACCCGCATCCGCGCTACCGTCAGTCACCTCATCCAAATAAACCGGAGGCGGACCGCTCTTCAGATCGGTCACCACTTTAGCGACTTCTTCATCGGATACGAATGATCCATGCACTCGCTGAGTGAAAGCAGTACCAGGCGGAAGAAACAACATATCTCCCTGCCCTAGCAAAGACTCCGCTCCCATTTGATCTAGAACAGTTCTGGAATCCGCTCTGGACGACACCTGAAATGCAATGCGGGTCGGGACGTTAGCTTTGATCAAACCGGTTACCACATCCACCGAAGGGCGCTGGGTTGCGAGTACTAGATGAATACCTGCTGCTCGCGCGCGCTGGGCGATGCGGATAATTATTTCTTCAATTTTCTTGCCAGCTACCATCATCAGATCTGCCAGCTCATCCACAATCACCACAATGTATGGCAGCTTTGTCAGATAAATTGGATTGTCCGGATCCTGTTCAATAGTGTTATCCAGTAGTGGTTCGCCCGCCTTGTTCGCGGCTTCTACTTTTTTATTGAATCCGGCGATGTTCCGCACCGAGGTATCCGCCATCACGCGGAACCGACGATCCATTTCAACGATGCACCAACGTAACGCGTTGGCAGCCTTATTCATATCCGTGACCACCGGCGCCAGCAAATGGGGAATGCCATCGTAAACGGAGAGTTCGAGAAATTTCGGATCTACCATGATCATTCGAATATCGTCTGGCGTCGCTTTGTACAGGAAACTCAAAATAAGGGCGTTAATACAAACCGATTTACCTGACCCGGTGGTACCGGCAATCAAGACATGGGGCATCTTTTGCAAATCGGCCACCACTGCATTACCGGCAATGTCCTTACCCAACACCATCGTCAATGGAGAGCCCGATTTATTAAAATCATCAGACGCTAGACCTTCGACTAAGCGCACAATCTCCCGATTCTGATTGGGAATCTCGATCCCGATCACGTTCTTACCAGGAATGTTTTCCACTACACGAACACTATCTACGGTGAGGGAGCGAGCTAGATCTTTAGCCAGGCCCACGATTTGACTGGCTTTTACACCGGCGGCTGGCTCAATCTCAAAACGCGTAATGACCGGCCCAGGTTGCACCGCTTCCACCGTAATATCTACATTGAAGTCTTTCAGTTTCTTTATCAACAGCTGAGACATCGCCTCAAGCTCATTGGTGGAATAACCACCTTCAGACGTTGTAGGCACATCCAATAAACCAAGAGCTGGCAGTTCTCCCACCCCGGGTTCTGTAAACAAGCTAGCCTGTTTTACTTTTGGCGGTTGTTCTATTTCCGGGGTTGGCTCAATTTTGGGCTCAATCTTTGGTGACTTTTTACTGGTGATGACCTCGCGGATTTCCTTAACAGAGACTTCTCGCTCTTTGCGAAGCTTTGCACCTTCCTTACGATCGGCAAACTCTTCCCATTTTTCCTTACCCCAGTCCACCAGTTGAAATGCCTGATAACCGATGCGATCCATCAAATTAAACCAGGAGACATGGCTCACAAGCGTAATCCCCGTCGTAAGCAAGGCGAGCAAAATCACAGTTGCTCCGACTACCCCGAAATTCGCGGAAAAAGCATTCGCCGTGTAGTGGCCTAATATCCCTCCAGCAGCAAACGCATCACCTCCAGATCGAAGGGGAAAATAGATTTGCTCCAAACCGCAGGCTCCGGTCATGGACAGAAAAAACCCGGTCACCGACAAAAGCAGCGGGTAAACGTTGAATGGCCCACGATCGGCACGGTTTTTATAAACCCGCCAGCCCAATGCGAGACAAAGCAGCAGCAGAACGTATGCCATTCTGCCAAACAAGCTGAACATGGCATCCGCGAACCAGGCGCCCACACGTCCGCCCCAGTTTTGAATCTCTCCACCAGTTCCGGTAGAACTTGGGCCAGGATCATTCGGAGACCAGCTCAGTAAACAAACCAGGAGATAAACCGCAAAACCCATAACCACCAGGACGCCGACTTCTCGCAACAAACTGTTTAAATTTCCCGGCAGAGAAAACTTCGGACCGCTATCTGCGGTTGCCTTACTGGTTTTCGAAGCTGTCTTTTTTTTGGCGGTGGAACGAGCTTTAGCCACAGATGAAAGAGAGTAATTGAGCGTGGATTTGAAGGGCGGATTCTAGCACGGGGGCGGTCCTAGAAAGCGTGGATTTAATATGTATTCATGATTCGCTGGCAGAACGGGAAACTCCGTTCATATGCGCAGTGAGTAGAGGGATTTTCATAGCATCTTATTCTGCGGTTTGACGATGAACCTGGGATTAAGACACCGTGTTGCGAGGCCAGGTTCCTGCTATCAGATAATCACTATTCTCATTCGCTAACACCCCTATTGTCTTGTCGTCCCCGGTTACTGGTTTTAGATCTAAATTCATCGGGCGCGGTTTGCCCTAGTCTTCGCTTTTGGTCAGTTTCCCGAGCACCAATTCAAGAGCAACTGGCATTGGAGCATAAAAATCCTGTTGCTTATCGGAAACAGGATGATTCAGGCGCAATCGCTCGGCATGAAGAAACAATCGACCCAACCCGAGCTTCCGCATATCGTTATTAAAACTGCGATCCCCATATAACCGATCACCGGCGATAGGAAAGCCTGCGTGGCAGGCATGCACCCTCGCTTGATGCATTCTTCCGGTTTTCAAATCAGCTTCCAGCAAAGCCGCGCCTTCATACTGCTGACGAGATTGGAACAGCGTGAGCGCAGGTTGGCCGTCTTCAAAGGCAACCACGCGTTTGTGATCCTCATCATTTCTGGTTTGCTTGAGTGGTGTGCCGTTTCTAAATGAATCCGGAGTGTTCCCCATCACTAGAGCCAGATAGTGTTTTCGTACAGTACGCTCTGAAGCAAGCTGTTGTTGCAATGCCAGCAGAGCCGATCTCGACTTGGCGAGCATGAGGCAACCGGATGTTTCACGATCCAGGCGATGTACCAATTCAATAAAAGCCAGCTCGGGACGCAATTTTCTCAGTGCTTCGATCAAACCATAGTCCATACCACTGCCCCCATGCACGGCTAATCCAGAGGGCTTGTTTACCACCATCATATGTTCGTCTTCGAAAATCACCGGTACATGATCCAGCAGCTTGCCGGGTATCACCACGTCGTCTTCGGACACTCGGTGGCGTATAGGAGGTACGCGAATGCGGTCACCCGCCGCAATCTGATAGGTTGGTTTCTTCCTGGATCCGTTTACCCTGACCTCTCCCTTTCTCAATGCTTTGTATATTCGGGTACGAGGAACCCCTTTAAGCGTCTTCAATAGAAAGTTATCGATACGTTGACCAATATCGGCAGGCCCCGCTTCAACAACTCGGGCTTTGGGAACGGTAGAGGAAGACACTTGTACTTAGTAATACTATCGATAATCGAGCAGTCGATGATACGCCATGGCAGCCACTAAGGCGGGAGTGCGTAGTTTCGGGCCTCCAGGGAACGTCTGATGGGGGATTTGTTCGTAACATTGCAGCGTAGCGTGATCTCCCATCACGGCATTGGCGAGCAACGAGCCGACATAACCTGTCAGGGCCATCCCATGCCCGGAAAACCCTTGTGCGAATAACTGCCCACCAGGAAGGCGACCGATGTGCGGTGCGCGATTTCGCGTTATGGCAACAAAACCGCCCCATGCGTAATCAATTTTAGTCCCCGCTAACTGAGGAAAAACGCGTAACATGCGTTTTTCCAATGATAAAGACAGCTTTCGAGGCTCAAGTGTGCTGTAACTCACGCGGCCACCAAACAACATACGATGATCTGCCGAACATCGATAGTAGTCGAGGACAAAATTGGTATCCGACACCGCTGCATTATTGGAAATCAGACCGCGAGCAGTTGATTCCCCAAGAGGTTCCGTTGCCACAATGTAGGTGCCAACCGGCATAATTTGTTTGCGTAAATCCGGCTCCAAGTTATCCAGATAGGCATTGCATGCGTAGACCACCTGTTCACACCGAATTTCTCCTTTTTCAAAACGCACCAAATACCCGCTTTCTCCGCCGGCCAGGGTGGAGGGCGTGACGCTCAACACCGGTGAATTTTCAAATAGCGACGCGCCCGCCTGTTGCGCTGCCAAGCTCATACCAAGGGAATAATTCAGAGGATGCAAATGCCCACTTCCCGGGTCACTCACTCCGCCACAATACAAATCAGAGCCCAGAATTTCAGCCAAACCCTGTTTATCATGCCAGGACATCACGGAGTAATCGTATTTTTTATCCAGATGTTCAATCCATTCTTCCAGTTCCGCAGCATGTCTTTTCTTTACGCCTACATGCAGATATCCCGATTCATAGTCACAGGGAATCTGATGCCGAATGATTCTTTCACGGGTAAATTCCACCGCCGCGAGAGAATGGTCCCAAAGTTCACGTGCAGTGTCGAACCCAACTAGTTTCTCAAGCGTACTCTGCTCCGCCGCATAGCCGTTGATGATTTGTCCGCCACTTCTTCCCGATGCTCCCCACCCAAAATGTCTTGATTCCACCAATGCCACTGACACGCCTTTCTCGGCGAGACATAGTGCCGTAGAAGACCCAGTAAGACCCCCTCCAATTACCACCACATCGGCTTTGACCGCGCCCTCCAGTTGCGGCGCTTGTACTGTGAGGGATCGGGAAGCTTCGTAATATGAGTCGGCGGTTTGGCGATCTTTATAATTCACAGCTATTCATAAAAAGTGGGGGTTGATCAGACTAACATTCGTTGAGTACAGCGATTATGATAGCGACACCTAAATACTCACAACCTTTTTTATGCGCCAAAACCCCAGCAAGGGTGCCAGGGCCGTTAATGGTCCCAAGGTAAAACTGCCTCGCAATCTTCGCGAATGGCTTGACGATAACAACATAGAAGAAATTGAAGCGGTCATTCCTGATATGACCGGTGTCGCCAAAGGCAAAATACTGCCGGCAAAAAAATATGAAGAGGAGGTTGGTTTGCGATTGCCAGAAACCATCTTCGCACAAACCGTGGACGGTGATTTTCCGGAGCAATGGGATGTATTAGGAGAAACTGACGGCGATATTTTTTTAAAGCCCGATCCAAATACAGTTCGCCCCGTTCCATTTGCCAGTGATCCTACCGCTGTCATTATCCATGACTGTTATTATTTTGACGACCAACCGGTGGATATCGCGCCACGGCAGATTCTGCGGAGAGTGCTTGATCTCTATCATAAGCAGGGTTGGGAACCAGTGGTTGCACCGGAAGTGGAGTTTTATTTGGTTAAACCAAATACCGATGCGGATTACCCACTGGAACCACCTGTCGGAAGGTCTGGTCGCTCTGAAAGCGGTCGACAGGCGTTTAGTATCGACGCGGTGAATGAGTTTGAGCCGCTGTTCGAACAGCTTTACGACTACTGCGAGATGCAGGAAATCAGCATGGAAACGCTGATCCACGAAAGTGGTACCGCCCAAATGGAAATCAATCTAGTTCATGGTGACGCTCTGGATCTGGCGGATCAGGTTTTTCTCTTTAAGCGCGGTTTACGAGAAGTGGCACGACGGCATGATATTTATGCAACCTTTATGGCGGCGCCCATGGAAGGGGAACCAGGGAGTGCTTTGCACATTCACCAGAGTATTCTCGACGCGAAAACAGGTAAAAATATCTTTAGCAATAAAAGTGGTAATGAAAGCCGTCTTTTTCGTTGGTATATCGGCGGCTTACAAAAGTACTTGCCTGCTGCAATGGCGATGATTGCACCCAACGTCAACTCTTATCGAAGACTTGCGCCAGATAAATTCGGTACACCGATAAACATTGAATGGGGATACGACAACCGAACCGCCGGTTTAAGGGTGCCCGTATCCCGAGCCGACGCCAGGCGAGTTGAAAATCGTATCGCCGGGGCGGATGTAAACCCGTATCTGGCACTCGCTGCATCCCTTGCCTGTGGTTATCTGGGAATGATAGAAAAAATCAAACCTTCGGCACCGGTTTATGATGATGCGTATGCACATGACACCACTCTTCCCCATACGTTAAAAGAAGCGGTGGATGCACTGCTGGATTGCAAGGAACTGCGGGAAGTATTTGGCGACCGATTTGTCAGACTTTATGCCAGCATTAAACAGCATGAATACAATACGTTTTTGAATGTGATTAGCGCATGGGAGCGAGAGCACCTACTGCTTAACGTTTAATGGGCGGAGCTGACTTTCAGTTTGTGGTTCTGAACTGGGCCGCTGATTGCTCAAATCTATCCGTGCAACTTTAAGCACCCTTTGTCGCATCGGATATAAGGCTATTTACCAAATACGATCCATCTAAGTCTGCGCAAAATCAGAGATTGCAGTTACTTCTCATTGCGCAGAAATGGATGGATTATGAGTGGACAAAAACCACGTTTCTTCGCACGGGTGATGGGGCATGTCGGGAGTTCTGGCGATTTTTCCACCTCTTTGACGAGCGCGGCTAACATAAAAATTTAAGTTTCGAGGCTAAGCAACAAAGGCTTGTTTGTTTATTCTGATAGACATCTAGTAACCTAAAGACAAAGTGTTGCGTCGATCATTTGAACCCACCGCCCTTAAGAGCCATTGGTAAGAATTCACTATCAATTTCATAAAAAACAAGCCACACACCCTTCAAGCCTAAAAAGCGGAGGGAACCAATACTTACAGCAGGGGAGTGAGTTTGAAGTTCCAATTTCTGTTTCTTACTGGCTTTCACTGTCTAAAAGTACAAACTTAGTTTTTAAGGGAATCTCAATATCAGCAACCTTATCTTTTAGCTTAACTTCTATCCACCAATCCCCCGGTTCATCGCTTGGCTCTGCTTCAAAGCTAATCACAGCTCGAGCTAATCGAACGTTTCCGGGATTTCCCTTTAACTCACCATTACCACAATCATAATCTTTCAAATCAAATGTGAAGCTGCCATCCGGTCGAATAGTTCGAATATCACAATCGAGGTCAATTTTGTTTTCAAGATCTATTTTGGGATTAACAAAAAATATCAAAATAGTGAGCTTTTCGCCAATTTTGACCGTATCTGCGGAACTAAGTCGAGGCACCACTTCCGGAGGGGTTTCCCACTTCTCTTTCCAGTCTGCATCTGGGGTTATTAATAACATCCCACTAAAGCCATCGATCGAGTTCATTGAATCAGTGTCTTCGAC